>JASHPF010000104.1 GCA_030038295.1 Streptosporangiaceae bacterium
GACCGGGCCGCCCAGCACTAGGCTTCCTGGCGCGGGCGCCCGCGCTGCGGTGCACCGCGGAAACCCCGAGCATAAGGACGGACCCGAGTGGACCTGTTCGAATACCAGGCGAAGGAGCTGTTCGCGGAGTACGGCGTGCTGATCCAGCGCGGCCGGGTCGCCAGCACCGGCGCGGCGGCCGAGTCGATCGCGGCCGAGTTCGCGGCGGCCGGCCAGCCGGAGGTGGTGATCAAGGCTCAGGTGAAGACCGGCGGCCGGGGCAAGGCGGGCGGCGTCAAGCTGGCCGCGAACCCGGCTGAGGCGAGGCAGCGGGCCGACGCCATCCTGGGCATGGACATCAAGGGCCACACCGTGCACGCCGTGCTGGTCGCGGAGGATGTCGACATCGCCGAGGAGTACTACCTGTCCTTCCTCATCGACCGCGCCGAGCGGACGTTCCTCGCCATGTGCTCGGTCGAGGGCGGCGTGGAGATCGAGGAGGTGGCCAGGACCAAGCCCGAGGCGCTGGCGAAGATTCCGGTCAGTCCGCTCACCGGCGTGGACCGGGCCATGGCGCTGGAGATCGTGCGCACCGGCGGGCTGCCGGAGCACGCGCAGCCAGGCGCCGCCGAACTGGCCGAGCGGCTGTGGGCGGTGTTCACCGACGAGGATGCCACGCTGGTCGAGGTCAACCCGCTCGTCTACACCGGCGAGGGCCGGGTCCTCGCGCTGGACGCCAAGGTCACCCTGGATGACAACGCGGCCTTCCGGCAGGACTGGGCGGCCTTCGCCGACCCCACCGCGGTTGACCCGCTGGAAGCGCGGGCCAAGGCCAAGCACCTGAACTACGTCAAGCTCGACGGGTCGGTCGGGATCATCGGAAACGGCGCCGGGCTGGTGATGTCCACCCTTGACGTGGTGGCCTACGCGGGCGAGGAGTTCGGCGGCATCCGGCCGGCGAACTTCCTCGACATCGGCGGCGGCGCGTCGGCCGAGGTGATGGCCAATGGCCTCGACATCGTGCTGTCCGATCCGGACGTGCGCAGCGTGTTCGTCAACGTCTTCGGCGGCATCACCTCCTGCGACGCGGTCGCCAACGGCATCGTGTCCGCGATGGCGCTGCTCGCCGAGCGCGGCGAGCAGGTGACGCACCCCATCGTCGTGCGGCTGGACGGCAACAAGGCCGCCGAGGGTCGCGCGATCCTGGCCGATGCCGCGCTGCCGGTCGTGGAACAGGTCGCGACCATGGACGATGCGGCGCGGCGCGCCGCCGAGCTGGCCGCAGCGGCTGTGCACACCGCAGCCGGGAACGGAGCATGAGATGGCCATCTTCCTGACCGCGGACAGCCGGATCATCGTGCAGGGCATCACCGGCTCGGAGGGCCGCAAGCACGGTGCGCGGATGATCGCCGCCGGCACCAGCGTCGTCGGTGGCACGAATCCGCGCAAGGCCGGCCAGACCGTTGAGCTGGCTGGCCGGAGCGTTCCGGTATTCGCGAGCGTGGCCGACGCCATGGCGGAGACCGGTGCGGACGTCTCGGTCGTGTTCGTGCCGGAAAGCGGCACCAAGGCCGCGGTGACCGAGGCCATCGACGCGGCCATCCCGCTCGTCATCGTCATCACCGAGGGCGTGCCGGTGCACGACACGGCGCAGTTCTGGGCGTACGCGTGCGCGACCGGCAACCGCACCAGGATCGTCGGCCCCAACTGCCCCGGCGTCGCTTCGCCCGGCAAGTCGAACGCCGGCATTATCCCGGCGGACATCTCCTCGGAGGGCCGGATCGGCCTGGTGTCCAAGTCCGGCACGCTCACCTACCAGATGATGTACGAGCTGCGCGACGTCGGTTTCTCGACCGCGGTGGGGATCGGCGGCGACCCGATCATCGGCACCACGCACATCGACTGTCTGCAGGCGTTCCAGGATGACCCGGAGACCGACGCCATCGTCATGATCGGCGAGATCGGCGGCGACGCCGAGGAGCGCGCGGCCGCCTACATCGAGCGCACCATCAGCAAGCCGGTCGTCGCCTACGTCGCGGGTTTCACCGCGCCCGAGGGGAGGACGATGGGCCACGCCGGCGCCATCATCTCCGGGTCGGCCGGTACCGCGCAGGCGAAGAAGGAGGCGCTGGAAAAGGTGGGCGTCCGGGTCGGCCGGACGCCGAGCGAGACCGCTCGGCTCGTGCGCGACCTCATGCGGGGGTAACGGGCACCGCGACCACCGCGGTCCGGCGCGGTCCGGCGCGCCTCCCCGGCCGCGGGGGACGGTGTTGCCAGGCTTGACCGCGTGACCGCTCGTCCGGCAACCGCCAGCCGCACGCGCCGGATGGCCGACGGGAGCCCGGGCCAGGACGGCCGGGATGCCGGGGACCAGCGATCGCTGCTCGCCGTCGGAACCATCGGGGCGCTCGCGGTGACCGGGACGGGGCTCGCGGTGATCACGCTCCTCGTCCTCGTCGGCTTCATCGCCGCGCCGCACGCAGGCTCCGGATTGCCGGCGGTGCTGCGCACCGCGGCCATGCTGTGGCTGGTCGGCCACCACGTCGGCGTGACCTTCCGCGGCGCTGGCCGGATCGGCATGCTGCCGCTCGGCCTGGTGGTGCTGCCGGGTGCGCTGCTGTGGCGGGCCGGGCGCTGGGTCGTGCAGGCCGGCCGGGTCACGAGGCTGCGCCACGTGGGGCTCGCCGCGCTGGCCCTCGCGATCCCGTACGCGGTCGCGACCGGAGCGCTCGCGCTCGCGAGCCGGTCTGCGCAGGCCTCGGCCTGGCTGCCGCAGGCGGTGACCTGGGGATTCCTGCTCGCGCTGGCCGCGGGCGGGCTCGGCGGAGCCAGGGCGCTGGCGCCGTGGCCGAGGCTGATCAGGCTGCTGCCGCAGCGCCCGCGGTCGATCGTCGTCGCCGTGGCGGGCTCGCTGGCCGCGCTCGCCGCGGCGGGCGCGCTGGTCGCGGGCATCAGCCTGGCCGTACACCTGCACGAGGCCACGACGCTGCAGCGCAGCCTCGCACCCGGCGCCGTCGGTACGGCACTCCTGCTGCTGCTCCAGCTCGGCTACCTGCCCAACGCGATCGTCTGGGCGATCGCCTTCACGCTCGGCCCCGGCTTCGCGTTCGGCACCTCGACGGTAGTCGCGCCGACCGGCTCGGCGCTGGCCCAGCTGCCCGCCCTTCCGCTGCTCGCGGCCCTGCCGCCGGGGCTGCACTCGGCGCTGCCCGGCTGGCTGGAACCCGTGGTGCTCGCCCTGCCCTACGTGGCCGGCGGGCTCGGCGGCCTGCTGCTGGTCAGGGCGGTGTCGGCCCTCGGAACCTCTACCGGACTCGCCCTGGACGCCGCGCCGATGCTGGGGCTGGTGTGCGGGGTGGTCGCCGGCGCCGTGCTCGCGCTGCTGGCAGCGGTCTCCGGCGGGCCGCTCGGGGACGGCCGGCTGGCCGCCGTTGGCCCGTCGCCGTGGCAGGTGGGCGTCGTGTCGGCGCTCGAGCTCGGCATCTCCACGGCGGTGACCGCTGGGGTGGCCAACTACCTCAGGCTGCGCCGGGCGGGCCCGCTGCCCGGACCGCCCGGTCCGGGCAGCGGCGACGCGCGCGCACCGGACGCGGACGCGCACGTCATATACCTGGACCGATGGGCCGGCGACGAGCCGCCGATGGAGCGGAAACCCCCGCCGGGCCCCGCCGCCCTGCCCTGACCTGACCGCTGAAGTACGCTGCGGCGAAGGAGGGGGAAGGAGCGCACCGTCAGTCAGTCGCGATTGCTCGTGCTGGTATCCGGCACCGGCAGCATCCTGCAGGCGCTCATCGACGCGTGTGCCGATCCGGGCTTCGGTGCCCGGATCGTGGCGGTTGGCGCGGACCGGGACGGCACCGGCGGCGTTGCCAGAGCCGAGGCAGCGGGCATACCGACCTTCGTGCAGCGGCTGGGGGATGCGCCCGACCGGTTCATGTGGGACAGGAAGCTGACCGTCGACTGCCACATGTTCGAGCCCGATCTCATCGTCGCGGCCGGGTTCCTCAAGCTCGTCGGCGCCGCGTTCCTGGGCAGGTTCGGCGGCCGGATGATCAACACGCACCCCGCCCTGCTGCCGGCTTTCCCTGGCCTGCACAGCGTGCGCGACGCGCTGGCGTACGGCGTGAAGGTCACCGGCTGCAGCGTGATCCTGGTCGACGCCGGCGTCGACAGCGGGCCGATCCTGGCGCAGGCCGCCGTGCCGGTACTGGACGGCGACGACGAGGCCACGCTGCACGAGCGGATCAAGGTCGCCGAGCGGGAGCTCGTCGTGGACACAGTTGGCCGGATGGTCAGGTACGGGTGGTCCGTGCAGGGCCGCCGGGTGCGCATCGGCGCATCCGGCTAGCGGGACAGCGGAGCAAGGTGGTGATCGGGTGACCCAGGTGGCGATCAGGCGAGCGCTCGTCAGCGTCTACGACAAGACCGGCCTCGCGGAGCTGGCCACGGCGCTGCACGCGGCCGGCGTGCAGATCGTGTCGACGGGCAGCACCGCGGGGACGATCGCCGCGGCAGGCGTGCCGGTGACCCCGATCGAGGACGTCACCGGCTTCCCCGAGTGCCTGGACGGCCGGGTCAAGACGCTGCACCCGGCCGTGCACGCGGGCCTGCTCGCCGACCGGTCCAAGGACACGCATCGCGAGCAGCTCACCGTGCTGGGCATCGAGCCGTACGAGCTGCTGATCTCCAACCTCTACCCGTTCGAGCAGACGGTCGCCAGCGGCGCCAGCCCGGCCGAGTGCGTCGAGCAGATCGACATCGGCGGCCCGGCCATGGTGCGCGCGGCCGCGAAAAACCACGCCACCGTCGCCGTGGTGACGAGCCCCGCGGCCTATTCGGACGTGCTGGCCGCGCTCGCCGCGGGCGGCTTCACCCTGGAGCAGCGGCGACGCCTCGCGGCCAGGGCGTACGCGCACACCGCGGCCTATGACGCGGCGGTGTCGTCGTGGTTCGCCGCGCAGTACGCACCCGACCCGACCGCGGCGCAGACCGGCTGGCCGGACGCGGTCGCCACCGTCTGGGAGCGGCAGGACGTGCTGCGGTACGGCGAGAACCCGCACCAGCGTGCCGCGCTGTACCGCCCGGCCAGCGATGGCGGCGGCGAGCCGGATCGGGGCATTGTCGGCGCGGAGGTCCTGCACGGCAAGGCCATGTCGTACAACAACTATGTCGACGCGGACGCGGCGCGACGGGCCGCGTTCAGCTTCGCTGAGCCGTGCGTGGCGATCATGAAGCACGCCAACCCGTGCGGCATCGCGCTCGGCGCGGACCTCGCTGAGGCACACCGCAAGGCGCACGCCTGCGACCCGGTTTCCGCGTTCGGCGGGGTGATCGCCGCGAACGGCGTCGTCACCGCGGCCATGGCCAGCCAGGTCGCCGACATCTTCATCGAGGTGATCATCGCGCCCGACTTCGAGCCGGCCGCGCTTGACGTGCTGGTCAAGCAGAAGAACCTGCGCTTGCTGCGCTGTCCGCCGCCGCCTGCGGAGCCGCGCCAGGGACAGGTGGGCTGGCGCCAGGTCAGCGGCGGCCTGCTCATGCAGACGCCGGACACCGGCAGCCAGCCGGGCGACTCGCCGGCCGACTGGAGGCTCGTGGCTGGCAGCGCCGTCGACGCCGACACCCGGGCCGACCTGGAGTTCGCCTGGCGAGCCTGCCGCTTCGTGAAGTCGAATGCGATCTTGCTTGCTGCCGGGCGGGCCAGCGTCGGGATCGGCATGGGCCAGGTGAACCGCGTGGATGCCAGCCGGCTGGCGGTGACCAGGGCGGGCGACCGCGCGGCCGGGTCGGTGGCCGCGAGCGACGCGTACTTCCCGTTCCCGGACGCGCTGGAGGTGCTGCTCGAGGCCGGGGTACGCGCGGTAGCCGAGCCCGGCGGCTCCATCCGCGACGAGCTGGCCATCGTCGCCGCGCAGGAGGCCGGCGCAGCGCTCTACTTCACCGGGGTCCGGCACTTCTACCACTGACCAGCTGAGCGCCCGGCCCAGAAGGGGAACGGGCTGGCTTGGTGAACCCGACAACGACGCGACGCGGCTCGGCGGGAAGAATGATCACGATGACTGCGACGATTCTGGATGGCAAGGCCGCGGCCGCGGCGATCAAGGCGGATCTGGCCCAGCGGGTGGCGGAGCTCACGGCCGCGGGCGTGATACCCGGCCTGGGCACGGTGCTGGTCGGCGACGACCCGGGCAGCCACGCCTACGTGGCGGGAAAGCATCGGGACTGCGCGCAGGTCGGGATCCGCAGCATCAGAAGGGACCTGCCGGCCGACGCCACGCAGCAGCAGGTCGAGGACGTCGTCGCCGAGCTCAACGCCGATCCGGCGTGCACCGGGTACATCGTGCAGCTGCCGCTGCCGGCCGGCCTGGACGCGCAGCGCGTGCTCGGGATCATCGACCCTGACAAGGACGCCGACGGCCTGCAGCCGGTCAACCTCGGCAAGCTGGTGCTGGGCGAGCCAGGCCCGCTGCCGTGCACGCCCAAGGGCATCGTGACGCTGCTGCGCCGCTACGAGGTTCCCATCGCCGGCGCCGAGGTCACCGTCATCGGGCGGGGTATCACGGTCGGCCGGGCGCTCGGCCTGCTGCTCACCAGGCGGACCGAGAACGCCACCGTGACCCAGTGTCACACCGGCACCAGGGACCTGGCGGCGCACACGCGCGGTGCCGACATCGTCGTGGTGGCCGCCGGCCGGCCCGCGCTGCTCACGGCGGACATGGTCAAGCCGGGTGCCGCCGTCGTGGACGTCGGCATCACCAGAACCGACGCGGGCCTGGTCGGGGACGTGGCCCCGGCGGTGGCGGAGGTGGCGGGCTTCCTGGCGCCGGTACCCGGCGGCATCGGCCCGATGACCAGGGCCATGCTGCTGGAGAACGTCGTCGAGGCGGCCGAGCGCCAGCTGGCCGGGTAGTACCCGCGCGGGTTGCCCCCGCGGCCCGCCGTTACTTTCTACTGGCTAGTAACATGTGGTTATCGGAGCGTGCCCGCGGCCGCGGGACCGACGCCAGCCCGCGTGGCGGCGTAGGCACGCTGTACAGTTCGCATGGCCGGCGTAGCCGGACGCCGGCGGACCCGCACGGGCCGGGGCGGACAGAAAGGTCGGCGAGGTCATGAACATCGTGGTCTTGGTCAAGCAGGTGCCGGATACCTATTCGGAACGGAAGCTGCGGGCCGAGGACAGCACGCTGGACCGGGACGCGGCCGACGCGGTCATCAACGAGCTCGACGAGTACGCGATCGAGGAGGGCCTGCGGCTGGCCGAGGCGCACGGTGGCGAGGTGACGATCGTGTCGATGGGCCCGGACAAGGCGGCCGACGCGATCCGCAAGGCCCTGTCGATGGGGGCCGACAAGGCCGTGCACGTCAGCGACCCGGCGCTGCGCGGCTCGGACGGTCTGGTGACCTCCGCGGTGCTGGCGAGCGTGCTGCGCCGGACCGGCTTCGACGTGGTGATCCTCGGGTCGGAGTCGACGGACGCGCGGATGGGCACGCTGGCGTCGATGCTGGCCGAGCGGCTGGACGTACCGCAGTTGTCGTTCGCGAGCAAGGTAGACACCGACGGGACTTCGATCAGCATTCACCGTCAGGCCGACTACGGCTACGACACGGTGGACGCGACCCTGCCCGCGGTGATCAGCGTGGTCGAGAAGATCAACGAACCGCGGTACCCGTCGTTCAAGGGCATCATGGCGGCCAAGAAGAAGCCGGTCGAGACGCTCACGGTAGCGGACCTCGGCATGGACGCGAGCGAGACGGGACTCGCGGGCAGCGCGACCGAGGTGGTCAGCTACGCGGCCCGGCCGCCGCGCGCGGCCGGCGTCATCGTGACCGACGAGGGCGACGGCGGGGCGCAGGCCGCCGACTTCCTGGCGGCCCGCAAGTTCATCTGAGCACCCACCTGCCCGAAGGGTTCGAAAAGCAATGGCTGAGATCCTGGTGCTCGCCGAGCACGACGGCGAGACCGTCAAGAAGGTCACCACCGAGCTGCTGACGCTGGCGCGCGCACACGGCGAGCCCGTCGTGGTGTGGACCGGCGGCGGCGCTGACGGCGGCCACGCCAGGCTGGCGGAGTTCGGCGCCACGAAGGTGTACGTGGCCGACAGCGCCGACTATGACGGCTACGTGGTCGCGCCGAAGGCGGAGCTGCTCGCCCACCTGGTCGCCGTGAAGGCGCCCGCCGCGGTGCTGGTGGCCGCCACCTCGGAGGGCCGGGAGGTGGCCGGCCGGCTGGCGGTCAAGACCGGCTCGGGCATCCTGACCGACGTCACCGGGCTGGCCGACGGGCTGGTCGGCGAGCAGTCCATCTTCGGCGGCGCCATCACCGTGCAGTCCAGGGTCCGCGTGGGCACGCCGATCATCGCAGTGCGGCCGAACGCCGTGACACCGGAGCCGGCCGCGGGGGCGGCCGAGCTGGAGCCGGTCGAGTTCGCCGTGACCGACGCCGCGAAGCGCGCCAGGGTGACCGGGAAGGTCGTGGCCGAGCGCGGCGCGCGGCCGGAGCTCACCGAGGCGTCGATCGTCGTCTCCGGCGGCCGCGGGCTGGGCTCCGCCGAGCACTTCGCGCTCATCGAGCAGCTCGCCGACACGCTCGGTGCCGCGGTCGGCGCCTCCCGCGCGGCGACCGACGCCGGCTGGTACCCGCACCAGTTCCAGGTCGGCCAGACGGGCAAGACCGTGTCGCCGCAGCTGTACGTCGCGATCGGTATCTCCGGCGCGATCCAGCACCGAGCCGGCATGCAGACGTCCAAGACGATCATGGTCGTGAACAAGGACCCCGAGGCGCCAATCTTCGAGCTTGCCGACTTCGGGGTGGTCGGCGACCTGTTCAAGGTCGTGCCGCAGCTCATCGACGAGATCGGCAAGCGGCAGGCGGGCTGACCCGGCCAGCGCGGCAGCCCACGGCCGGTCTCATCGGTCGGCGGTGACCGGCCTCGCCCGCGGACGCCATTAGGCTGGGCGCATCATGTCAGATCGCGGTGCTGCAGACGCCAGCGCTGCCGGGCGGCACCCGGTGGCGTACCTCGACCACGCCGCCACGACGCCGTTGCTGCCCGCTGCGGCCGCGGCGCTGACCGAGGAACTCGGTCAGCTGGGCAACGCCTCGTCCCTGCACAACGCCGGCCGGCGCGCCCGCCGGGTCGTCGAGGAGGCCAGGGAGCTGATCGCCGAGACCTACGGCGCCAGACCGAGCGAGGTGGTTTTCACCAGCGGCGGCACCGAGGCCGACAATCTGGCCGTCAAGGGGCTGTACTGGGCGAGGCGAGCCGCCGATCCGCGGCGCCGGCGGGTGCTCGCCACCGCGGTCGAACACCACGCGGTGCTGGACAGCGTGCGCTGGCTGGCCGAGCAGCAGGGCGCCGAGGCGGGCTGGCTTCCGGTCGAGCGCAGCGGCGTGATCACCCCCGACATGCTGGCAGCGGCCATCGAGCAGGACCCGGCGGACGTGGCCTTGATCAGCATCATGTGGGCCAACAACGAGGTCGGCGCCGTGCAGCCGATCGCCGATCTGGCGGCCCTGGCGGCGGAGTACCAGATCCCGTTCCACAGCGACGCCGTGCAGGCGGCCGGCCCGCAGGTGGTGAGCCTGGCGGACACCGGCGCGACCGCGCTCACGATCACCGCGCACAAGATCGGCGGGCCAGTGGGCATCGGGGCCCTGTTGCTGGCCAAGGGTGAGCAGCCGGTGCCGGTGCTGCACGGCGGCGGCCAGGAGCGCGACGTCAGGTCCGGCACGCTCGACGTGCCGGCGATCCGGGCGTTCGCGGTGGCCGTCGAGATGGCGGCGCAGCGCCGCTCAGACGAGGCGAAGCGGCTCGCCGCGCTGCGCGACGACCTGGTCGCCCAGGTGCGGGCGGCGGTCCCCGATGCGATCCTCAACGGGCCGGCGCCTGGCCCAGGACGGCTGCCGGGCAACGCGCACTTCTCCTTCCCCGGCTGCGAGGGCGACGCGCTGCTCATGCTGCTCGACGCCCGCGGCATCGCGTGCTCGACGGGCTCGGCGTGCACGGCGGGCGTGGCCCAGCCCAGCCACGTGCTGCTGGCGATGGGCGCCGACGAGGCGCGGGCTCGGGGTTCGCTGCGGTTCTCGCTCGGGCACAGCTCCGAGCAGTCCGATGTGGACGCCCTCGGCGCGGTGATCGGCGAGGTCGTCGAGCGGGCCCGCCGGGCCGGCCGCGCTGGCACCTAAGCTGGCAGCGATGACCAGACTGCGCGTGCTCGCCGCCATGTCCGGCGGGGTTGACTCGGCGGTGGCCGCGGCGCGGGCCGCGGCGGCCGGGCACGACGTCACGGGCGTGCACCTGGCGCTGTCCCGCAGTCCGAGCTCGCATCGGACCGGCGCCCGCGGCTGCTGCACGCTCGAGGACGCCCGCGACGCGCGGCGCGCCGCGGACGTGATCGGCATCCCGTTCTACGTGTGGGACATGGCCGAGCAGTTCCACGCCGACGTCGTGCAGGACTTCGTCGACGAGTACGCCCGCGGTCACACGCCCAACCCGTGCCTGCGCTGCAACGAGAAGATCAAGTTTTCAGCGGTGCTCGACCGGGCGATCGCACTCGGCTTCGACGCCGTGTGCACCGGTCACCACGCCCGGCTCGAGCCGGTGCCGGGGACAGCGGCCGGGCGGCGGCGGCTGGTGCGCAGCGTAGACGCGGCGAAGGATCAGTCGTACGTGCTGGGCGTGCTCACCAGCGAGCAGCTCAGCCGGGCCCTGTTCCCGCTCGGCGATACGACCAAGGACCAGGTCCGCCGGGAGGCAGCCGATCGCGGCCTGGCAGTCGCGGACAAGCCGGACAGCCACGACGTCTGCTTCATTGCCGATGGTGATACCGCCGGGTTCCTCCGGCGTCAGCTCGGCAGCGCGGCCGGGCAGATCGTCGCGCTGGACGGCACCGTGCTCGGCAGTCACGACGGCAGCTACGCGTTCACGATCGGCCAGCGCAAGGGCCTGCGCATCGACCAGCCGGCCGCCGACGGCAGGCCGAGGTACGTGCTGAGCATTGAGCCGGTGTCGCGCACCGTGACGGTTGGCCCGCCGGAGGCCCTGGACGTCCGGAAGATCGCCGCAATCAGGCCCGTCTGGTCTGGCTGCGCGCCGCCGTCGGCGCCGCTCCGCTGCCTGGTCCAGCTGCGCGCGCACGGCGAGGCGTACCCGGCGGTGTGCGAGACGGCCGGCGACGCGGTCGACGTCAGCCTGCGCGACCCTGCCCGCGGGGTGGCGCCGGGTCAGGCCGTCGTCTTCTACGACGGCGATGCCGTCCTCGGCTCGGCCACGATCAGCGGCACGGCGCGGTCCGCGGCCTGATCGCCACTAGGCTCTGAGCGTGGCCGAGCAGCGGTTCCCCTGGCCCGCCGGGGCGGCGACCGGCGTCGGCTCCATGCCGGGGACGGACCCGGCGCAAGCGTGCCGGGTCGTGTTCGGTGAGCTGCCTGACCTGCCGTACCTGCCAGAGCTGCCCGGCCGCGGGCCCGGCGCTGACCTCACCGGGCGGACCGCCGCGCTGCTGGTCGGTCTCCCCGTTCAGCTGACGCCGACCGGCTGGAAGCTAACCGACCGGCCGGGCCGCGACCTGACGCGCGCGGTCGGCTACTGGTCGCTGGACCTGGACACCCTCGAGGAGGTCGCGGCCGGCTACGCGGGGCCGCTGAAGATCCAGGCGTGCGGGCCCTGGACGCTGGCCGCGACGCTGGAGCTGAGGCGGTCGGCGAATCCCGCGCTTTCCGACCCCGGCGCGGTGGCCGATCTGACCGCCTCGCTCGCGGAGGGGGTCGCCGCGCACGCCGCCGACGTCCGCAAGCGAGTGCCCGGCGCGACCGTCGTGGTGCAGCTCGACGAA
Source organism: Streptosporangiaceae bacterium (assembly GCA_030038295.1). Lineage (GTDB taxonomy): Bacteria > Actinomycetota > Actinomycetes > Streptosporangiales > Streptosporangiaceae > JAJYUU01. The sequence goes on from JASHPF010000104.1 coordinate 11,815, forward strand.
CCGTCCCTGCCGGCCGCGCTGGCCGGGCGGATTCCGACCGCGAGCGGCCTGGCCACCGTGGCGCCGGTCGACCGGATCGTCGCGAGTCAGCGACTGGCGACGGTGCTGGCGGCGCCGTCGGTGCCCACCGTCGTGCACTGCTGCGGCCGCGCGGCCGCCGCGTTCGACGAAATACGCGCCGCGGGCGCGACGTCGATCAGCTTCGACCTCGGCCAGCTCCCGGTGCGGGAGACCGACCGGATCGCGGAGCTGGCCGAGGCCGGGGTTGGCCTGCTGGTCGGTGCGGTGCCAACGGATGTCGTCCCTTCGGCGCCCTCGCGGGGGGCTCGGCGGGTCGGCCCGCCGCGGACGCCCCGGCAGACCGCCGAGGATGTCGTGGCGATGTGGCGGCGGACCGGGCTGCCGGCCGGCCAGCTGCCCGCGCAGGTCGTGATCACGCCGGCCTGCGGCCTCGCCGGGGTCGCGCCGGCCGCAGCGACCGCGGCGCTGCGGCACTGCCGGGAGGCGGCGAGGGTCGCGGCCGAGATGATCGAGGAGAGCAGCCGATGACGCAGCAGGATCCCAGGGAGCGGCACGCCGAGCTGGCCGCCGAGCTGCTGGAGGCCCAGTACCGCTACTACGTCCTGGACTCGCCGCTGGTCTCCGACATCGACTATGACACGAAGCTGCGCGAGCTGGAGAGCATCGAGGAGCAGATCCCCGAGCTGCGGACACCCGACTCCCCGAGTCAGCGCGTCGGCGGCATGATCTCCACCGAGT
>JASHPF010000105.1 GCA_030038295.1 Streptosporangiaceae bacterium
TCATGCCCATCGCGCAGATGCCGTACAGCACGGCCAAGGGTGCGGTCATCCAGCAGTCGACCTCGCCAGCGACATACATCCTGTTCGTCGTCGTCGTCTGTGCCGGTCTCGCCGCCTGGTTGTGGGTCCGCCGGGCCGACCGCGCGAGGGCTCAACAGGGGCGCTCTCGCCTGGCCGCCTGGTGCGTCGCGCTGGTCGTCGTCGCCGGGATGCTGGCGGCCACGCTCTACTCGATCCTGGGCCGGCACCCGATCGTGTGCGGGCCCGGTGAGCTGAACTGCCCGAAAACGGGGGGCATCAGCATGCCTCTATGGCTGCTGCTGATCATCCCGGCGGCGGTGCTGCTGGTGCTCGCGTTGAAGCCCGACCTCGCCGCCCGGATCGTGCCAGCGGCGCTCATCGCCCTCGGTCTGCTCGGATTTTTCGTTGTTCGCCGGTACGGGTACGGGCTGTACGGGCCCGGCAGTGGCAGACTCGCGCTGACGCTGATGCAGCTCTCCCGCGGCACCGACCTGGCTTGGTACGGGCTCGTCGGCATTCCCAGCGTCATGCTCACGAAGATAGGCGCCGTGGGCGGGCTGAATCAGGGCACCGACGCGGTCATCCTGGCGCAGGCATACCTGTTCGTGCTGCTCGGCGGCTGGCTCGGCTGGCGCGAGCTGCGCGACCACCCGGCAGCCGCCCGCCTGATCCTGGGCAAGATGGCAGCCCGCGAGGCTTCGGGCCAGCCGTGGGGACTTCTGCTGCTGCCGCTCGTCCTGGCTCTCGCGGTGCTCGTGGCGTGGCCGTGGTGGTCGGTCCCGCTGCTGGTCATCGCCGTCCTGGTGATCAGGAGCTGGCCGCGCCTGGCCGACCAGCTCGCGGCGGCCGGGATGGTGGCGTTCGGCGCGCTGGGCCTCGTGGCCGCGCAAGGCTGGTACCTGCGGAGCATCGGGCCGCTGGCGGTGGTGCCTGGCAGCGCGCCCAAGCCGATCGGCAGGTACGTGCTGTACGGCCTGGTGACCGTCACGAGCGACGCGACGAGGCTCGCCGCGGAGCTGGAGGGGGTGCTGCTGATCGGGTTCGGCTGCTGGCTCGTGCCGCAGACCTTCCCCGTCGTCGGCCGGCTGCTGGGTCTCACCCGCGCGGTCGAGCTGACCGCGCGGGTCGAGCGGCTGACCGCGAGTCGTGCCGACGCGGTCGACACGGCCGCGGCCGACCTGCGACGGCTGGAGCGCGACCTGCACGACGGCGCTCAGGCCAGGCTCGTCGCGCTCGGCATGAGCCTGCGGGCGGCGGAGCGGATGATCACGGTGAACCCGGACGCGGCGCTCGCGCTGGTCGCCGAGGCCCGCGAGGCGTCGGCACGCGCGCTCACCGAGCTGCGCGAGCTGGTCCGTGGCGTGCACCCGCCGGTGCTCGCCGATCGCGGCCTCGCCGACGCGCTACGCGCGCTCGCGCTGGACGGGCCGCTGCACGTCGACACCCGGATCGACCTGGACGGCCGACCGCCGGCGCCGGTCGAGACCGCGTGCTACTTCGCGGTCGCCGAGTTGCTCGCCAACGCCGCCAAGCACTCCGGCGCCAGGCAGGCGCGGATCGACGCGTCGCACTCGGCCGGTCGGCTGCGCATCGAGGTGACGGACTTCGGCCTCGGCGGCGCCAACCCGGCGGCCGGCAGCGGACTGGCCGGCGTGGAGAAGCGGCTGGCGTCCTTCGACGGCATCATGGCGATCAGCAGTCCGCCCGGCGGGCCGACCATCGTGGTGCTGGAGGTGCCGTGCGTGTTGTCGTCGCCGAAGACCTCTATCTGCTGAGAGAGGGACTGGTCCGGCTGCTCGAGGCCCACCGGTTCGAGATCGCGGCGGCCGTGGGTGACGCGCCCGCGCTCCTCGCCGCGCTGCTCGGCGAGCGGCCCGAGGTCGCCATCGTCGACGTGCGGCTGCCACCGACGTTCACCGATGACGGGCTGCGCGCCGCGATCGAGGCGAGGCGGGCCGTGCCGGGCCTGCCGGTGCTCGTGCTCTCGCAGTACGTCGAGCAGCTCTACGCCAGGGAGTTGCTCGCCGACAACGCCGGCGGCGTCGGATACCTGCTCAAGGACCGGGTGTTCAACGACGACCAGTTCGTCGACGCGATCAGGAGGGTCGCGGCCGGCGGAACGGTGATGGATCCCGCGGTGGTGACCAAGCTGCTTGGCCGGGCCGCCAGGCAGGAGCCGCTAGCCCGGCTGTCGGGCCGCGAGCGCGAGGTGCTCGAGCTGATGGCCGAGGGCCGGTCCAACAGCGCCATCGCGCAGCGGTTGTTCGTCACCGAGAAGGCCGTGAGCAAGCACAGCAGCAGCATCTTCGCCAAGCTCGACCTCGCGCCGTCCGACGACGACAACCGCCGGGTCCTCGCTGTCCTCGCCTACCTCAACGGCTAGCGGCCAGCTGCTCGGAGCGGCCGCTCGCGGCGTCATCACTTCAGGTAGCCGCCGCGGAACCGGATCAGCGGGTCACCGGCATCGGCCGCGTAGGGCACGTTCGTGACGGTCGCGACGAGGAGTAGATGATCGCCTGCCGCGATCCGCTCGCTGACCTCGCACTCGAACGCGGCAAGTCCGCCGTCCGGAATCAAGGCACCAGACCGGTCACCGCGCCGGTGCGGCACGCCGGCCAGCAGCAGTCGCGCGCTCGGTCGGCCCGCGGCGGCGAACCGGCCGGCGAGCACGCGCTGCCCGGCCGTGAGCAGGGTGACCGCGAACGGATCGGCCTGGCGAAGCACCTCGGCCAGGTACGAGGACGCGATCAGCGACACCAGCACGAGCGGCGGGTCGACCGAGACCGGACAGAACGCGCTGACCGTCGCCCCGATGTCATCCCGGCCGTCGGCGAGCGTGAGCAGCGTGACCCCGGCGGGCCAGGCCGTGAGCGCCTCGAGGAAGCCCGCCGGTGCCGGGCTGTCCGAGCGCCCCGTGCCCGGCCGGTCCGGCACCGGGCCGCTGCCCGGCGGGACTGCCGTGCGCGCCGGCACCGGGCTG
>JASHPF010000106.1 GCA_030038295.1 Streptosporangiaceae bacterium
ACCTGACCGTGGCCCGCTGGGCCGGGCGTTCCGGCCATCCGGATCGCCACGGCGATCACCACGAGCGCGACCGCGTCGAAGATCGCCGCGGCCGTGAACGCGGCGGCCATGCCGTGCACGCGGGCGTGCTCGGCCTGCGCCGCGAGGGTCGCGCCGACGAGCGGGTGCCTGGCAGCGGCGCGGCTCGCCGTGCCGTAGACGGTAACCAGGATGGCGAGCCCGAGTGCGCCGCCGACCTGCTGCATGACGTTGACCATGCTGGCGGCGGCGCCCGACTCGCGGGCCGGCACGCCGGCCAGCGACGCCATCGTGAGCGGTACGAAGACCACGCCCATGCCGATCCCTAGCAGCAGCATCGGGATCAGCACGCCAGGGACGTAGCTCGTGCTCGGGGTGAGCCGACCGAGCCAGGCCATGCCCGCGACCACGGGGAGCAGCCCGGCGATCATCAGTGGCTTGGGACCGAACCTGGTGACGAGCCGCGGCGCCAGCCGCGACGTGCCGAACAGGCCCGCCGTCATCGGCACGAATGACGCCCCGGCCGCCAGCGGGCTGAGCCCGAGTACCTCCTGGACGAACTGAGTGAGGAAGAAGAACGACCCGAACATGCCGGCCACCAGCAGCAGCCTGGCTACGTAGGACGCGCCGCGGCTCCGGTCCCACAGCAGCCAGAGCGGTGTGATCGGCTGGCTGGTCCTGGTCTCGACGAGCACGAACGCGGTGAGCAGGATGACGGCCGCGGCAAACGCCGCGAGCGACGCGGCGCTGCCCCAGCCGTGGGAAGCGACCGTGATGAACGCGTAGACCAGGGCTGACATCCCGGCGGTCGAAGTGATCGCGCCCGCGACATCGAACCGGCCGGACCGGCGCTCCGAGCGGGCGAGCACCCGCGGCGCGAGCGCCACCACGGCGATGCCGACGGGCACGTTGACGAAGAACACCCAGCGCCACGACGCCCACTGAGTGATCATGCCGCCGAGCACGAGGCCAAGCGAGGCGCCGCCCATCGTGACGCCGGTGAAGATGCTGAGGGCGCGGATGCGCTCCCGGCCCTCGGGAAAGCTCGCCACGATCGACGCGAGCACGGCGGGGGAGGCGATCGCCCCGCCGACGCCCTGGACCGCGCGCGCCGCGAGCAGCGCAGCCGGGCTGGAGGCTAGGCCGCCGGCCAGGGACGCGAGGGTGAAGATGGCGAGACCGGCCATGAACGCGCGCCGTCGGCCGAGGATGTCGCCCGCCCGGCCGCCGAGCAGGAGCAGGCCGCCGAAGGTCAGTGCGTAGGCGTTCAGCACCCAGGACAGGCTTGTCGGCGACAGGTGCAGGCCGGCCGCCATCGAGGGCAGCGCCACGTTCACGACGGTCAGGTCAAGCACGATCATCAGCTGGGCGCAGAGCACCATGGCGAGCGTGACGTTCCTGCGGTCCCTGGCTGGCCGGTGACCGGCCAGGCTGGACAGCGTTCGCGGGGAACTCGCCGACGCTGGTGCGAGCGGGCGGCTGGCCGCGGTCCGGGCGAGTTGCGATCCGGCCGAGCCAGCAGAATGCGGAGACGAAGACATGGTTCCTTCCTGGAACAGCGCTGAGTCGGGCGCCTGGCCGGCGTGCAGGAGATAGCTGGTCAGGCTAGAGTGAGCCGCCGGCCAGCCGATCGGCTTGGCCGCGCGGACGGAGTGAGCTAAGCTCTATTCGGAGGATCCCTCCGCTAACTATACGGAGGTTGCCTCCGGTTTGCAACTCGGAGATGGTGACGACTGATGGGAGCAGCCGAGCAGGCCGCAGTGCCGGGGCCGCCGAAGCGCGCCGACGCGCGTCGCAACTATGAGCGGCTGCTCGCCGCGGCTACCGCCGCGTTCGCCGAGCACGGCGCCGATGACGTGTCGCTCGAGGAGATCGCGCGCCGCGCGGGCGTGGGCATCGGCACGCTCTACCGGCACTTCCCGGCTCGGCAAGCCCTGCTGGAGGCCGTCTACCAGGACCAGGTCGACGGGCTCGACGCGCTCGGAGCCAAGCTGCTGACGGCCGAGTCGCCCGGTGCCGCGCTCGGCGAGTGGCTGCGCGCGTTCCTCGCCTTCGGCCGGACCAAGCGCAGCCTGAGTTCCGCCCTCGTCTCGACGCTGGGCAAGGACGCCGCGTTCCTGTCGGCCTGCAGCATGATCCTGCGCAACCGCACGGACGAGCTACTCCGCCGGGCGCAGGATGCGGGCGAAGCCAGGCCAGACGTGCAGAGCGGTGACATCCTCCGGCTGACCCACGGCCTGATCATGGCGACCGACGCGGCGCATGCCGACCCGGCCCAGACGGATCGGCTGCTCTCGCTGGTGATCGGCGGCCTGCTCGTGGACGGCGGGCCTCAGGCCTGACCGGTGCCGTCGCCGCGGCGCGGCGGCCGGGCGAGCCGGTGCCCGGCGGGCGTCAGGGTGCGTTCACCCGCGTTTCCTCGGCCGGGGTGCCCTGGGCGGGCGGGGCCGCCGCGGCGGCCGCGGTGTTATCCGCGAGCGGCGGCCGG
>JASHPF010000107.1 GCA_030038295.1 Streptosporangiaceae bacterium
CAAGATCCGGGTGGCCGACGGCAGCGTGCCCGCTTCCGCGCTCGACGCGCGCGCGTTCTCCGCCGACGAGCTGCGGGCCGGCTGGCGGCTGGCGTGCCGGGCGCTCGCCAGCGCCGACGTCCGGCTGGAGGTGCCGCCGCTGGCGACGAGGCCGAAGGCCGCCACCGTCGGGGTCGGCCGGCAGGTCATCCTGCGGCCTGCCGCGCAGAAGCGCTACCTGGAGCTCACCGAGCCGACGCTCGCCGACCAGCGGACCGACCTCGAGCGGGTGCTGGACGCGGTGGACGACCTGGAGCTGCGGGTCGACCTGGCGGTACTGCGCGGCCTCGGCCAGCGGCTGCGGGCCGCCGACTTCAAGGTCACCGCCGTCATCGTCGACGACGCGCTGATCGACGTGCAGGCCGGGGACACCACGCAGCGACTGCTCGGCCTCGCGTTCGACCTCGGCACCACCACCGTCGTGGCCACCCTGCTCGACCTGCGCACCGGAACGCCGCTGGCCGTCGCGTCCATGCTCAACAAGCAGCAGCCGTTCGGCGCGGACGTGATCACCCGGATCAGCGCCACCATGCTCGACCCGGCGGCGCTGGCGGGCATGACCCGGCTGGCCCACGAGACGCTCGCCGAGCTCGCCGCCGAGGTGTGCGCCGCGGCCGGCGCGGATCCCGCCGACGTCGCGGAGGTCGCGCTCGCCGGCAACGCCACCATGACGCACCTCGCGCTCGGCGTCGATCCCGAGCCGCTCGGCGTGGCGCCGTTCATCATGGCGGCCCGCCAGGTGCCCGAGGTGCTGGCCGCGGACCTGGCCGTGCCGGCGCACCCGCGGGCGCGCGCGTTCGTGTTCCCGGCGTTCGGGGCGTACGTGGGTGGCGACATCACCGCCGGGCTGCTCGCGGCCGGCATGAACCGGGACGCCAGGACGCGGCTGTTCATCGACATCGGTACCAACTGCGAGATCGTGCTCGGGAACCGGGACTGGCTGCTCGCCACGGCGGCGCCGGCTGGGCCGGCTTTCGAGGGGGCGGCCATCAGGTGCGGGATGCGCGCGGCCGACGGGGCCATCGAGGCGGTCACCATCAGCCCCGACGCCGTCGCCCTCACCGTCATCGGCGACCGCGAGCCGGCCGGGCTCTGCGGATCCGGCCTCGTCGACGCTGTTGCCGGGCTGGTCCGGGCCGGGCTGCTCGACCACTCCGGCCGGCTCGTGCCCGCGGACGTCGTGCTGGAGCTGGCACCCGCGCTCGCGCCGCGGCTGACCACGCTCGGCGCCGAGCGCGTGTTCGTGCTGCACTGGCGCGGCGAGCCGGGCGACGCGACCAACTCCATCTACCTGTCCCAGCGCGACGTGCGGGAACTGCAGTTCGCCAAGGCCGCCATCGCCACCGGCTGGCAGGTGCTGCTGGACGAGGCCGGCCTGACCGCAGCCGACATCCAGCAGGTCCTGCTGGCCGGATCGTTCGGCAGCTACCTGTCACCGGCCAGCGCCATCGCGCTCGGCCTGGTCCCGAAGCTGCCGGTGCTGCGTGTCGTCGCCGCGGGGAACGTGGCCGGCGAGGGCGCGAAGATGGCGCTGCTGTCGCTCCGCGAGCGGGCGGCCGCGCTGGCCTTGCTGGAGGAGGTGCGCTATGTCGAGCTCTCCGACCGCGACGGCTTCAACGACGCGTTCGTCGCCCAGCTACAGTTCCCTGGCTGACGGCCGCGTCGACGGAGCACCCCGTTCCCCCCTCGGAGTGATCGCCTGCGGAGCGCTGGCCGGGCACATCAGGGACATCGCGGGCCGCCGGGGCTGGCCGGTGGAGGTGCACGCGCTGCCGGCTGGGCTGCACAACCGGCCGGACCGGATCGCGCCCGCCGTGGCGGACCTGGCCGCGACGCTGCAGGCGCGCGGCCTGCGGGTCGTGGTCGGTTACGCCGACTGCGGCAGCTACGGTGCGCTCGACGAGGTGTGCCGCAGGCTGGGGATCAGCCGGCTGCGCGGGCTGCACTGCTACGACGTGCTCGGCGGCGCCAGCCGGGTCCGCGCGCTGCTCACCCGCCAGCCGGGCACCTACCTGCTGACCGACTACCTGGTCGCCAGCTTCGACCGCACGGTGGTCCGCGGGCTCGGACTCGACCGGCATCCCGAGTTGTGGCCCGACTACTTCGGCCACTACCGCCGGGTCGTCTGGCTGGCCAGCGATCGCGACCCCGAGCTGACGCGGCGCGCGACCTCGATCGCCGCCAGGTTCGGCCTGCCGCTCCGCGTCATCGACGTGGGCGTCGGCGGCCTCGAGACGGAGCTGGCCCGGCTCGTCAGTCCCGCTGGTCCCGGATCGCCGCCACCAGCGCAGGGATGATCTCGGCGAGGTCCCCGATGACCGCGTAGTCCGCCCGCGACATGATGGGCGCGTCCGGGTCGGTGTTGATGGCGACGATGTGCCGGGCGCCGAGGCAGCCCGCCATGTGCTGGATCGCGCCGCTGATGCCGCAGGCCAGGTATAGCTCAGGCGAGATCTTCGTGCCGGTCTGGCCGACCTGCTGGCGGTGCGGCCGCCAGCCCTGGCTGGTCACCACGCGCGACACGCCCACGGCGCCACCGAGCAGGCTGGCCAGCTCCTCGAGCGGCGCAAAGCCGTCCGGGCCGCCGACACCGCGTCCGCCGCCGACAACCACGCGCGCCGTCGCCAGCGACGTCCCGCCCGCTTCCGCGGCAGACTCGACTGCGCTGACCACCAGGTCCGCGTCGTCGAGCTGAGCGGTGAACCGGCGCACCGGCAGGACGGCGTCCGCCAGCTTCGTGCCAGCCGCGTCAGCGGCGGCTGGTGGCGGCTCGGCGGCGATCGCGTCCGTGGCCACGGTCAGCAGCGCCAGCGGCGCCTCGAGCAGCGCGTCCTCGAGCACGCTGCCTGCCCACCGCTGCCGGACCAGCTGCCAGCATCCGGCGCCAGCCGGGACCGCCGACAGGCAGTTTGCCGCCACCGGCAGCCCGGTGATCGCGCCGAGGTGGGCCAGGACCTCGCTGCCCCGGTCGGTCGCGGCGGCAACGACCGCGGTGACGGTGCCGCCGTCGGCGAGCTGCTGCAGCGCGCGCGCCCACGCCACCGGGGCGTAGCCGGTGAGCCCCTCGGCCGTGACCAGGCAGAGCGCCGCGGCGCCGAACGCGGTCAGCTCCGCCCTGAGTGCATCGTCGGCTACGTTGCCGGCGCCGGGCGGGCCGGCCAGCACGGCCGTGACGTCGTCGCCGGTCGGGGCGGCCACCGCGGCCCCGAACGACAGCGCGCGCAGCGAGGCCGGGGCGATCCCGGCGCCGTCCCATTCGAGGAGGCAGAGCACGCTCATGCCGGCTGGCCGGCTTCGGTCCCGGCCGGGCCGGCGACGGCAGGGCCGACGACGGCTGGGCGAGCCGCGGCCGGTAGCACGCCCAGCTCGCCGAGCACGCGGACCAGCTCCGGTACCGCGGCGGCGCCGTTCCCGAGTAGCTGCGCCTGTCGCGACGCGCCGGCGGGCACCCGCAGCCCGATCTTGCGCACCGCGTCCGGCTGCCAGCGTGGTCGCAGCACGGTGATCTCCGCCCGCTTGGCGCGTAGCCGGCCCGGCAGTGACGGGTAGCGCGGCAGGTTGATGCCCTCCTTCACGCTGACCACGGCGGGCAGCGGCAGCTCGAAGAATTCGTGCACGGCACCGCGCTCCCGCCCGGCCCGCAGCCCCGCGCCAGTCAGCTCGAGGCTCTTGATCCCGGTCACGCACGGCCGCCCTAGGGTGTGCGCAACCCGCACGCCGACCTGGTAACCGCCGGTGTCCGCGGCCTCGTTTCCCACCAGGACAAGGGGGAACGCGGGTTCCTGCAGGTCTTCGATAGCCTGCGCGATCGCCGCCGCGGTGGCAACCGGGCCCCACTCCCGGCCGTCGGTCTCCAGGAGCACGCCGCGGTGCGCGCCGAGCGCCAGCATGTCCCTGAGCTGCTCCGTGGCTTCGGGCGGCCCGAGTGTCAGCACGGTCACCGTGCCCCCGGCGTGCTCGGTGAGCTGGATGGCCTCCTCGACGGCGCATTCCTCGTGCGGGCTCACCGTGAACCCCGACATGCGGGTGTCGACGTCCTGTCCGTCGGCGGTGAGCACGATCCGCCCGCCCACCATCGGCACGCGCTTGACGCAGACCAGGATGTCGAGCGGCGTGCCAGCAGCCTGTTGCGTCACCGGGCTAGCGCCTGACCCGCTCACCGGCGGGATCGAACAGCGGGGTCGAGCCGGCCACCGCGACCGTCACGGGGTATCGCTCGCCGAGGTACTCGACCGTCAGCGCGGTCCCGGCAACGGCCTGCTCGGCTGGCAGGTATGCCATGAGCAGATGCTTGCCGAGCGATGGACCCGAGCCCGCGCTGGTCACGTACGATCGTCGGCCGCGCGCGTCGGTGAGGGGTTCGCCCGCGGCCGACAGCACCGGCTCGCCGCCGAGCATGTAGCGCAGCTGGCCGGTCCCCGACGCGTGATCGTCGACCGTCAGCGTGCACAGCACGGCGGTCGGCGGCGCGTCGCGCTGGTGCAGGTACGCGGTCTTGCCGACGAAATCCTCGGCCTTGACCCTCGGCCTGGCCATGCCCGCCTCGACGAGGGTGTAGCTCGCGTCGAGTTCCGCGCCGTACGCGCGGAAACACTTCTCCAGCCGTGCGGTCGTCCCGTAGACGCCGATGCCGGCCGGGATCAGGCCGTCGGGCAGGCCGGCCTCGTAGAGCGCATCCCACAGCTTCGCGCCCTGCTCCATCGGCACGTACAGCTCCCAGCCCAGCTCGCCGACGTAGGAGATCCGCGACGCCAGCACGGTCATGCCCGCGACCTCGATCTCCTTGCAGGTGCCGAACGGGAAGCCAGCGTTCGAGATGTCGTCGTCGGCGGCAATGACCCGGCTGAGGATGTCGCGGGCCCGCGGGCCCCACAGGCCGAAGGTGGTATAGGCCGAGGTCACGTCGCTGACCGCGGCCGAGCCGTCCGCGGGCCGGTGATCAGTGATCCACTTGAAGTCGGCCATCCCGGTTGCGCCGCCGGTGACCACCCGGAAATGCCGGGGGCCGAGCCGCATGATGGTGAGGTCCGCGCGGAAACCGCCCGCGTCATCCAGGAATGAGGTGTAGACGACGCGGCCGTCCGGCACGTGCAGCTGCGCGACAGCCACGTTCTGCACCGCGTGCAGCGCGCCCGGCCCGGTGACATCGATGATCGCGAACGCCGAGAGGTCGAACAGCCCGGCCGCGTCCCGCATGGCCAGGTGCTCGGCGTTGATGATCGGCGACCACCATCGCGAGTCCCACTCGGCCGGTCGATCCAGCA
>JASHPF010000108.1 GCA_030038295.1 Streptosporangiaceae bacterium
CGCCAAGCGCGACCCGTCGCTGCCGCCCCTCGACGTGTTCGCGCAGACGGCGCTCGCGATCGGCGACGACGTCGGCGGCCTCATTGACCTCATCCGGCCGATCCAGGCGCTGTACATCGGCGGGATGGGCGCCCGCGGCGCGAACTTCTACAACAACCTCGCCGTTCGGTACGGCTACGAGCGGGAAGCCGCCGCGATCCAGGACGCCTATCTCGACGGTCGGCGGAAGGAGGCCGAGGCGCTTATCCCGCAAGACCTGCTTGAGCACGTCTCGCTGATCGGCCCGAGGTCGTTTGTCGCCGAGCGCGTCGCGGCGATGAAGGCGTCCGGTGTCACCACGCTGAACGTCGCCCCGCTGGGGCACACCCACGCGGAGCGGGTCGCGCTGATCGAGGAGATCAAGGACCTGGCGGCGTAGCGGCTCGGGCCGGGCGGGCGGTGCGGGCCGTCGGCGCGCGAGAGCGCCGCTCGGTGGCACGAAGGCGGCCGCCGCCGATCCACGGCGACCGTTCGAGACCAATGGCGGCCGCCGCCGATCCACGGCGACCGTTCGAGACCAATGGCGACCGCCGCCGATCCATGGCGACCGTTCGAGACCGATGGCGACCGGGCTGTCGGGGCAAAAGCCGTATAAAGGCCTGAATTTTCGCGCCTACGGTCGCCATCGGTCATCAGCGGTCGCCATGGGGGTCGTCAGCGGTCGCCATAGGGTGGGCGAAGGCCGCCTCAGGTTCGGCTCCGGCCGCCCGCCCGGCGCAGGCCCGGCTGCCGGCCCGCGCCGGTTTCCTGGCGCCGCCCGCGGGCAGGTGATCGGCACCGCTCGATCCAGGAAGGGACGTCATGCGACACCACGAGCGACGGGCGGCCGACGGGCCCGAGGTTCTCGTCATCGGCGGCGGATTCGCCGGCCTCTCCGCGCTCCAGGCGCTTGCCCGCACTCGCGCCGCGGTGACCATCGTGGACCGGAACGTCTACAGCACGTTCCAGCCGCTGCTGTACCAGGTCGCGACCGCCGGCCTCACCGCTGCGGACGTTGCCTACCCGCTCTGGACGGCGACCGGGCGGCGCGGCGCCTCGTACCGCAAGGGCGAGCTGGCCGCCGTCGACCTTGATCGGCGGACGGTCACGCTCGCGGGCGGCGAGCAGCTGAGCTACGACTACCTGATCATCGCGACCGGCGTGTCCGCAGCGTTCTTCGGGGTTCCGGGCGCGGCCGAGCACGCGCTCAGCCTCTACACCAGGCGCGACGCCGTCGCGCTGCGCAACACGCTGATGGACGAGCTCGAGCAGCGCAACGAGGGAATGGTCGGCCCGGAGCTTGACATCACGGTCGTCGGGGGTGGCGCCACCGGGGTCGAGCTGTCGGGCACGCTCGCGGAGCTGCGCAACGTCGCGCTCCCGGCTGTCTATCCCAACATCGACAGGTCGATGTTCCGCGTCCGGCTGATCGAGATGGCCCCGGAGCTGCTCGGGCCCTACCGCGACAGCCTCCGCCGCTACACCCGCCAGCAACTCGTCGATCGCGGCGTCGAGGTGCTGCTCAACACCACGATCAAGGAGGTCAGGGCTGGTTCTGTGCTGCTGGCTGACGGGACCGAGCATCGCAGCGACGTCACCGTCTGGGCGGCCGGCGTCACGGCGCCCGCCGACGAGTGGAGGTCCGATCTGCCCAGGGGTCGCGGCGGGCGCATCGAAGTCGGCGCCGACCTGCGGGTCGTCGGTCAGGACCGGGTGTTTGCGGCCGGCGACGTCTGCGTCAACGAGGACGAACCGATAGCCCAGCTGGCTCAGCCCGCGCTCCAGGAAGGACGGCACGCGGGCGAGCAGGTCGGCCGGCTGATCGCGGGCCAGCCGACCAGGCCGTTCGCGTACCACGACAAGGGCACCATGGCAACCATCGGGCGCCGGTCGGCGGTAGTGGAGTTGCGCGGCGGCATCCGGCTGCGGGGTACGCTCGCGTGGCTCGCGTGGCTGGGCCTGCACCTGATCTACCTGCTGGGCAACCGCAACCGCGTGGTCACGCTGGTGAACCTGATCTGGCGGTACCTCACCTGGAGCCGCGGCGGCGGCGTGATCCTCGGCGACGACGTGCCCGGCACCGGCTGATCGCCGCGCCCGGCGGGGCCGCGGGTTCGCGCGCCTGCCGTGCGTCCGAGGCGGTGCGCCGGCCGCTGCTCGTCACTAGAGTCGGGAGCGTGGCCGATATCCACGCCGCGCGCCGCGCGCTGGCCGCACAGCAGGTCGCTGCGGGCGGTGCCGACGCCGCGCTGATCACCAGCCCGCCCAACGTTCGCTATCTGTCCGGCCTGGTCAGCTCCAACATGGCCGTGCTGCTGCCCGCCGGCGGCCCGGCCGTACTCGGCACCGACTCCCGGTACGCCGCGGCGGCCGAACGCGACTGCCCGGACGTCGAGCTCGTAGTCGAGCGCGAGCTGGCGCCGGCGCTGACCCGGCTCGCCGTCGAGCGCGGGTACCAGACCCTGGCGTTCGAGGCGCAGCACCTGACGGTCGAGCAGCACTCGGCCCTCGCGGCGCAGCCGGGCGCGCCGGTCCTCGTACCGCTCGGCCGGGTCGTCGAGGCGCTGCGGATGATCAAGGATCAGACTGAGATCTCGCTGCTGGCGACGGCGTGCTCGCTCACCGACGCGGCGTTCGGGAGGCTGATCGAGGCGATCGAGCCCGGCCGGACCGAGCGCGAACTCGCCATCCTGCTCGAGCGGACGATGGTGGACCTCGGTGCCGACGGCCCGGCGTTCGACACCATCGTCGCGAGCGGTCCCCATGGCGCGATCCCGCACCACTCTCCCGGCGGCCGGCGCCTGGAGCGTGGCGACCTCGTCGTCATCGACTGCGGCGCCCGCTATCGCGGCTACCACGCGGACATGACCAGGACGGTGTGTCTCGGACCGCCGGAGCCCTGGCAGCGGGACATCTACGACGTGGTTGCGGCGGCCCAGCTCGCCGGCCTGGCGGCAGCCAGGCCGGGCGCCGTCGTCGGGGACGTCGATGCCGCCGCGCGCAGCATCATCGAGGCCGCCGGGCATGGCGCTCATTTCGGACACGGCCTCGGCCACGGCGTCGGGCTTGAGGTGCACGAAGCGCCGATGCTGGGACCCGGCCGGACAGGTAAACTGCAGGAACTGGTCCCGGTCACCGTCGAGCCCGGAATCTACCTGCCCGGCAAGGGCGGCGTCAGGGTCGAGGACACCGTTGTGGTTCGCGCGGCGGGGCCAGCGACACTCATCACGACTACCAGGGAACTGCTGGTGCTCTGACGTGAGCACGGCGGTCCCCGATGCACGCAGGAGACACGCAGACGTGGCCACCACCAACGATCTCAAAAACGGCATGACGCTCAGCATCGACGGGGCGCTGTGGAACGTGGTGGAGTTCCAGCACGTCAAGCCTGGCAAGGGGGGCGCGTTCGTCCGCACCAAGCTGAAGAACGTAATGTCCGGCAAGGTCGTGGACAGGACGTTTAACGCCGGGGTGCGGGTCGAGGTCGCGACGGTCGACAAGCGCGAGATGCAGTACCTGTACCGCGAAGGCGAAGACTTCGTGTTCATGGACACGACGGACTACGACCAGCCGCGCATTCCCGCGTCGGTAGTCGGTGACGGCGCCAACTACCTGCTCGAGGAGCAGACAGTCACCATCGCGTTCAACAACGGCACCCCGCTGTACGTCGAGCTGCCGGCCGCGGTGGAGCTCACCGTCGAGCACACCGACCCGGGGCTACAGGGTGACCGGTCGACCGGCGGCACCAAGCCCGCCATCCTGGAGACAGGCGCTCAGATCCAGGTGCCCCTGTTCATCACCACCGGCGAGAAGATTCGCGTCGACACCCGCTCGGGCGACTATCTCGGCCGGGCCTGACCGGCCCGCCCACCGGTCGTCAGCATGCCAGCGCGCAGCAAGGCCCGCAAACGGGCACTGGATGTGCTGTTTGAGGCCGAGGTGCGGGGTGAGCCGGTGCTCGACGTGCTGGCCGAGCGCACGGCGGCGGCCGACCCGCCGGTCTCGGAGTATGCCGCGCTGCTGGTCCGCGGCGTGCAGGAGCACGCCGCGCAGATCGACGAGCTGCTCGCGGCGTACTCGGAGGGCTGGGCGCTGGAGCGAATGCCGGCGGTTGACCGCAACGTCCTCCGCATCGGCGCCTACGAGTTGCTCTGGCGCGACCAGGTACCCGACGCCGTGGCGATCAGCGAGGCGGTCGCGCTGGCCAGCGAGCTGTCCACCGACGACTCGGCCGGGTTCGTGAACGGCCTGCTGGGCAGGCTGCTCCAGGTCAGGCCGACGCTCTCGCTCTGACCGGCCGACTGTCGGTGCCAGGGGCTACAGTCGACCGCAGACCGCGGGCGGCAGGGATCGCCGGCTGTCCCCGGTTTGCCGGTTGCGCACGATCACAGGCAGGGCGGCGGGTGAGTCATGACCGAACCCGTGGATGACACCGGCTGCCACATCCTGCACGTGGACATGGACGCGTTCTATGCCAGCGTGGAGCTCAGGGACCGGCCCGACCTCGCGGGGCTACCGGTGATCGTCGGGGGGCTGTCGGGTCGCAGCGTCGTGCTCTCGGCGACGTATGCGGCTCGCGCGTTCGGCGTGCGGTCGGCGATGCCCATGTCGCGGGCCCGTCGGCTGTGCCCGCAGGCCACGGTGATCCCGCCGCGCCATCGCCTCTACGGCGCCGTGTCCAAGGAGGTCATGGGGATCTTCCGGGCCGTGACCCCGCTGGTGGAGCCGATCTCGCTCGACGAGGCGTTCCTCGACGTGTCCGGTGCGATCAGGCTGTTCGGATCGCCGAGCGTCATCGGGCACCTGATCCGCGCGCAGGTGGCCGAGCAGCAGCAGATCACCTGCTCGGTGGGGATCGCGGCGAACAAGTTCCTGGCCAAACTCGCCTCCGTGCACTGCAAACCGGACGGACTGCTGGTGATCCCGGTCGGCCAGGCCATGAGTTTCCTGTCGCCGCTGCCGGTTTCCGCGCTGTGGGGGGTCGGCGAGAAGACCCGGCAGGCGCTGGCCCGGCTCGGGCTGCGGACGGTGGCTGATATCGCCGCCGCCCCACTGGCAGCGCTCGAGCGCGACCTCGGCCCGGCGACGGCGACCCACCTGCACGCGCTCGCGCACGGCCGGGACGCGCGTCCGGTCGAGTCGTCGGTTCGGGACAAGAGCGTCGGCGCCGAGGAGACGTTCGAGGTCGACATCAGCGACGCCGCCACCGTCCGGCGAGAGCTGCTGCGGCTGTCCAGAAGGACCGCCAGGGCGCTGCGGACGGGCGGGCTCGCGGCCAGGACGATCACGATCAAGCTCCGCAAGTCCGACTTCACGACCATTACCCGCGCAAAGACGCTGCCGGAGCCGACCGGCGAGACCCAGCAGATCTACGCCACGGCGTGCGCGCTCTACGCGGCATCAGGGCTGAGCGGGCAGGTCAGCCTGCGCCTGGTAGGGGTGCGGGCGGCCGGCCTGGTGCCCGCCGCCGACGCGGCGACGCAGCTAGCGCTCGGGGAGCGGAGCACGGCCTGGCGGGACGCCGAGTCGGCCCTTGACCGCATCACCGGCCGGTTTGGCCAGGACGCGGTCCGTCCGGCCGCGCTCATCGACCCACGGGGCCGGGCTGGTACCCGTGCTGAGCTGGGCCGCGAGTCCTGAGTGCGGCGAGGACGGTCCGAAATGGACCCGCTGACGCGTACCCTTCCACAGGGCGCCCCGGCGCTCGTATTCTGGGCGTAAAGCAACGGCCGTGGTGCGCAGAGCATTGGGCCGAGGTTTATGGGAGGCACAGTGCCGCTCTCTGAGCACGAGCAGCGCCAGCTCGAGCAGATTGAGCAGGCGCTTTATGCCGATCATCCGCGGCTGGCCAGGGTCATGCGGGCCAAGGATCCGAAGGTCCACTACCGGCGCCGGGTGCTGCATGCGTCCGTGGGGTTCCTGATAGGCATCGGCGCCCTCGTGGCCGGGGTGTTCCTCAAGTACGCCTGGCTGTCGGCGGCTGGCTTCGTCATCATGCTGCTGTGCATCGTCTGGGCCATCGCGAGCTACCGGCGGATGGCGGCGATGGTGCTGCCCGAGCGCGGCAGCAGGCGGCGCGAGCGGACGCAACGGCCTGCCAGGGATTCGACCAGCTCAGGGCTGATGGAACGGCTGGAGGAGCGCTGGCGCCGTCGCCAGGAAGGCAACTCCCGGTAGCGGGCGTCGCTTCCGCGCGGGTGCGTCAGCAGGCCCGCCAGCCGGTCACTCGGCCCTGCGTAGTTGCCGCCTGAGCGCGGGCAGCGAGGTATCCAGCCAGCTCAGCGTGTCCCCGGCCCGTTGCAGCACGCGCTGCGCGGCCAGCAGCGTCGACGCGGGCAACAGCCAGGCGCGGATGCGGCGGCGAACCGGAACCGACGCCGCCATGGCGCGGCGTACGGTCAGGACATCCCCGGCCAGGCCGGGAGCAGGCGCGGCAAGCCGGGCGTACTGGGCCCGTTCCGCCGCAGTGACGATGCGGCGGAGGGCCTGCCCGGCCGCCGGATCCAGGTGGGCCTCGGTCCCGATTCGCCTGGCCAGAGCGCGCGGAGTGTCACCAGCGGTGCGGCTGAAGCCATAATCGGTAAGGTCGTCGGTCAGTTCACGCCACGCCGCGGCGGCGACGGCATCGTCCGTCGAGGCAGCCAGCCAGCGCCGTCGGCGCGTTACCCGCCGAGCCACCATCGGGCAGCCCAGGGCCAGCAGCGCCAGTACCGGAATGCCGACCACCAGCCAGATGCCGGAGCCGCTGACGGGCGTCAGCGTGGCCGTGTCGCCCAGCTGCCCCCGCGAGAGGCGAGTCCCGCCCGGCGCGGTGGTGGAGTGCGCGGCAGCGGCTGCTCCCGCTCGGCCTGCGGTGCCGGGCTTGGTCGAAGCCTGGCCGCCTGCCGAGCCGGTCGCGTACGGGGGTGCGGTCGCGGTGCCCTGTCCACCTACGCCGTGCGGTGTGGGCTCGAATCGCAGCCAGCCCTCGCCGGGGAAGTAGAGCTCCGGCCACGCGTGCGCGTCCGCAGTGGTCACCACCCAGGTGTCGTGGGCGCCGGGCGTCCCGCCGGTGTAGCCGATGACAACCCGGGACGGAATGCCCAGCAGCCTCGCCAGAATGGCGAACGCCCACGCGAACTGCTGACAATAGCCGCGCCGGTCGGTGGTCAGGAACGGCACGAGCCAGTTCGAGGCCGGTAGGCCCGGCTTGAGGGTGTAGAGGAAGCTGGCGGAGGTAAACCAGGACTGCAGGTCGAGGGCATACTGCAGCTCGGAGGCCGCGCCGACGGTGTGCTGGTGCGCGATCGCCGACAGCCGCGCGTTGTCCGGTCCGGCATAAGAGCCGTACTCCGCGATGATCGAGGTGGGGATCGCGCCGGAAGCATCCTCGATCTCCGCCGGCGTGGGGTCCGGCTCGCTACTCACGACGGTGTACTGCAGGCCACCCAGCGGCTCGGCAGAGTTGAACAGCATCAGCGAGGTCGGCAGCTCGGCCCAGCCGAGGGTGTTGGTCGAAAGCTTCACCGGCGCGTAGGGGACCGGCAGGAACCCGGCGACCCCGGACGTGCTCTGGTCTTTGTTCAGCGTGACGGTCGTCCGGACGTCGTCCACCGGAGTGCTCGGCAGCTGCCCCTGCGGTGCGTACGGCAGCTTGAAGTCGGCGGAGTTTCGCTGGTCTGTCGGGTCCTCCGTGAACTGCGGCAGCCAGGTGCCCGAGCGCGCGTTGTAGTTGAGCACGTAGACCTGGAAGTACTGGTCTGCTGGGGCGGGCGCAGAGGTGGTGTAGGTCAGGACGGGCCGCGGCGTCTTTTCCTGGAGCTGCTGCTGGACCTGCAGCAGGGCGTCCAGCTGAGCACCGGCATTGCTAGCCCCGCTGTCGCCGCCTGCGCCGGCGCCGGTGCCAGCCGGTGTAGGGCCGAAGATGTCGTGCGCGGGGACCGCGGGGAGCACGATCGGGATGATGATGGCCAGGCACACGGCGACCAGGCCGACTCGTCGGCCAGACGCCGCCAGCTGCCTGGTGTCCGGCCCGCTGCCCGCCTCGTCTGGCGCCTGGACGTGGCGGAACGTGACCAGTCGGCCCCACATCCGCAGGCGCTCCCGGCCCGCCGTGGACAGGAGCGTGAGGTATCCCGCCATCCCGGCCGCGAACGTCAGCACCTGAATCGGGCTGAAGGTCTTGAGATCGCTGGCGACGGGCACGCTGAACAGCACGAGCAGCGGAAGCCCGGCCAGTGCGGGCCGCTCCATCCGGACCGCCAGGAGGTCTACCAGGACCGCGACCAGACCGATGCCGCAGCTTGCCACCAGGCTGACCGCCCTGGTATCCGCCAGCGGTGGCGACGCGCGGAACTGGGTGAAGGCGACCCCGACCAGGTGGCCGAGATAGGCCATCGAGCCGCGACTCGGGAGCACGCGAGCATACGAGTGGCTGGCGGCGAAGGCCAGGTTCAGGTAGATCAGCAGCGCGCCCAGATAGAGCGCAAGGGTGGCGAACCCGCGCAGCGGCCGGTAGCCGGTCGCGCTCGCCGCCGTCAGGCCTATGAGCGCCAGCCCGGCGACGAGCTCGGGCCACCGCGGCCAGAAGAGCAGGGGGACGGCACAGATGAGTGCCACGAGCCCGGCGGTCACCGGGAAGCGAGCGCCCGGCATCCTTGACCCGAGCCCGGCCGCGGCGACCACGATCGCCGCGCCGATGCCGCCGGCTAGCCAGCCGTTGCCTTGCAGCACGGCGTTGAGCGACAGCGACGCGAGCACGACCGCGACCGCCGCGATGACCGGCATGCGCAGGCTCATGGCGATGACCCGTCGGCAGTCCCGCCGACCGGAATCGGCCCGCCGGGATCGGCCACCGGACGCCGCATGAACACGGTCGACGGCTGCGACAGCCGCTCCCAGGCGATTGGTAGCGGTGTCGTCGCGTCGAGCACGCTGACGTGCCAGCCCGCCCCGCGAAGGATCGCCTCGGCGGGCGCGGTTTCCGACGGCCGCGGCGCGGCCGGCCTGGCGTCGGCCTGGCTCCCCCCGCCGGCCTGGCTCCCCCCGCCGGCCGGGACGGTGCCCGCCG
>JASHPF010000109.1 GCA_030038295.1 Streptosporangiaceae bacterium
CCGTGACGAGCCTGTTGCGGACCTCTGACTGGACCAGGGTGGAGCCGCTGACCGAGGTGTAGCACTGCTGTACCGGCGTCGTCTCGTTCCGCACCAGCATGTTCTCGCCGCCTGCGTCCACGCTGCCAGCAAGGACAGCGGCCCGCAGCGAGCAGCCTGGCGGCGTGACGACCACGCGCTGCGCGGGTCCGACGAGCATGATGATCGGGTCGATCGCGACCAAGGCCGCCTCGGTGGGACCGACCAGCAGCACATTGGCCGGCACGCGAGCGAGCGCGGCCAGGTCGGTGGCGGACAAGTAGCGCGGACTGGTAATGACCAGCGTGCTGCCCGCCGTCGCGGCCGTGATCGCGGACGGGACAGTTCTCTGCAGCCGCACCTGGCGGCCGAGCCCGGCCAGCACGTCGGCGAGCGCGTGCGTGCCGCTGGGCGTGACCGAGTCCGGGCTCAGGTACTCGGTGGCGGGCGGCCGGTGCGCCAGCGCGATGACGGTGGCGCCGGCCGCGATGACCACCGCGACGGCCAGCCATGGGCGCCACTGTGGCCAGACCCGCCGGGTCTGGCGCGACCCGCCGTCGGCGCCGCGCCCTACGAGCGGCGCTGGCGCGGCGGCGGCGGGGTCCGAACCTGGGTCGGCGGCGAGGCGCGGAGCCGGGGCTGTCATCGCGACGATCCGGAAATCGGCGCGGTGGCCGTGGTGCTCGACATGCGCGCTGCTGCGGGCTCGGTGGCCGTGGCTGGAGCCGCAGCCCGCAGCGAGATGTCTAGGTCTTTGACCCGCGCGTAGGCTCGCTCGCTGCCGGGCCGGCCGCCGTAGCGCACCTCGTCGAAGGAGTGCGCAGCGGCAGTGAGCTCGTCTGCCATCGCCGGAAACGCGCGGCCCGCCGCGGCGGCCAGCTCGATGGCGGTTCTGGCGGGCCCTGGTGGCAGGACTCCGCGAGCCTCGAGGTCGGCCGCGATTGCGCGGACTCGCTCGGCGATGGCCGCGCTGTAGTCGCCGGTGGCGGCGAGCCGATCGGCGGCGGCACGATAGTCGTCCGCGTGCCGGGGGCGGTCCCCGAGAACCGCCCGGCCGGGCAGCCGCCGACCGGTCCGAGCGGGACCGAGCATGGCTACCGTGACCGCTATCGCGGCGAGCACGATGACCGCCAGCGCGAGCACGCCCCACACACTCAGTCCGCCACCGACAGCAGACAGCCAGTGCGTGACGTCGTGCCACCACCGGTACGCGAGGGACGGCCGGTAGATCGAGCGAGCCAGCTCGCGCCGCGCCAGCTCCCTGGCATGGTCCCTGCCGATGCCAGGGCCGCCTTGGCTGGTCATCTGGGTCCCCGATTCGTACTCACTATCCGGCGGGCGGAACCGGCGTCGATGGCGGCGGCCGCCAGACGGCGGCAAACTCGTCTCCGGTCAGCGCCTGGTTCTGGGCGGCATTGCGGAGCGTGAGGTCGAAGCCCTCACGCCGCATCCGCAGGTCGGCGTACAGCAGCACGCTGACGCCGGCGCTGACCGGCCTGGTGATCGTCGCAGCGACGATAGATCCGATGGCGCTGACGATCAGCGCGGCGACCGAGGTGGATGTCGACGCCGTCAGCACCGAGGACCCGCTGATGACGGCCGCGACCACCGCGAACGGGATCGTCAGGACGTACCCGGCAACGGCCACCACGATGGCCGTAAGCGCCAGGATTCCAAACAGCCGCCAGAAGCTGCCGTGCGTGAGCTGCCACGACCGCCGGATCGCGGCGACCGGGGACACTCGCTCGAGTACCACGGCAGGCAGCGTCAGGCTGAGCCTGATCACGAGCAGGAGCTCGATGACGACGAGCCCGATGCCGCCGAGCACGCCGACCGCGACGGCGGCCGGCGCCAGGTGGAGCACGGCCAGCACGACGACCAAAACCGCGACGGGCAGTGCGAAGGCGATACCGAGCAGCAAGAGCAGAACCGTCGCACCGAGCACTGCGCCGGGGCGGCCAGTCCGCCAGGCTTGCGACAGCCCGACCTTGCGGCCAAGCAAGCCGCGGCCAATGACGGTGCTCAGCAGGCCGGTGAGCGCCGCGTTGACGACGAGTGCGAGCACCAACAGGGCCACGACGGCCGGGATGGCGACAGCCAGGGACGAGCCCACCAAGTTGTCGAACTGCTGCGTGCCCTGCTGGCCGGACTGCACGGCCTGCTGGAGCCCGGCGATGCGGGTCTCGTAGAGCCGCTGGAGGAACGTCGCGGCGACGCCATAGATGGTCATGACGATGGCGGTCAGGCCGAAGGTGGCAGCCGGGTTTCGGCGGGCAAGGGTCACGGTGCCGTTGAGGATGTCGCCCAGGGACAAGGGTCGCAGCGGTACGCCGCCCGGTGCGGGAGCGACCCACCCCCAACCCGGCCCGGCCTGGCCGTACCCAGGCCGGCGATAGCCGGGCGGGCCGTAGCCGGGCTGGCCGTATGGGCCGGGCTGGCCGTATGGACCGGGCTGGCCGTATGGACCGGGCTGGCCGTAGCCAGGCGGGGCGTAGCCGGGCTGGCCGTATGGACCCGGCTGGCCGTACGGGCCGTAGCCGGGCTGGCCGTATGGACCGGGCTGGCCGTATGGACCGGGCTGGCCGTATGGGCCGGGCTGGCCGTAGCCCGACTGGCCGGCTTCACCCGGCGGAACCTGCCTCTCCGGGCTCGACGGCGGTTGGCCGGGCTGGCTCCACGGGCTGGGTTGCTGCGGCTGCTGACCGTAGGTCGGCTGGGAGTATAGGCCCGGCTGGCCGTAGCCGGGCTGGGCCCCTCCGCCGGGCGGAACCCCGCCCTCCCCGCTGGGCGGCGGTTGGTCCGGCTGACCGGACGGGACCGGCGGCACCTGGCTATCCCCGCCGGGCGGCATCTCGTCGGTCACGCGCTCTCCTTTGCCGGACCAATGGAAGAACCGGGCCAATGTTTGCACCGCTGGCTCGTCCCCCGCCAGTGCACAGCCGGTGGCCAA
>JASHPF010000110.1 GCA_030038295.1 Streptosporangiaceae bacterium
ACCCGCGGCACCACCAGGGCACACCTGGTCCGGGCCGCCCTCGAGGCCATCGCTTTCGAGGTGCGCGACGTGATCGACGTGATGACGGCCGAGAGCGCCAGCCGGAACGCTGCGGATCCGGCGGTCGGTCCGAGCCGCGCCGGCCCGGCCGCCCTGGACCGGCCAGCGCTGCGGGCCGACGGCGGCGGCAGCGGGAACGACCTGCTCATGCAGCTGCAGGCCGACCAGATCCAGCGACCGGTCGAGCGGCCCGTGGTGGCCGAGACGACCGCTCTCGGGGCGGCGTTCCTCGCCGGGCTCGGCACCGGCGTCTGGTCGACTCAGGCCGAGCTGGCCGCCACCTGGCAGCTGGACCGGCGGTTCACGCCGACATCCAGGGACGAGGCCGCGCACGCACGCTGGCGACGAGCGGTCGAGCAGACCAAGGGCTGGTCAGGCCGGGCCGCCGCGGACGGCTGAGTCGCCCGGATCCGGCCGCGGCACCCCGCTGAGCGGAGCCTGCGCGGCCGGGCCATGGCTACGGTCGCCGTCGGCCCCGGCCTCCTCGTCGGCGTCCTCGTCGCCAGCCGCGCGGCTATGGCCGCCTGGGTGCAGCACGCTGCCCAGTCGCAGCTTGGCGCGTTGCGCGTACTCGTCGACGTATTCCTGACCAGATAGCTTCATGAGCTCGTACATGATCTCATCGGTCATCGCGCGCAGCACGATCCGATCCTGCTCAAGGCCGTAGTAGCGGGAGAAGTCGAGCGGTGTGCCGAACCGCACGCCCGGCCTCACCCGCAGCCGCGGCGCGATCCTGCCGGGCGGCTGAAACTCGAAGCCGCCGACCATAGCGGTGGGGATCACCTTCACCCGCGCCTCGAGCGCCAGCCGGGCCACGCCCGTCTTGCCCCGGTACAACCGCCCATCGGGGGTACGGGTCCCTTCCGGGTAGATGCCCAGCAGCTCACCGGCCGCCAGCACGCGCAGCCCGGTGCGCAGGGCGCGCTCACTCGCCGGGCCGCCAGACCGGTCGACCGGGATCTGCCCGACGCCGCGGAAGAACGCCTTGCTGACCAGTCCCTTGATCCCCCGCCCGGTGAAGTACTCCGACTTGGCGAGGAAGACCACCTTGCGAGGGAGCGGCAGCGGGGCGAAGAAGTGATCGGAGAAGGAGAGGTGGTTGCTGGCGAGGATCGCCGGGCCCTGGCGCGGGACGTTATCCAGGCCCTCGGCCCACGGCCGGAATATCACCGTCAGGAACGGCGCGATAATCGCCTTGACCACCCAGTAAAACACGCCTTATACCTCGGCTCGGAGCACGGCTCGGTGGCGGGGCCTCGCCGCGGGACGGTCCGCCGGCTCGTGGCCGGCGGACAGCCGCGCGCGACGCGGACTCCCCATGATCGAAAGACTGCCGCCAACCTCCAGGTCGCGCAAGTCACCGCCGGCCGCCGGGCGATGCACCCCGCGCCTGGCCAGGCCAGCCTGTGCTGCCCGCCGCGGCCGCCCCCGAAACACCGGGCCGCGCGGAACTGCCATGACCGGTGCCCTTCCGGCAGCGGACGTGCGACGATGCCAGGAGAAGCCGAGGCCGTGCCGCGGCGCGGAAGCCGGAGGGTGTCGCTCATGCCAGTCATGCCAGGTGCCGAGGCGTTCGCTCGCGACGGCGGGCCTACGGGAGTGCTGCTGTGCCATGGCTTCACCGGTAGCCCGCAGTCGCTGCGACCCTGGGCTGAGTACCTGGCCGACGCGGGCCTCACGGTTTCCCTGCCGAGGCTCCCGGGTCACGGCACGACCTGGCAGGAGATGGCCAGGACCCGGTGGGAGGACTGGTTCGCTGAGGTGAACCGGGCCTTTGACGAGCTGCAGTCGCACTGCGACGAGATCTTTTTGATGGGCCTGTCCATGGGTGCCTGCCTGGCCCTCCGGCTCGCGGAGCTGCGCGGCGACGCCGTCCGTGGGCTGGTCCTCGTCAACCCTTCGCTGACGGCCGATTCCAGGCTGCTGTTCCTCGTCGTCCCGGTGGTCAAGTTCGTCGTGCCGGCCGTCAAAGGCATCGCCAGCGACATCAAGAAGCCGGGCGCGATCGAGGCCGGATACGACCGGACGCCGGTGAAGGCAGTGGCCAGCCTGCCAGGGCTCTGGCGGACGACGACGCAGCACCTCGCCGACCTGACCCAGCCGGTGCTCGTGTACCACAGCACGACCGACCACGTCGTCGGCCCGGCCAGCGTGCAACTGCTCACCCGCGCCCTGCCACCCAGCCAGGTCGAGGTGCGCGAGCTCGCCGACAGCTACCACGTTGCCACCCTCGATAACGATGCCCCGGCAATATTTGCCGGAAGCCTTGAGTTCGTTCGTATACATAGCCGGGTGGGACGGGCATCAACAGGCGAGACCAGCAGAGAATCGATGGGCGGGGAATGACGTCGGATGAGTGGTGCCGGGGACGCTGACGGCGAGATCAGCAGGGAGGAGGCCGCCTGGCGCGACCTCGTCGCCCGCTTCGATCGCCCGGCCGACTTGACGCTGACCGACGTCCCGTGGCCGGCCAGCGAAGACCTGCCCCGTCCGCCCGCGACCGCGGCCCCGGCCAGCCTCGCGGCACCTGACAGCGGAGCGCCCGAGCTGGCCGGACCGGGCGACCCGACGGCCGACCCGATCAGCGCCCCGGACCAGCCGGGCGGCCGGCCAGGTACCCGATCCTGGCCGCTACCCGGCGGCAGCGCCGGGCCGGCCGACCGCACGCGCGTCGTCCGCCCGGCCGGGGATCCGCGCGCCTATACCCCCCCAGACGAAGACGATGACCGATATGTCCCCAACGCGCTGCCGCCGCCCGCGAGGCTGGACCCGATCTCCAAGGCGGCGCTGGCCGCGGTCATCGGCGGCCCTGGCTACCTGCTGGTCGTCACCGTGTTCCTGCACTGGACCATCTCCGCTATCGCCGCGTTCGTCGCCGTCGCCGCGTTCGTCGGCGGCTTCGTGACGCTCGTGGTCAAGCTCGGGGATCGCCCGCGGCGCGATGATGATGACGACGGCGCGGTGTTGTAGCGGCGTCCGCGGTGCGTTTCAGCCCGTCCTGGCCAGGTCCGCGGCCCCGATCAGGCCCGCATCCGGGCCAAGCTCAGCGAGCCTGACGTCGGCGTAGGGACGATGCGAGCGGCCGGTGAGGCCGTGCTCGTAGGCCGCCCTGGCCGGGCCGACGAGCAGCTCGCCGGCCTCCGACACACCGCCGCCGATGACGAAGCAGCCAGGGTCGAGGATGGCCGACAGATCGGCCAGCCCGGTGCCGAGCCAGCTGCCAACCGTCTCGAAGCAGCGCACCGCGCCGGGGTCGCCCTCGCGCGCCGCCTCAGTCACGGCAGGCCCGTCGATGCCGTCCGGCCCATTGCCGCTGAGCTGCAGCAGCCGGGCCGCGGCCTCCGGGGATCGGCGGGCGAACTCACGCGCCTCGGCAACCAGCGCGCTGCCGCTCGCGTACTGCTCCCAGCAGCCGCGGTTGCCGCACCCGCACAGCCGGCCGTCGGGCACGACGCGGTAGTGACCGGGCTCCCCGGCCGAGCCGAATCGGCCTCGGTACAGCTTTCCGTCGAGCACGATACCGCTGCCGATGCCCGTGCCGACGGTGATGAGCACCACGTGTTCGTGCCCCCGCGCGGCACCGAGCCTGGTCTCGGCCCAGGCAGCCGCGTTCGCGTCGTTCTCGACGATGACCGGCCGGCCGATGCGCTCTTCCAGCAGCTTCTTGACCGGTTCGTCGCGCCAGGCGAGGTTGGGCGCGAACAGCACGCTCGCCCTGGTCTGGTCCACGAATCCGGCCGCGCCGATGCCGACCGCATCGACCTCATACCTGCTCAGCAGTTCGGTCACGGCACCAGCGATCACCCCGATGGTGTCGTCCGGGCTGGCGGCCGGCGTGAACCTCTTCAGCTTCTCGATGACCCGCCCGCGCTCGTCCACGATCCCGGCGGCGACCTTCGTGCCACCGACGTCAACTCCGATCGCCAGGCTCATGTCCTCGCCAGTCTGATTCTTCGCTCGCGGCAGTCGGCTCGGCACCGTCGACCGCCGGGTCCGCGGTCGTCGCGGCTGACCAGGTGTCCGCGCCCCCGCCACCCGCAGTGGCCAGCCGGTCGCCGGGCTTCCAGCCAGCCTGGCCATGATCCCCGGCCAGCGAGTCCGGCCGGACGGGAGGCGGCTGCGGTGGCTGCGCTGGCTCCGCTGGCTCCGCCGCGGGCGGCCGGGTCGCTGGTCCAGGCTCAAGCTCGGCCGACCCAGACCGCGCGGACTGGTCCGAACCGGAGTGCGGGACAGCCGGGCCGGCGCCTTCGGTCCCACCGCGCCCGCCGGTCCTGGTCAGCAGGGAGTCGAGGGCGCCGATCGCGTCCTGCATCACGGTGGCGACCGCCTCGCCTGCCCCGGACAGCTGGCCGGCCAGGCCAGGCCCGGTGTCGCGCATGCGGCGGGCGGCTCGGCAGATCGGGCACCACTGGCATTCGGGCGCCTCTCCGACCTCAGGCGGAATCTCGGTCGTCGCGACGTCCCAGACGTCGCCCTTGGCCTGACGCTGCCCGCCGATGGTGCGCCGGACTTGGTCCTCTATTTCCCTGCGCATGTTCTTCGCACTCGACCGGATCAGCCAGCGCTGCAGGTCCCCGATCAGGTCATTGACCGGATCACGCTGCTGCTGCCGGTCCGTGCCGTTCCGGCCGGACCGGGGCTGCCGATCCGAGGACTCGCTGCGCCCGGACTGCTCGCTCATCGTGCCACCACTTCTTGACTCATTCCCGTGCCCGGCGCGGGCACGCCTCAACGGCCTGCGCCCGGCCCGGACTCTGTCCGCGTCTTCAGGCCCTTCAGCGCCGCGTCGATGATCATCCGTTCGGCGCGCCGCCGGAGCAGACCCGGCAGCGGGACCCGCGTCCCGACGGCCAGTTCGTAGCTGACCGTGGTGGCGCCGCCGTCGTCCGCCAGCAGGTACGCCCCCGACAGCTCGGTCACCATGGAGCCTGCCTCGGCGAGCTGCCAGTGCACCGCGGCATCCCCGTCCCAGTCATAAGCCAGCACGTAGCTGTCCTTGATCACGCCCGCGTCGAGGCCGAATCGAACCCGGACCGCGCGTCCGTCTGGACCTGTCTCGACGATCTCGGCCGCGCGGACGCCGCTGGCCCACGCAGGGTAGGAGCCAAAGTCGGCGATAACCGCCATGATGGCCGAGCGGTCGGCAGCCACCGTGATGCTCGAGGACGTCCTGTCCGCCATGACGTGGAGCGTACCTCGGCCACGGGCGCGCGCCCGCCGCGGCGGGCCGGGCGCGCGCCCGCGGTCATGGCCACTGGAGCACGTAGGGCAGGCCGCTAGCGCGAAAATGACCGACGTTGATGCACTCGGTGCCGCCGATCCGGATCCGGCTCTGCAGCGGCTGATGTACGTGGCCGAACAGCACATACCGGGGCTTGGACTCCCTGATGAGCCGCAGCAGCTCTTCACTGCCCCGTTCCATCCGTCTCGCCGCCGTGTCGTACAGCAGTTCAGGCACGGCGGGTGGGATGTGCGCGCACAGTACATCGACGTCCCCCACCGCCGCGACCTTCGCCGCGAAGACGTCGTCGTCGAGCTCGTTCGGCGTTCGGTAGGCGGTCCGGAGGCCGCCGCCGACGAAGCCGAACGTCCAGCCGTCGAGCTCGATGCGCTGCCCGTCGAGGACGTGCTGACCAGGCCTGACGTGCTCGGCCCACAGCCTTGGCAGGTCGACGTTCCCATAGGTCAGGTAGGACGGTACGGGCATGGCGGCGAACAGCTCGGCGTACTGGCGCCGCACGGCCGCCTCGACATGCTGCCGGGGATCGCCGTCCAGCTGCGCCCACAACTCGGCGGACAGCGCGCGCGCCGCCTCGAACTCGCCCGTTGACCTCAGTTCGACCAGCCGCCGGGCCTGCTCGGCGCCGAACAGCCCGGGGAAGATGCCCTGGCTGTGATCGGCGTAGTCGATGAACAACAACAGATCACCGAGGCAGATCAGCGCGTCCGCACCATCGCCGGCCCGGCGCAACGCGTCGGACCGGCCATGGACATCGCTGACGACGTGCACCCGCATCTGCCTACAGTAGGCAAGTCGGGCAGAAAGGCCTAGCCGGCCCGGCGGCGCGGTCGCGGCTACGCCAGGCGGTAACGTCCGAGGACAATGACAGAGGTAGTCCCGGCGATAGCAGACGACCCACGACAGACGGAGCGGCAACCGAACGTGGTACCTGGAGGGTCAGTGCTCGAATTCGGTATCCCAGCGCTCATCGAGATCCCCGACGATGCCGGCCTCGCCGATGTGGTGTTCAGCCGGGCCGCCGCCGACCCGGATGAGGTCATGCTGCGCCGGCGTGGCGTCGATGGCGGCTGGCAGGACGTCACCGCCGGTCAGTTCCGTGGTGAGGTATCGGCGCTCGCGAAGGGCCTGATCGCCGCGGGAATCCAGCCAGGCGACCGGGTGGCCGTGATGTCGCACACCCGGTATGAGTGGACGCTGGCCGACTACGCGATCTGGACGGCGGGCGCGGTGTCGGTCCCTGTCTACGAGACGTCGTCGGCCGAGCAGGTGGAGTGGATCATCGGCGACTCCGGGGCGCGGGCCGCCATCGCCGAGTCCGACGACCATGCGCGCATCATCGACAGCGTCCGCGGCCGGCTGCCGGGCCTCGGGCCCCTGTGGCGCATCGAGAACCTGGACGATGTCGCCGCCGCGGGCGGTGACATCACCGACGACCAGCTGCGCCAGCACCGGGTGAGCCGCCGGGCCGGCGACCTGGCCACCATCATCTACACGTCGGGGACGACGGGACGGCCCAAGGGCTGCGAGCTCACCCACCGCAATATGCTCGCCGCGGTCCGCAACGCCGTGCACGCCGCGCTGCCCGAGGTGTTCGAGATGCCGGACGCCTCGACGCTGCTGTTCATGCCGCTGGCGCACGTGTTCGCCAGGATCGTCGAGATCGGCTGCCTCGAGGCCGGTGCGGTGCTCGGCCACTGGCCGGACACCGGCACGGTCGCAGCCGGACTGCGCGAGTTCCGCCCCACGTTCCTGCTGGCCGTGCCCAGGGTGTTCGAGAAGGTCTATAACACCGCGGTACAGCAGGCGTCGGCCAGCCCCACCACAAGCAAGATCTTCACCGCTGCCGCGAGCACCGCGATCGGCTACAGCCAGGCGCTCGACTCCGGGCGACCCGGCATCGGCCTCCAGCTGCGGCACGTGCTGTACGACCGGCTCGTCTACGGCAAGCTGCGGGCTGCGGTCGGCGGCCGGGTCCAGTACGCGGTGTCCGGCGGGGCGCCGCTCGGCGAGCGGCTCGGTCACTTCTTCCGCGGCGTCGGCATCACGGTGCTCGAGGGCTACGGGATGACGGAGACATCCGCGGCCGCAACCGTCAACAAGCCGAGCCGGAACAAGATTGGCACCGTCGGACAGCCGCTGCCCGGCGTGAGCGCCAGGATCGCCGATGACGGCGAGATTCTGCTCCGTGGGGCCGTCATCACGATCGGCTACTGGCAGAACGAGGCCGCGAGCAAGGACACGATCGACGCCGACGGCTGGCTGCATTCCGGCGATCTCGGCGCGCTCGACGACGAGGGTTTCCTGCGGGTCACCGGCCGGAAGAAGGAGATCATCGTCACGGCCGGCGGCAAGAACGTGGCGCCCGCGGTGCTCGAGGACAGGCTCCGGGCGCACCCGCTGATCAGCCAGTGCATGGTCGTCGGGGACGGCAAGCCGTTCATCGCCTGCCTGATCACGCTGGACCCGGAGGCCCTCGAGCCCTGGAAGCGGCAGCACGGCAAGCCCGCCGACGCCACCGCGGCGGACCTCGCCGCCGATCCAGATCTGCTCGCCGAGTTGCAGGCCGCGATCGACGACGCCAACAAGGCGGTCTCCAGAGCCGAGTCCATCCGCAAGTTCGTGGTGCTCCCCGTCGACTTCACGACCGACAACGACTACCTCACGCCGTCGCTGAAGGTGAAGCGCGCGATCGTCGCCAAGGACTTCGCCGCGGCGATCGAGGCACTGTACGCGCGGTAGCCGTTACGCGAGGATCGCTTGCAGCCGGTCGGCTACCAGCTCCCAGGTCCACTCTCGGTCGATCCACGATCGTCCCTTGTCGCCCATGGCGGCGGCGCCGGCCGGATCGGACAGCAGCTCGGACAGCCGGTCGGCTAGCACTGTGGCGTCTCGGCCGGGCACGACGTAGCCGGTCTCGCCGTCGAGGACAGCATCGGGCGCACCACCCGAGTCGCCGCCGATGACGGGCAGCCCGGTCGCGGCGGCTTCCAGGTAGACGATGCCGAGCCCCTCGACGTCAAGCCCGGCCCGCCGGGTCCGGCACGGCATCGCGAAGATCGTGCCGGCGTCGTAGCAGGCGGGCAGGTCATCGCGGGTCACCGGGCCGGTGAACAGAACCGAGTCGGCGACGCCCAGCCGCCTGGCCTGCGCCGCGAGCCGGGACCGGTAGGGGCCGTCGCCCACGAGCAGCAGCACGGGGTCACCTGACACCTGCGCGCGCACCGTCGGCCAGGCTGCGATCAGGGCGTCCTGTCCCTTGCGCGGCACCATCCTGGATACGCACACGACCACCGGCCGGCTGGCCGCGATGCCGAGCTTCCGGCGGATCGCGGCGCCGCCTGCCCCCGGCCGGAACTCGGCCGGGTCCACGCCGGGGGCCAGCCTCACCATCCGGTCCGCGGCTTCCGCCGACAGCGCCCTGGCCAGCCGGATCCGGAAGTACTCGGCCAGATAGGTGAGCACGTCCACGTCGTCGCCGATCCGCCGGAGCAGCGAACGGGCACCGGGCAGCGCCGCCCACCCTGCCTCGTGCCCGTGGGTGAGGCCGACGATCCGCTCCGCCCCGGCCGCTCGCAGCCGCGGCGCGAGCAACCCGAGCGGAGCCGCCGCGCCGAACAGCACGCGGTCGCAGCCATACTCGGCCAGCAGCGTGCAGGCCCGAGCAGCGACAGAAGGTACCGGCAGCATCAGCGAGCCCCGGTGCCTGATGACGGGGAATGGCTGGGCGGCGTCGAATTCGGCGGCGCCCGGCCAGGCGGGCGCGTAGACGACCACCGCATCGGCGGGCAGTCGCCGAGCCAGCGCGTGCACGAACGACTGAATGCCGCCGCGGCGCGGCGGAAAGTCGTTCGTAACGATCAGCACCCTGGTCATCTAGCCCCCGGCCCGCGTTCCCGCGGCAGGCCTCTGCCAGCTACTGCTGGCAGAAACCCATATGGTAGCCATGGCCTGACCGGGCACGACCCGCCAGGCGGTCTACGGCAGGACGGCGCCGTCGTAGGTTTCCTGATACCAGCCCGTGAAGGACACCAGCTCGACGTCGAGCCCG
This sequence comes from Streptosporangiaceae bacterium, assembly GCA_030038295.1. Lineage (GTDB taxonomy): Bacteria > Actinomycetota > Actinomycetes > Streptosporangiales > Streptosporangiaceae > JAJYUU01. The sequence continues at coordinate 9,351 of JASHPF010000110.1, forward strand.
GTGTGCGGCGCATCGATCAGCTCGTTGTCGCCGACGTAGATGCCGACGTGCCCGGCGCCGTTGAAGACCATGATGTCGCCCGGCTCCAGGGTGCTGACGTGGGGCAGTTCCTCCCACTGCTCCTCGCTGGTGCGCGGGATGGACACACCGGCGTACGCCCAGGCAGCCTGGGTGAGCCCGGAGCAGTCGAAACCATCCGCGCACGGGCCGGTGCCGCCGTACACGTACGGGCAGCCAAGCTGGTCGTAGGCAAAGGCGATCGCCTTCTCGGCCTGCGTCGAGGTCGGCCCGGTGTACTTCGCCGTCGTCGAGCCATCGCTGCCCGGCTCGACGAGGGTCTGCTGCGCGGGAGTCAGCTGGGCCACGAGCGTTTCTTCCTGCGAGACCAGCTTGTTCATGCTGGCCTTCTGGGTGAGCAGGCTGTTCTTGAGCTGGACGATCCCCGCCTTCGTGCGCAGCGCGAGCGCTCGGGTGCTGCGAAGTTCCCTGGCCGCGATCAGGAACTGGCTGATCTGGGCGTTGTCGGTCGCCGACAGCTCGAGCAGGATGGACGACTGGTTCAGGATCTGCTGCGGGTTGCCCGACGTCAGCAGCTCGACTGACGAGTTGATGTCGCCGTCTTCGTACCGGGTGACGGCGATCCGCCCGATCTCCCGTTGCAGCAGCGCGTACGTGTCCGCGTAGTTCGAAGACTCCTTGTCGATCACGCCCAGCCGCTGGTCGGTGGCCGTGAGCTCCTGCTGGACCTGGTCGTACTGCTGGTCGAGCTTGTCAACCTGCGACTGGAGCTTGGTGAGCGTCGCCTCCGCCTGGCTGAGTGTCGGCTTCGCCGCACCGACAGCGCTGCCCGATATTCCCATCAGCAACCCGGCCGCGAAGACCGCGACGGTTACCGCGGTGACACCCTGCCTGATGAGCCTGCGAGCCATCGGCGCCGTATGCACCCGCGTGCCACGCCCCTTCTTCCACTGCGGCCTACCGGGTGAGCTGACGGGTTCGGGCTGTGGAAGTCCGCCCTACGGCCGGGAAATGTTCCCGGGTCGATTCACCCCTGGCGGCGCTGACTGCACGCCACCGGTTGGGTCCCCGGTTCTCCAGCCGGCCTCATCGCCGACTCGTCGGAGATTCAGCTGCGGCCGCTCGCCGCCGCCGAAAGGCGACTGCCTAGCGATGCGGCTCGCTGCACGACCCTAGGGCGTACGGGACACGGATTCAACCACTTCGCGTATTCTCACGCCGCGTAGCTGGTCCGGCGGGGCGGCCCGCGTGTCGCGGAACCGGTGCGCTCGCGCGGGTGCGCAAGCCCTCCCCATGACACCGACAGTCGTGTGCAGGCGCGCCCGCGCGCCTGCACACGACTGTCGGTACGGGGTCCTAACGTGACGTCATGATCGGACCGCTGGCAGACGTCACCGTGGTGGTGGTCGATGTGGAGACCACGGGCTGGCTGCGCGATCGCGCGGAGATCACCGAGATCGGGGCTGTACGGCTCAGCGGCGGGCAGCGCAGCGGTGAGTTCTGCTCGCTGGTCCGGCCCGCCAGTCCGATCCCGGCCGACATCATGACGCTGACCGGCATCACTGAGGCGCTGGTGAGCCAGGCACCGCCCGCGGCCGCCGCGCTGCGCGCGTTCCTGGCCTTCGCCGGCGACTGTGTCCTCGTGGCCCACAACGCGACCTTTGACCTCGGCTTCCTGACGTCGGCCAGCGCCGCGTGCGGGGTGGACTGGCCGCGCTTCCCTGTGCTGGACACCGCGGCGCTGGCCAGGCTGCTGCTTCGCCCCGGCCAGGTGCCGGACTGCCGGCTGGCCACCCTCGCCGCGTACTTCTCGGCCCGCACCGCTCCGTGCCACCGCGCGCTCGCCGACGCCAGGGCGACGGCAGACGTGCTGACCGGCCTGCTCGATCTCGCAGCCGGGGTCGAACCCGCCGGCCATCCCGTCCTGACCCGGCTGGCTAGCTAACCGGTGGGCTACGCTGCTGCTCGAGCGGGCGGGCCGGCAACGGGTGACGCTCGCGGCCAGGGCGGCACGCGGCTGCGAAGGAGAACCGTGGTCACCGCAATCGTTCTGATCAAGGCGGACGTGGCCCGCATCCCCGAGACCGCGGAGGCAATCGCGCAGATCCCGTCGGTGACCGAGGTCTACTCGGTGACCGGTGAGTTCGACCTGGTCGCGATGGTCCGGGTGCGCGGGCACGACGAGCTGGGCGATGTCATCCCCGGCACGGTCAACAAGGTCCCCGGGGTGACGCACACGGAGACCCACATCGCCTTCCGCACCTATTCCCGGCACGACCTCGAAGCGGCGTTCTCACTGGGCTACGCCGAGTCCTGAGCCGACGCCGTTCCCGCACTCATCCGCTCGCCGGGTGGCGGCGTCCGCCCCTGACGCCGGGCTACTGGCCCGCGAGCCGCTTGCTCGTCGCCACCCAGCGGTCGAGGAGCTCCGCGGCCGCGCCAGAGTCGACCGCGTCCGCAGCCCGTTGGTAGCCGTCTGCCAGCGCGGCGCCGAGCTCATCCGGCCCGGACACGCCCGCGGCCGCGGCTAGCGCCGCGCCCCCGTTCAGCAGCGCGGTGTCCCGGACAGGTCCAGGAACCCCGCCGAGAAATGCCCTGATGACGCCCGCGTTGTGGACGGGATCTCCGCCCTGCAGGTCGGCCGGGGCGCAGCGGGCAATGCCGAGCTCGGCCGGGTCGATGGTGACCTGGCTGACTGTTCCGTCGTGCACGACCCAGACGTCGGACGGGGCCGTCGTGGTCAGCTCGTCCAGTCCGTCGGTGCCGTGGAACACCAGCGCCGAGCAGCCGCGGGCGGCCAGCACGCCAGCCAGGATGGGTCCCATCCTCGGGTCCGCCACGCCGAGGGCCTGGGCGGTCGGCCGGGCCGGGTTGGCGACCGGGCCGAGAACGTTGAAGACGGTAGGCACGCCGAGCTCGCGGCGCGGCACGATGACGTGCCGCAGCGCCGGGTGGTAGAGCGGCGCGAACAGGAAAGCGGCGCCAACCTCGGCCGCCAGCTGCTCGCTCGCGGGAGCCGGCAGGTCGATCACGACCCCCAGCGCTTCCAGCACGTCGGCCGTGCCGCATGCGGACGACGCCGCCCGGTTCCCGTGCTTGACCATGCGGGCCCCCGCCGCGGCGGCCGCGATCGTGCCCATGGTCGAGATGTTGACCGTACGGGCGCCGTCCCCGCCGGTGCCGACCAGGTCGACTGTCGGGCCAGGAATGGAGATCGGCGTGGCATGGTCCAGCATCGCCTCGGCGAGACCGGTGACCTCGACGGCGGTCTCGCCCTTGATCCGCAGCGCCACACCGAACCCGGCGATCTGGGCCGGCGTGGCGGCACCCTCCATGATCTCGTTCATCGCCCACGCCGCCTCGTCGGCGGCGAGGTGCTCACCCCTGATCAGCGCGCCGAGAACGGCGGGCCAGGTCGTACGGGCAGCCATCCGGCGCCAGCTCAGGCCTGGGCTACCGCGGTGCCGGGCGCCCGGTGCCGCATGAGGCCCGCGAGCTCCCTGGCCAGCTCGATCGGGTCGATCGGGTGGCTGATCACGGCGTCGGCCCGTGACCAGGTGCCCAGCCAGCCATCGTCGGGCCGCCCGATGATCAGCAGCACCGGCGGGCAGTTGTGAATCTCATCCTTGGCCTGGCGGCAGACGCCCATCCCGCCAGCTGGCTGGGCCTCCCCGTCCAGCACGAGGACATCGGCGCGGCCGGCGTCGAGTAGCCGCCACAGCATGGCCTCGGTGGCAACCTCGGTGATCTCGGCCTCCGGCACGTCGGGGGCCGGCCGTCGGCCTATCGCAAGCCGCACTCGGGCACGAGTGGCAGCATCATGGCTATACACGACAACCTTCATGCCAAGGATGCTACCGACCTGGGGGGTCGGGCTTCGCACGCCTACGCGGTGTCGTAATAATGGGCCCCGTGGTCTCAGCATCTACTGAGGTAGCTCAGCCGCGCGGAATTACCAGTCGGCCCAACCTGGTCAGCGTGGGCACGATCATCTGGCTGTCGTCCGAGCTCATGTTCTTCGCGGCGCTGTTCGCCATGTACTTCACCATCCGGTCGGTGGACAAGGGCATGGGCCAGGCGTGGCCAAAAGCACATCTGGACCTGTTCCTGGCCTCGATCAACACCACCGTGCTGCTGCTGTCGAGCGTCACCTGCCAGATGGGGGTGTTCGCGGTCGAGCGGCACCAGATCCGGCGCGCCGGCAACATCCTCCAGTTCTGGCGGTGGGGGCTGCGCGAGTGGTACGTGCTGTCCTTCCTCATGGGCCTCTACTTCGTGTGCGGCCAGGGCTATGAGTACCTCGACCTCATCCGCAAGCAGCACGTGACCATTGCATCCAGCAACTACGGCTCGGTGTTCTTCCTGACCACCGGCTTCCACGGGCTGCACGTCACCGGCGGGCTGGTGGCCTTCCTCTTCCTGCTCGGCCGGACCTTCGCGGCCAAGCGGTTCACGCTCGAGCAGCAGACCAGCGCCATCGTGGTGTCGTACTACTGGCACTTCGTCGATGTGGTCTGGATCGGGCTGTTCACCACGATCTACCTGATCCACTGACCGGGAGCTGGGGAGAGCTGTGAGCTGGATCACCGCCAGGCGCCGTCACCGGGCAGCGGGCTACGTCGTCATCGCTGGCGTGCTCGTCATCATCGGCACGGCCTACGCCGTCATCACCGGCGGGAGCGCGTCGGCGGACCCGCAGGCGACGACCAACTCGGCGCAGATCGCCGACGGCCGCAACCTGTTCCTCGAGGACTGCGCCACCTGCCACGGCCTGTTCGCCCAGGGCACCGCCGACGCGCCGAGCCTGATCGGCGTCGGCGCGGCCGCGGTGAACTTCCAGGTCACCACCGGCCGGATGCCGGCCGCCGAGCTCGGCGCGGAAAACGAGCGCAAGCCGCCGCGACTGAACGCCAAGCAGACGGCCGCTGTAGCCGCCTACATCCAGTCACTGGGTGGCGGCCCAACCGTGCCGTCAGCGGCCCAGGTGAGCTCAGCGGGCGCCAACCTCGGGCTGGGCCAGCAGCTATTCGTGGCCGACTGTGCCGCGTGCCACAACTTCGTCGGCGCGGGCGGCGCGCTCACCAACGGCAAGTACGCCCCGGCGCTGACGCAGTCCACCCCGACCCAGATCTACGAGGCCATGCTGACCGGGCCGGAGGCCATGCCGGTCTTCAACGACCTCACCATCACGCCGCAGCAGAAGCGGGACATCATCGCCTACGTCACGCAGGTCAGGTCCGAGCCGAATCCCGGCGGGTTCAGCCTGGGCCGGATCGGGCCGGTGACCGAGGGCCTGGTGGCCTTCCTCGGCCTGCTGCTGTTCTGCGTGCTGGCGGCGCTCTGGATCACAGCGAAGCACGGGAAGGCCCATGAGTGACACCAACCCGAAAGGCGCGGCTGGCGACGACTCCGGGACGTCCTGGCCTGAGTACCTTGGCGGCATGAGCTACGGCGCGGGCGGCGGTGGCGGCGGCGCTGGCTCGACCGGGGGTAGCGCCGGCGGGGCCGGCGAGCCTGAGCAGCCGGGCCCGCGGCACCGGGTCATCGGCACCCCGTCGCCAACCGCGGCGCGAACGCTGCTGCCCGAACCGGACGGCGGAAGCCGACCGCCGAGCCAGCCGGAGCTGCCGCCGGATCCGGCCGACCCAGCCAGGGCCCGCGCGGCCGAGCGGCTCGTCGCTACCCTGTTTATCCTCGCCATGCTGGCGGGCTTCGGCTTTCTGGTCGCGTATTCGCTGATCGGCGTCGGCTCGCTGAGCGCGGTGATGCACTCCAACCTGTTCCTGGGCGGCTGCCTGTCGCTGGTCTTCCTGTTCCTCGGCGGCGGCGCGGTTATCTGGGTCAGGAACCTCATGCCCACGGTGGAGCTCACCGAGCAACGGCACCCGATGCGCTCCACCGAGGCGGAACGCGCGGCGTTCAAGGAGACCTTCGAGGAGGGCGCGGCGACGAGTCAGTTCGTCAAGCGCCCGCTGGTCCGGCGCACGCTCATCGCGGCGACCGTGCCGCTGGCGGTGGCGCCGCTGTTCCTGCTGCGCGACCTCGGCCCGCTGCCGGGTACGAGCCTGGACACCACGGTCTGGCGCAAGGGCCTTCGGCTGCTGGTGTACGGCACCGGCCTGCCGATCACCTCCGCCGAGTTCAGCTCGCCGGGCTCGCTGATCACCGTGGGCCCAGAGGGCTACCTGGACGACGATGACGCGATGGCCAAGGCCGCCGTCATCATCATCAAGTTCCGGCCCGGGCAGCTGGTCTTCGGCCCGCCGGTGCAGCCTGGGCACGCGTCGCCGCCCAACCTTACGGTGCCGAACTGGACGGTCGACAACATCGTCGCCTACTCGAAGATCTGCACCCACGTGGGCTGCCCGGCCGCCCTGTACGAGCAGACGACGCATCACATCCTGTGCCCGTGCCATCAGTCGACGTTCGACGCCACCCGAGGCGCCATGGTGATCTTCGGCCCGGCCACCCGGGCGCTGCCGCAGCTGCCGATCGGCGTGGACTCGGAGGGCTACCTGGTCGCCACCGGACCCTTCAACGAGCCGGTGGGACCGAGCTTCTGGGAGCGGTCATGAGCGTCGAACGGGCGCTTGAGGGCACCGGCGTCTGGCTGGACGACCGGCTGCACGGAGCGCGCGGCGTCCGGGTGCTGCTCCGGAAGGTTTTCCCGGACCACTGGTCGTTCCTGCTCGGCGAGATCATCCTCTACTCGTTCATCATCCTGCTGCTGACCGGCACCTTCCTCACGTTCTGGTTCCAGCCGAGCATGACGCAGGTCGTCTACCACGGTTCGTACATCCCGCTGCGCGGCGTCAAGATGAGCGAGGCCTACGCCTCGACGCTGAAGATTAGCTTCGACGTCCGTGGCGGCCTGCTGATGCGGCAGATCCACCACTGGGCGGCCGACCTGTTCATGGCCGGGATCATGGCCCACATGATCCGGATCTTCTTCACCGGCGCCTACCGCAAGCCGCGCGAGATCAACTGGCTGATCGGCATTGTCCTGTTCACGCTCGGCTTGTTCGAGGGCCTGTTCGGCTACTCGCTCCCCGACGACCTGCTGTCGGGCGCGGGCCTGCGGATCACCGAGGGCGTCCTGCAGTCGTTCCCCATCGTCGGCAGCTATCTGGCGTACTTCCTGTTCGGCGGGCCGTACCCGGGGAACCAGATCATCGGCCGGCTGTACATCCTGCACGTGCTGCTGATCCCCGCCCTGATCCTCGCGCTGGTGACGGTCCACCTGTTCCTGATGTTCCATCAGAAGCACACCCAGATGCCCGGCAGGGGGCGGACGAACGAGAACGTCGTCGGCGCGCCGACGTACCCGTACTTCATGGCCAAGACCGGTGCGTTCTTTTTCTTCGTCTTCGCCGCGGTCACGCTGGCCGCGACGTTCGTCCAGATCAATCCCGTCTGGCTGTACGGGCCGTACAACCCCGTCGCGATGTCGGCGGGCTCGCAGCCCGACTTCTACATGGGCGCACTCGAGGGTGCGCTGCGCATCATGCCGAACTGGCAGTGGGTTGTGTTCGGGCACACGTTCGCGTTCAACGTGTTCCTCCCTGGACTCGTGCCGCTGGGCATCATCTTTGGCGGGGCCGCGCTCTGGCCGTTCCTCGAGCAGTGGATCACCGGCGACCGGCGCGAGCATCACCTGAATGACCGGCCGCGGAACGCGCCCACCCGCACCGCGATCGGCATCGCGGCGATCACCTTCTACGGAGTCCTGTGGGCCGAGGGCGCCAACGACGTCATCGCCGACCACTTCGACGTCCCGCTGTACTGGACGACCTGGATAGCCAGGGTGGGCATCTTCGTCGGCCCGGCGCTCGCGTACATCATCACCAAGCGGATCTGCCTCGGCCTGCAGCGCAAGGACAACCACCTCATCGAGCACGGTATCGAGACCGGAATCATCCGCCAGCTGCCGGGCGGCGAGTTCATCGAGGAAACCAGGCCGGTCGACCAGGATCACCTGGCCGTGTTGCTGTCGCGCGCGCCGCATCCTGCGCTGCCGCCGGGCGAGACCGCGGAGACCGAGGTACCAGCCCCTGGCATGCGCGGCGGCCTCGGACGGGTGCGGGAACGCCTCTACAAGGTCGTGACCGAGAGCGCCCCCATGCCCAGCGAGTCGCACGGGAACGGGCACGGCAACGGCCACGGCGACGGCGAGGTCGCGCAGACCGACGGCCACGGCCACGGCGACCAGGATGCGAGCGCGACGGGCGCATCGGGCGAGCCGTCCCACGGCGAGGACGGCCACTAGGCCACGCAGCGACCAGCCCCACTGGCCGGTGCCCGGCACGGCTGCCGGTCTCCGGTGGCAGACTCCGTCGCAGGCCGGCGGGCGGCCAGCCACGTCGGCAGGCTACCGGCAGGTACCGACAGCCGCCGGATCGTTCAGTGGCAGCAGGGCGACGGCGAGTGACCGATCGTGGCCACACGCGAGTCATGGCGACCGCTCGCGAGTCATGGCGACCGCTCGCGAGTCACAGCGACCGCTCATCGGGTTCAAAAGCCGCTAATAGGGCAACATTTTCGACTCGACGGTCGCTATGGACGTTCAACGGTCGGCATCGGCCGGCAGCGGTCGCCATGAGCCAACCCGACGGTCGGCATCGGCCGGCAGCGGTCGCCATAAGCCAACCCGACGGTCGGCATCGGCCGGCAGCGGTCGCGATAAGCCACCCAGGCGGTCGGCATCGGCCGACGGGCTGCGTATCAGGGAGTCAGCGGCTCGCACCCCAAGCCCGCGCGAGGACCAGCCATCAGTACCAGTCGTCGAAGATGCCGGTGGCCGGAGCCATCAGCACGCCGACGGCGGCCAGCCCGAAGGCGACCCAGAACAGCCACCAGGTCGGTCCGAAGATCAGCGCCAGGCCGCCCAGCAGGAACGCGACCATGATGAGCGACACTGCCACCCACAAAACCGGACGCCAGGGCCGACGTGCATCGTTACCTGCAGGCCGCCCGTGACCCGCTGCTGTGGAAACTCGATGACCTGTCCGAGTGCGACGTCCGGCGCCCGCTGACCCCGACCGGGACCACCCTGCTCGGGCTGGTCAAGCACCTGGCCGGCGTCGAGCGGTGGTACTTCGGCGACGCGTTCGGCCGGGACGTCGGCCAGGCCGATGTCGTCCGGAGCTCATCGCCGGCACCGCGGGGTTGCAGCCCGACGACGCCAGCCTGCGGACGCGTCACCGGGGCCTGGTGGGCGGACAACCGCGATCACGTTGAGCGCGTGGCGCACGAGGCGGGCCAGCGCGAGCGAGCCGGAGAGCGGGGGCGCAGCGGAGCCGCCCGTCCTGACTGACCCGCTGCCTGGCCGGCGCCGAGGTCAGTGGGCGTAGTACCCGCGGTAGTACTCGAAGACAAACCCGATGACAGCCAGGACCGTCGCGAGCATCCCGATCAGGAATAGCCACCAGCCGATTGCGACGCCGACTGCGGCGGTCGCGGCGCCGAGAGCGACGAACAGCGGCCACCAGCTGTGCGGGCTGAAGAAGCCCAGCTCGCCGACGCC
>JASHPF010000111.1 GCA_030038295.1 Streptosporangiaceae bacterium
GGCCGCGCCGCCGCGGAGCTACAGCGCGGCAGGGGAGCGCTAGCGCGACAGCTGCGCGCAGAGGAGCGGCGGGTCGCGGAATTCCGCGTGGCGCAGCGAGCCGCGTTCACAGCCAGCCGTGAGCACTACGCCCGGCAGGTTCGCGACTGGCAGCAGCGCACCGCGGCGGCCGCGCGCCGGCCGCAGTGGCAGCCGGTCACCGTGCCCGCCACCGTCGGCCGGATAGACATCGCGGGCGGCACCCTGGCGGGCTGGTCCGCGCTGCTGGCCACGCTGGCCGGGGCGCGGCTCGCGGCGGACGGCGATGTCACGGTCGTCGACCTCACCGAGGGCGGAGTCGCCGCGGACCTGCTGACGGCCGCCCGTCACGGTGGCGTCGAGCCGGAGGTGTGGGTGCTGCCCGCCGACCTGCCGCGGCTCGACCTCGGCACCGACTTCGATCCGGAGCTGCTTGCGGACGTGCTCGCCAGGACCGTGGCCGCCGCTGGCAGGCCGGAGCAGCCGCCGCGCCACGACCCGGCCAGGGACGCCGCGCTGCTGGGCCTGGTGCTGCGCGCGCTCGGCGACGGCGCGACCATGGCGCAGCTGGCCGCTGGGCTGCGCGCGGTCGGTCAGCTGGGCGCGGCCGCCGAGCACCTCGGCTCGGCCGAGCTCGCGCCCGAGCAGCTAGCCCGGCTGGCAGCCATCGGCGGCCGGGGAGCCGGCCAGTTCGTCGTCGACCAGGCCGCCGGGCTTGAGGCCCGGCTGCGCGCGCTACGCCCGCTGGCGACGGCGCCGACCGCCCGGCCGCCCAGCAGATTACGGGTCGCCTGGCTGGACCGGCGGGCCGCGCCGCTCGTCGCCGAGGTGCTGGCCGCTTACCTGGTCATCGCGCTCGCCGAGACACTGCGCCGCAACCCGGCGGCGGTCGTCCCGTGGCAGCAGGCCGTCGTCGTGCTCGGCGCAGAACGGCTGCCCGCCGACGTGCTCGACCGGCTGAGCGACACGGCCGAGGTCACCGGCACCGGCTTGGTACTCGGCTACCGGTCGGTCCCGGCGCACGTGCGCGACCGGCTGGGTCGCGGGGACGCCGCGGTCGCGTTCATGCGGCTCGGGAACGCCGCCGACGCCCGGCTCGCGGCCGAGCAGATCGGCACCGAGCACCGGTTCGTCGTCAGCCAGCTGACCGACACCGTCGCCGCGTCCATCAGCGACACCGTCGGCGGGTCGTACACCAGCACTTTTGGCACCGCGGACTCGGCGGCGGACGCTCAGTCGGTGACCGAGACCGCTGGCCGGAGCCGTGGGCGCGGCAGCACCCGATCCGGCGGGTTCGCACCGTTCGCGGCCGGCGGCTCGGCCAGTCGCGACCGGAGTCGTTCCGCTGCGTGGTCCCGCTCGGTGTCGGTCAGCGCCGGGATCAACGCCGGCACCTCGTGGGGGCTCAGCACGTCGCGCGCGGTCGGGACGACCGGCTCGGTGTCAGCGGCCGCGCAGCGGGCGCGCGAGTTCCTGGTCGAGGCCCGCCAGCTCCAGCAGCTTCCGCCGAGCGCCGTCGTGCTGTGCCGGCCGGGCGCCGGCGGCCCGCAGGTCGTGCTCGCCGACGCCAACCCCGCGATCAGCACGCTGCCCACGGCGACGCTCGCGGTCGGGGAGCCGAGCGGGCCAGGATAGAGCCATGTCTCGTCACTTCCGTCAGGTCGATGTCTTCACCGCCACCCCGTATCTCGGCAATCCGCTCGCCGTCGTGCACGACGCCGACGGGCTGACCACCGAGCAGATGCAGGTGTTCGCCAGCTGGACCAACCTGTCAGAGACCACGTTCCTGCTGACGCCCGACGATGAGGCCGACTACCAGGTGCGCATCTTCACGCCGACCCTGGAACTGCCGTTCGCCGGCCATCCGACGCTGGGCACCTGCCACGCCTGGCTCGAGGCAGGCGGGCAGTCCCCGCAGGCCGGAGTGGTCACCCAGCAGTGCGGCGCCGGGCTGGTCGCGATCCGAGTCGGCGATGACGGCCTGGCGTTCGCTGCGCCGCCGCTGGTGCGCTCCGGACCCGTCGACGAGGCGCTGGCGGCGCGGGTCGCCGAGATGCTCGGCATCGGCACGGACGCGATTGTGGACCTGCAGTGGGCCGATAACGGACCGGGCTGGATCGCGGTGCTGCTGGCCAGCGCCGACGCCGTGCTGGCGGTGCGGCCCCGACCGGGCGACCTGAACGTCGGTATCGCCGGGCCACATCCGCCTGGCGGCCCAGCCGCGTTCGAGGTGCGAGCCTTCTTTCCCGCGGGCGGCGCGACGCACGAGGACCCGGTCACCGGGAGCTTCAACGCCTCACTGGCGCAGTGGCTGCTGTCGACCGGCCGCGCGCAGGCGCCCTACCTCGCCCGCCAGGGAACCGCGCTCGGCCGCAGCGGACGGGTGCAGATCAGCCTCGACGCCGATGGTCAGGTCTGGGTCGGCGGCAGCGTGGTCACGTGCGTGTCGGGCACCGTGGAGCTGTGACGAGGCCGGCGGAACAATCCGGACCAATCCGCTAGCACGCCCGCTTCGGGCCTGGTAAGCACGCACCATGGGAGTCACGTCGGGCATCAACGGCGGCACAGCCGGGCTCTGGTACCGGGTACACGCCGTGAGCGCCAGCTCCCTGGGCGGCACCACCGCGACTGACTACGCCTCCGTGCTCCCGGCGGCGCTGAACGCGGCACGACACCGGCGGCCGTTCATCACCGGCTGGCTGTGCCGCGGTAACGGCGCGCCGCTCGAGCTCGTCACGAACGCCGGCGCCGCTGCGCTGCCCGCCGACGACACCGAGGGCACCGAAGCGTCAGCCGACCCAGCCGATCCAGAACCGGCCGACTCGCCGCTGCTGGAGATGCTGTTTCCGTGGGGCGCCCGCGGCACCGTCATCGACGGCAACATGATCGACGAGCTGGATCGGCTCGTCTGGGCGCCGTGCCCCGGACGCCTGATCCCGGCCAGTGCCGGCGACCGGATTCCGCGGCCGGCTGCCACCGATGAGGACGGGCCGCCGACGCTGTTCGAATCCGCCCTGCAGACGCTCATGGGCCGGCCATTCGGCTGGCTGATCGTCGCCGATCCCACCGACCTGCTCGACGCCGAGACCGCGGAATTGCGCACCGAGCTCACGATGCTGCGCCGCTACGAGGACGAGCAGGCGAGGTTCGAGGCCGGCCGCGCCGAGCAGCGGCTGGCCGAGCTTGACCAGTTCCGCGAGGCCGGGCTGTGGCAGGTACGCGTGCTCGTCGGCGCGGCGACCGAGCAGGATCTGGAGCTGATCGCGCCGGTGCTCGTTGGCGCGGCCGACCTCAGCGCGCACCCGTACCGGTTGCGCTGCCCGGCGGGCGCGCAGGAGTTCGCGGACGTGCTCGCCGTGAAGGTCGCCGATGCGTCGGACGGATCCGAGGTGCCGTTCGCGGCCACCGCGGGAGCGCTCGCGGCGCTAGCCGGTCTGCCGAGGCACGAGGTACCCGGCGTCCGGCTGATGCGGGCCGGCCGGTTCGACGTGACCGCCGACGCCCGGCTGCGCGGTCCCGCGATTGACCTGGGCCGCATCCTCGACGGGCGGGACTGTGAGGTCGGGGCGTTCGGCGTCTCGCTCGCGACGCTCAACCGGCACGCTCTGGTCGCCGGGGCCACGGGATCCGGCAAGTCACAGACCGTCAGGCACATGCTGGAGCAACTGACCAGGGCGGGCATCGGCTGGCTGGCCATCGAGCCGGTCAAGTCGGAGTACGCGGCGATGGCGGCCCGGCTGGCCGACGTGCGCCAGCTCGCGGGCGAGGGCGGCGAGGTCATCCTCGTCAACCCGGCCGACCCGGAGGCGGTCCCGCTGTCGGTTAACCCGCTCGCGCCCGAGCCCGGCTACCCGGTGCAGGGCCACATTGACATGGTCCGCGCGCTATTCCTGGCCGCCTTCGATGCTCGCGAGCCGTTCCAGCAGATCATGTCCCAGGCGCTGCAGCGGGTCTACGAAGAGTGCGGCTGGGATCCGCTGACCGGCGGCGGCCGAGCGGACCGGGACGTGCCGCCCGCGGTGCCGACGCTCGCCCGCCTGCAGGCTGCCGCCCTCGCGGTCATCGAGGACGTGGGTTACGGCCGCGAGTTGCAGGCGGACCTCCGCGGCTTTATCGACGTGCGCCTTCGCTCGCTTCGCTCGGGCTCGGCCGGCCGGTTCTTCGAAGGGGGCCATCCGGCGGACGTCGGCGCGCTGCTGGCCGGCAACGTCGTGCTGGCGCTCGAGGACGTCGCCAACGATGCGGACAAGGCGTTCGTCATCGGCGCGCTTGTCATCCGGATCGTCGAGCACCTGCGGCTGCGGTCGAGGCTGGCTCCGACCGCGGAGCTGCGGCACGTCATCGTGCTGGAAGAGGCCCATCGGCTGCTACGGGCGGGACGCGAGGGCGCGAGCGCGCACGCGGTCGAGCTGTTCGCGAGCCTGCTGGCGGAGATCCGCGCCTACGGCGAGGGCATCGTGGTGGCCGAGCAGATCCCGACCAAGCTGGTGCCGGACGTCGTGAAGAACACCGCGCTCAAGGTGCTGCACCGGCTGCCGGCTGCCGACGACCGGCAGCTCGTCGGGACCGCCATGAACCTGGACGAGCGGCAGTCACGGCAGGTGGTGTCGCTGCAGCCGGGCGAGGCGGTGGTGTTCGCCGATGGCATGGACCGGCCGATGCGGGTCAGGGTGCCGTTCGGCGGCCAGCGCGAGCGGCCGACGGCGGCCGCGGAGCTGCGGCCGGCCGGGCTGGCATCGCCGGGGCTGGCATCGGTCGGCCCGTCGGTGCTGGCCGGCCGGCGGTCGCCGGCCTGCGGCCAGGCGTGCCTATCGCTGCGACCGTGCACGCTGGTGGAGATCCGGGCCGCGGACCTCGTCGCCCGCTCCCAGCGTGACGCGTGGCTGCGGGTGTGGGCTGAGGTGTACGTCCTCGCGCACCTGGTCAACCGGCCGCGGCCCCGAGTGCCGGTGCCGCTCCGCCGCCGCTCCGCGGAGCTCCCGGAGCGGCTGCGTGACTGCGCGCTGGCCACGGCGCTGGACGAGGCGGTGGAGCGCCGCAGCCAGGTGCTGCGGGAGAGCTACGATCCGGCCGGGCTCTCGGCCGCCTGCGCCGCGTCCGCCACCGGGATGCTGGACGGTGGCAAGGGCGCGGGAACGATGCCCGGCACCGGCTGGGTCATTCCGCAGCTGCAATGGCTGCACGAGCTGGAGCGGGTGTGCCCGCTCGACGGTCCGCCACCCGACCCGTTCACGCTCGCGCCCCCGCTGGACTACGCGCTGCCGGGCCTGCCCGGCGAGGCCGACGTCAAGATCGGCCAGCGGGTCAGCGGCCTGCGACGGCACCCGCTATCGATGGAGGTCGCGGCGAATCGGCTGGTCGCGTGGACGGCGCTGCTGGGCGAGGACGACCACCGGGCCTTCATCGACGATCTGGCGGCGGTCGCGATCGGGGTGAGCCACCAGGGTCAGCTGCGGAAGGCAGCCGGGGAGATGGGCGTGACCGGCTGGCTCGAAGCGGTGCTGTCCTGGCCACGGCGGTTCGTGGTCGGGGCCGACGATCTGCTGGGGTCGCCGGCCACGGCGAGCGCCAAGGCCGCCGGGTAGCATCGGCCGACATGAAAAGGCTTCCGCTGCGGGCCCGTCTTGCCACGTCGCTGGGCAGCGCAGCGGGGCGGATGTCGCGGCTCGCCGGCCGGGGCGACGGCTCGGTCATCGGGGGAGTGCTCGGCCTTCGGGTCGAACCGGAGCTGCTGCGGCTGCTCGCGGCCGGGCGGCAGGTGGTGCTGGTCACCGGCACGAACGGCAAGACCACGACGACCCGGCTGGTGACGGCGGCGCTCGGCGCTCTCGGCCAGGAGGTCGCCACCAACGCGTTCGGTGCGAACATGGAGGCCGGCCTCGCCTCGGCGCTCGGCCGGTCGCCGGACGCCCCCTACGCCGTGCTGGAGACCGACGAGCGCTATCTGCCGGCCGTCATCGAGGCGACCGCCCCGCGGGCCGTCGTATTGCTGAACCTGAGCCGGGATCAGATGGACCGAGCCGCGGAGATCTGGCTGACGGCCCGCCGCTGGCGCGAGGCACTGGCGGCAGCCGAGAACTGCCTGGTCGTGGCCAACGCCGACGATCCCCTGATCGCCTGGGCCGCGTCGAGCGCGCCGCGCGTCTGCTGGGTGGCGGCCGGGCAGCGCTGGCACGAAGACTCCTGGTGTTGTCCCGAGTGTGGCTCGCACCTGCGCAGGGACGAGCTCGGCTGGCGGTGCGGCGAGTGCGGGTTCGCCCGGCCGTCGGCTCGCTGGGTGCTGAGCGGGGATTCGGTGATCGACGACAACGGCCAGGTTCGTGAGCTGGGGCTGACCTTGCCCGGCCGGGCGAACGCGTCGAACGCGGTGATGGCGCTCGCGGTCGGCTCCTACTTCGGGGTCGGCGTCGAGCAGGCGCTGCCGCTGCTGCGAGAGGTGAGATCCGTGGCCGGTCGCTACACCCAGGTGCAGCGACAGGGGCGGCTGGTGCGGCTGCTACTCGCGAAGAACCCGGCCGGCTGGCTGGAAGCGTTCGACGTGCTGGCGCCCCAGCCGACCCCGGTGCTGCTCGCGGTCAACGCGCAGGGGCCGGACGGGCGCGATACCTCCTGGCTGTGGGACGTCGACTACCGCGTCCTGATCGGCCGGCCCGTCCTGGTCAGCGGCGAGCGCGGTACCGACCTCGCCGTCCGGCTGGAGGCAGACCAAGTTCCGTTCGAGCTGGTCAGCGGGATCGATGACGCGGTAGGCCGGGTCAATGGCTCCGAGCTCGACGTGCTCGCGAACTACACGGCGTTCCAGCAGATCCGCGCGCTGCTCGGGCGGGCGCAGTGAGCGGGAAAGGGCCCGGATGACAGAGCACGCTGCACGACACGCGGCTGCCAAGGACAAGGCTGACACGCTGATCCTGCCGGCCCAGCCCTGGCTGCCTGACGACGCCGACGCAGGGCCGCAGCCGCCGCCCAGTCTTGCCGCCGACCGGCCAGCCGGCCGGCACGCCGCCGCGGCCGGCGCCGATCGCGACGGTCATGCCGACGTGGCGCCGCTCGTCCCGCGCCAGCCCAGCCCCGCTGACGTGCGCGAGGC
>JASHPF010000012.1 GCA_030038295.1 Streptosporangiaceae bacterium
GCCGGCCGCGAGCTGGGCGTCGGCTCGGTGCACCAGCGTCTCGTGCGCCATCCGCCGGATCCAGAAACCGGCAGGCGCCGGGCCGACGAACGACCAGACCAGATCGTCATCCGCTGCCCGCACGGCGGCGACGATCCGCGCCGCGCCCGCCAGCAGCCACGCCCCCTGCCCGGCGCGATCATCCGGCAGCCTGCCGTCCGGCACCGCACGGAACGGAATGAACGTCTGAGACCTCGTACGCGTGATCTCGGCCGCCCACCGGTGCGCCCTGCCCACATGCGTGACAAGCTGCCGCAGCGTCCACTCCGGGCAGGTGGGGATCGGCAGGCTCAGATCATGCCCGGCCAGGATCTCCGCCAGCCCGGCCGTGCCTGCCTCGATCTCCGCGAAATACCGGTCGGGACTCAGCTGCGGCATGGCGTTCCTTTGATGATCTGCTGCGGCTAGCCTAGCCACGCCGTGACCGGAAGCCTGTCCAGGCTCCAGGGGCCGGGCGGGTGCTGACGAGCAGGTGCAGATGGGCCACCTGTCGGTTATGGTGCGACGTTTTCGCCGTACCTGCCTAGGCCGTCTTTCCTGGCGGACTTGCCCATAGCTGGGCAAGCATCGCCGCACGCCCGGCGCGCATGAAGTCCGGCCAGTCACGAGTATCGAGAAATTGCTCATAGAAGCCCGTGCCAGCGACCTTCCAGTACGGTACTGGCTCGACGAGCAGTGTCCGAGCAGCGTGCCGCAGCCTGGCGAGGTGTTCGCGCGCGAGCTCGGCGTGCTGGCAGTTGCGCACCTGCGACGCGGCGGTGACGATGCTGAGCGGCCGCCGTTCCCAGCCGGTAACGTCCTCGCCCTCGAACTCATGCGGGTAGAAGGCATTGACCGCCACGGCGGTCTCGATCACTGGCTCGATATCGAGGAGCGGCCGGACCGGAAAGATGTCCACGATCCCGCCGTCGCACCAGTGCAGTCCGTCCAGCTTCACCGGCTGAAGAAACAGCGGCATCGACACGGCCATCCGGATGGCGTGCGCGACTGGCATGTCGGGATAGGTACGAGGACCAATGAATTCCAGCCGGTTGCGTTCTACATTCCATATCGGCGCATACGTTGGCGTCTGCATGTCCGCCAGAGTCAGGTCGCCGAGCTGGCGGCGGTAGAACGCTTCCAGCTTGTCGCCCCGGACGATTCCTGCCCAACCGCGCGCCAGGGTCGGGATGAGCGCTGCGACGTCATGCCATCCGATGTCGACATAGTCGCCCGGCCGTACCGAAGCAGTAAACTCTGCCACCTCCTCGGGCGGCATGCCGACGCCGAGCGGGAAGCCGAATAGCGCCGAGCCCGAGCACACCGAGTAGACCGACACCGTGGTGCCGCTCTCCTGCAGGGCCTTCGCGACGCCAACCAGGCACGCCATGGCACCGCTTCCGCCGGTGGCCACGACCCCGACGCGACCGGTCAGCGGCGGCGGGGCTGGCTCCGGGAGCGGGCCGAAGATCTGCCCGGGAGCTGGCCAATGGTCAAACGGCAGAGACACCAGCCCGCGCCGGATCGCGTCGAGGAACCGAGCGTCCTTGCGCATGGCCACGGCGACGTCGCGGGCACCGAGGATAACGTTGAAGTACTGCCGCACGCGGAAGATATCCAGCGCCGCATCCAGTGCGCTGGCGCGGCCCCGGCTATCGGTTCCGGCCATATCAACCCCTCCATCATGACCATGAGTCGGCTGTCACCCGTTACACCATGGTCCAAGGTCCCATCAGTGGTAATCGCAGCTGCACGCCCCCGAACCCGGTCCGGGCCAGGCGGCAGACAGCGGCGATCAGCGCGTCGAAGCCGGCGATCGGGTTCCCGGCGCGCTGGCGGCCGCTCGCGATGACGGCACAGTGCTCCGCAGGCGCGGTATCAACCGGGACGACCTGGTCTGCGAAGATTGCCGGTATCGGGTGCCATGCCGCTGTCACTGACCGGGTGCCCTCTGTCGGCGGGACTAACGGCTCTGGGCCGTGGCCCGCGCCGTGAGGAGCCTGATTGTGTGCGGACAGTGGGTCTGCCGCGAATCGGGCGGCGGCCCGCACGGGAGACGGAGCGTGCTGTGCGAAAGGCTTCCGAGATCCGCCGCAGTGAGAGGCCGCGCGCATTGCACGCGAGGCGGGGTGCATTAGTCGTTGTCGCCGCCGCGCTTACCGCCGCGGGCTGCGCCGTCGCGCCGGTTGCCGGGCATCATCATCATCACCATCTGGGCGCTGCCGCGTACTGGGGCAGGTCCAGGCTGCTCGGCGCACTGCCGTTTACGCGCGGGCGGTTGGCCGTGCCAGCCGTCGGCCAGTCCGCTGACCCGCATGTTGCGGGGCTTATCTCTGGGCTGCGAGTCGGCGCGCTGTTCGTCCGCGACGCCGGGGGCGATCACTTCTGCACGGCTAGCGTCGTGGCCAGCCCTGGAAAGGACTTGCTGATAACGGCTGCGCATTGCATTAACGGCGGCAAGGGCGGAGGGTACCGGAGCGACATCGTATTCATCCCCGACTACCGTGATGGCCAGGAGCCCTTCGGTGTCTGGTCGCCGGCGAAACTGCTGGTGGCACCGCAGTGGGCGGACTCCTCCAATCCGAACTATGACGTCGGATTCGTGGTGCTCAAGTCGCACAACGGCCAGAGCATCCAGCAGGTACTGGGCGCCAACCAGCTCGGCACCGACGCTGGCTATCAGTATCTCGTCCACGTGACCGGGTATCCGGACAGCTCGAACGCCCCGATCACGTGTGTCAACTGGACGAGCCGTTTCAGCCAGACGCAACTGCGGTTCGAGTGTGCGGGCTACACCGGCGGCACCAGCGGCAGCCCGTGGGTGATCCGGTTCAGCCCGCGGTCGCACACCGGAACCATCGTCGGGGTGATCGGCGGCTACGAGGAGGGCGGGGACACGCCCTCGGTGTCCTACAGCGCGCGCATCGGAACGGCTATCCAGAAGCTTTACCAACAGGCCGAGGCCGCGAGCAGCCAGGTTTGACTGGCCGGGGCATTCTTCCTGGCACCGGGGACGTTCGGCCCTGTCGGGCTGGCGCTCTCGTCTCGTAGCGAGGGAACGGGCGGGGGAGGGGAGGTGCCGCCGTGGCAGCGGCGGACGGAGGGCCAGCTTCGCGGTGCACGATCGTGGTGAACGGCAAACCATGCCAGTCCGCCGATTCCGGCCAGCAGATCCTGCTGGCGCTGCTACGGACCGACCTAGGCCTGACTGGCACCAAGCCGGGCTGTGGCGAGGGCGAATGCGGCGCGTGCACGGTCCTGGTTGATGGCTCGCCGTTGCTTGCCTGCCAGGCCACCGTCGCCGAGGTGGCGGGCAAGTCGGTAACGACGATCGAAGGGCTCGCCGTCGGCGACCGGCTGCATGCTGTTCAGCTGGCGCTCATGGAGGAGCGGGCCAGCCAGTGTGGTTACTGCACGCCGGGTATGGCGCTCCGGGCGGCAGCTCTGCTGGCCGCGGTGCCGAACCCGACGAGCGCTCAGATTGGCGCGGCGCTGCAGCCCAACGTGTGCCGATGTGGCTGCTATCCGCGAATCCGCCGTGCGGTGCACCGGGCGGCTGAGATGGGAACGGCGGAGCAGCAGGTCGCGGGCGTTGCGCCAGCGCCGCCGTCGTTGCTGACCCGGCCGCGACGGCCGTGGGATCTCTGCGAGCCGCAGCAGTGGGAGTGGCATTCCGTGCTTGGCGATGGCTTGATGGTGGTGTGGCCGCCTCCTGCCTCCGCGCACGGCATGTGGCCGACGGGAGGCGGCGCCTGGCTGCATATCGCGCCGTCTGGCCTGATCACCGCGTTCACCGGCAAGGTTGACGTCGGCCAGGACAACCAGACCGCGTTGCGGCTGCTGGTGGCCGAGGAGCTGGCGATTCGGCCGGCCTGCGTCCGGCTTGTGCAGGGCGATACAGACGTGTGCCCGTTCGACATCGGCACTTTCGGCAGCCGGTCAATGCCGGATGCCGGCCGTCCGCTGCGCCTGGCCGCCGCTGGCGCGCGGCAGGTCCTGATCGCGCTCGCCGCCGAGCGCTGGGGCACGCCCGCCGCCGACCTCACCGCGGATGCGGGCGAGGTGATTTCACCGCCCGATGACACGCGGCTGGCCTACGGTGAGCTCGTCGCAGGCGTGCGCCACCTGGAGGTAGTGGCGGTCGAGCCGTCGCTGACCGATCCCGCAGGGTGGCGTGTCGCAGGCCGCGGGGGTCATGCCGCGCCTCGACGAGACGTGGTGACCGGCGAGCGCCGGTTCGGCTCCGATCTCGAGCTTCCGGGCATGCACCATGGCGCCGTGCTCAGGCCGCCCGCCGCGGGATGCACGCTGCGCGCCGCCGACACCAGCCAGGCCGCGCAGCTGCCCGGCGTGACCGTCGTCCGCCAGGACGACTTCGTCGGCGTCACCGCCCCCGACCCGGCGACAGCACGCCGGGCGCTCACCGCAATCAGCGCGGACTGGGACCAGCCAGCAGAAGGCCCGGCCGACCTGCCTGCCTATCTGCGCCACAACCCAACCGCGGGAGTCGGCTGGGAACGGGCGACGGACCACTCGACCGGAGATGTCGCGGCCGCGTTCGCCGCGGCAGCGACGACCCTGCGTTCGAGCTACCGCACGGCCTACCTCGCGCATGTGCCGTTGGAGACATCGGCAGCCGTGGCCGAGTGGGACGCTGGGCGGCTGACGGTCTGGGTGGGCTGCAACGTGCCGTTCGGCATGCGCGCGCAGCTAGCCGGCCAGCTCGGCTTGGACGAGTCGGACGTGCGGGTGATCGTGCCGCCGACCGGCGGCGGTTTCGGCGGCAAGCACGGCGAGGTGGCCGTGGAGGCGGCCCGTCTGGCGCGAGCCGCCAGCCGGCCAGTGCGGGTGCACTGGAGCCGGGCGGAGGAGTTTACCTGGGGATACCTACGGCCCTTGGCCGTCATCGACATCCGGGCGGGGCTCGATGCGGCCGGATCGATCGCCGGATGGGATTACCTGGACATCAACGCTGGCGCCCAGGGCAGCGTGTTCCCTTATCAATGTCGTAACTGGCGGATCAGGTACCAGCCCGCGGCGTCGCCGGTGGCACAGGGCCCCTACCGGGCGCTAGCGGCGACCGCGAACACATTCGCCCGGGAGTCCTGCATTGACGAGCTAGCGGACGCCGCCGGTCTCGACCCGGTGCGCTTCAGGCTCGATCGGCTGGCCGATAGAAGGCTGGCTGCCGTCCTACGCACCGCGGCCGCGCGCTTTGGCTGGGGCGCTGACAAGGACGGCCCGGCTCACGGGCTGGGCTGGGGCTGCGCCGCGGGCCTGGAAAAGGACGGCCGGGTCGCAACGTTCGCCGAGGCTCGCGTTGATCCGGGCGACGCCATAACGGTGACCAGGATTGTCACGGCCTACGAATGCGGTGCGATCGTCAACCCGGATACCGTCACGGCACAGGTGGAAGGCGGGACCATCATGGCGCTCGGGGGCGCGCTGTTCGAGGAGGTCCGGCTGGGGCACGGCAGGCTGGCCAGCGCGCGGCTGGCCGATTACCGGGTGCCGCGGTTCAGCGACGTGCCCGCCATCGAGATCGTCCTGCTCGACCGGCCCGACATTCCGTCAGCCGGAGCGGGGGAGACGCCGTTGATTGCCGTCGCACCCGCCGTCGCCAACGCGATCTTCTCGGCCACGGGCCGACGGCTGCGCTCGCTGCCGCTGATCCCGGCGGCAGGCTGCCAACAGCCAGATGAGCCCAGCCCGGTCAGGGAGCGCGCACGATGATCACGGGTGTGCACGCGCACCATTACCCGCCGCGCCGCCTGGCGGGCAGGTCCGGGGGCGGCCGGTTAGCCGGTGCCGAGCTGGATGGCCTTGATGACGAGCAGCAGGGCGGCGATGACCAGGTAGCCGCGCAGGGCGATAATGCCGAGCTTGAGCGCGGGTGACCAGGTGACGGGCTTGAGCATGGCCAGCGGCGGCATCCGCCAGTTTCGGCGCTGCGCGCGCGGGATGTCGGCGGCGGGCAAGGCGGCGTAGCGGCGGCGAGCGCGGCTGATCCGCAGCGCGATGCCGATGCCGGCCAGCCCCGCGGCCAGCGCGACCGACAGCCAGACGGCTATGCGGGCGCCGTTGATGTGCGGAAAGATCGTGGTGGCCATCAGCGTGCCGGACAGCATGAGCAGCGTCGCGATGATGATGGTGGCCACCACGTTCAGCCAGTTCGGGTTGACCCACGGTCCCAGGACCTGCTTGTCGTTGCAGAGCAGCAGCAGGAACACGCAGGCGCTGGGCAGCAGCAGCCCGGCCAGGGCCTGCACCGCCTCGGTGACGACGCCCAGCGGCGCGCCGGGGATCAGCACGATCCCGGCGGCCACGATGATCATGCCGGTGTAGGCGGTGTAGAAGCCCTTGGCGCCGGCAAAGGTGCGGTGCAGGGAGTGCTTGATGCCGAAGAAGTCACCGAAGGCGTAGCTGGTGGACAGGGTGACCGCGGCGGCGCCGATGATGGAGGCGTCCAGGAGCACGATCGCGAACAGCGCGCCGAGTACCTGGCCCTTGTGGCCAAGGGCCCTGGCCACCCCGAGCGCGTCGGTGAAGTGCCCGGCCAGCGGCGTGCCGAGCACGGCGTAGACGCCGGCGATCATGATCGCGCCGGCGCCGATGACCACGACCGCCGAGCCGAGGAAGGTGTCGGCGCGCTCGGGGTTGATGAACCGGGGGGTGATGCGCTTGTCGACGACGTTGGACTGCTGGAAGAACAGCTGCCACGGGGCGACGGTGGTGCCGACTATCGCGATGATCAGCAGGATGGCGTCGGAGCTCACGCCGCCCTGAATGCCGGGTACCAGCGAGTGATAGACGGTGGCGCCGTAGGCCGGGTGACACATGAATGCCAGCGGGAACAGCACCATGCTGGAGGCGATGAACGCCAGCAAGGCCCGTTCCCAGCGCCGGAAGCTGCCAGTGACGGCGATCGCGACCAGGGTGGCGGCGGCGACGGGCACCGCGACGTACTTGCTGACGCCGAAGTAGGCCAGCGCCAGCGCCACGCCGATGAACTCGGTGACGATGGTCAGGAAGTTAAGGATGAACAGGTCGCCGACCGAAAACCAGCCCCAGAACCGGCCGAACCGCTCGTTGATCAGGCGGGCGTGGCCGACGCCGGTCACCGCGCCCAGCCGGACCACCATTTCCTGGTTGACGATCAGCACCGGGATCAGCAGCAGCAGCACCCACAGCAGGCTGTAGCCGTAGTTCTGCCCGGCCTGCGCGTACGTGGCCACACCGCCGGCGTCGTTATCGCCGACCATGACGATGATGCCCGGTCCCATGATGGCCAGGAAGGTCAGCAGCCGCCGCTTGAGCGTGCGCCGCTGGTCGTCTGGCTCGCCGACGCGAATGCGGCCCAATGCGCCCTCGATGTCACCCAGATGCGCCTCATCGAGCACGGCGCTTGGCTGCGTGAGGTTGCTGGTGATGTCGCCGCTCGCGGTGTGACCATCCGGTTGAGCGGGCGCCGGGTGCGCCCGGCGGGCCGTCCGGATCAGGCGCCCTGCTCTCCTGGCGTGATCCGGCGAGGATGGCGGGTTCGCGGGCGGGCGGCTCACCGTCCCTCCCCGGCCCGGCCGGAGCGGTCACCGGCGCCCGGGCCGTCACCGTGGCGGGCATCTGGCGGCGCGGCGGCCTCGCGCCGCCGCCACTCATCGGGCAGGGTTGCCTCGAGCACGTCATCGACGGTGATCAGCCCGAGCATGCGGCGCCTGTCGTCCACGACCGGGACCGTGACCAGGTTGTAGTCGGTCATCAGCACCGCGACGTCGGTGACGTCGGTGTCGGGCCCGATCCGCGGCGGGTCGGTGTCGCAGACCTGCGCGATGCACGCGGCCGGGTCGGCCTGCAGCAGGGTGACCAGGCGGGCCACGCCGTGCAGGCGGCCGTCAGGATCCACGACGTGGATGCTGGCCAGCGCCTCTGGCTGCAGCGCCCGGGATCTGGTCACCGCGGCCACAGCGTCGGCTACGGCGAGGCTGGCCGGCAGGGCCAGGAAGTCCGGGCTCATGAGGCCGCCGGCGCTGGCGGGGTTGAACCCCATCAGCGTGATGACCTTGGCGTGCTGGTCGGGCGGCAGCAGGTCGAGCACGGCCTGCCGGCGCCTCTGCGGCAGCTCGGCGATGGCGTCGGCTGCGTCGTCTGCGCCCATCCGGGCGAGCACCGCGGCGACCTCGGTGTCGGTGCGGGCGCCAAGCAGCCGGGTGGCCAGGTCCTCGTCCAGCTCCTCGAACACGTCGGCTTCCAGTTCCGGGTCGGCGTGCACGCGGCTGAGGATCTCGGTGCCCTCCGCTGTGGAAGCGTCTTCGAGTAGGTCGGCGATCTGGGCGGGCTTGAGGTGGCGGATCCGCGCGAACCGCCCGCGCAGCAGGGCGCTGCCGGCGTGCCCGATCAGCGGCTCGAATTCTCGCCAGTTCCGGTCCCGATGCCCCTGCATGTGGCGGCCGGGCAGGCTGGCGAGCCATGGTCGCCGGCGGGTGTCCACGGCGTCCACTACCCAGTCACCGTCGCGGCGGGACAGCCGCAGGTCGGATGCGCGGACCAGGCGGGCGTTCGGGACGTCGATGAGCCGGTGCCCGAGCACGTCGGCGCGCAGCAGCACCTCGCCTTCGCGCCGCTCGAACCTGCGCAGGTCGAAGGTGGCGCTGCCAAGCTTGATCATGTTGCTGTCGAGGCTGGCGACCTGTCCGGCGGGGACGAACACCCTGCGCCGGCCCACCTGGGCGACCAGTCCGACAACCAGCGGATACTGCGGGCCGCGCAGCCGCACGATAACGTCGGACAGCCGGCCGAGCCGCTGCCCGTTCTGATCGGCGAGAGACCGGCCGACGAGACCGGACAGGTGCCGGCAGCCACCCCCTGCGGGGGCGCCCGCGTCCGGTACCGGCATGCTCGTCGCGGTCATCACAAGCGTCTCCTGATGCGCCCGCCTCATGGCGGATCACGCCGCTGCTCCCTGTGAGATCAGCTTTCTCTGCCCGGCCGGGTGGCCTGAAGGGTCGGGAGTCTCGCGTCGGCGGGCCGAAGGGCCCGGCCGGGGAACCGACGCGGCTGGCGGCAGGATGCGTGGACCAGGCCGGCGAGGACGAAGTCCAAGCCCGCGCTCGCTGGTCGAGCGTGTGCCGGCCATAAGGACCGCTGGCGGCTCGCCGCGAAGCTGGCCGGAGGTCGTCCTGCGTAGTTCAGCTGGCCTGGATGCTGCGTCCGCTCACCTGAGTCGGCACGATCCGCACGAACACATCGCGAGCCCCGGGCGCCCAGGGCTCGAGGCGGGTTAGGTCTTCAAGGTGCTTCACCTCACGCTCATCGGTGACCTCGTGCGCGTGACCCTGCACGAGCACGCTCCAGCCCTCACGTAGCGTCTGGTCGAAGTGGTCTACCTCGAAGCTGAGGTGGGCATTGGCATGAAGGGCCAGCACTGTATCCGGTGCCGTGCGGAAGATGATCGCCTTACCGGATATCGCGAAGTTGACCGGCAGCATCATGACCCCGTCCGGGGCTGTGAAACCGACGCGGCCGACGCCGCCCGGTTCCAGCAGGTCGAAACACTCCGTGGGGCTGATGGCCCGGAAGACGCGGTTCTGGGCTGCCGACCCTAGCGCCGGGGACTTTTGACTGGCGGATGGCTCGCTAGGGCCGTCCGCCGCCTTCTTCGCCGAAGCCACACATCTCACCTGCGCATTCGTGATGCTGATTTTCTCGTCTCGTTGTGGCCCCCCTGCTGGGATAGGCGCGGCGGGCTTGCCCGTGCATGACCTCGATTCGCCTCGGTTGGACCCGAGGCGATACGCCGCGCATAGTCGACGCCGGGCTTATCCGCCTCGATATGGTAGCTGCCGCCCTCTGACCGTACACGTCCATGGGCATACCCAGCGGCGCGCGGGTGCTCGCCCTAGCGGGTGCCGGCCAGCGCGGTGCGGGCCGGGGATACGCGGCCGTCGCGCATGACAACGATCCGCTGGGCGCGGCGGGCGATGGCGCTGTCGTGGGTTACCAGGACGAGGGTCAGGCCGCGTTCTCGCCACTGCGCCTCGAGCAGGGAGATGATCTCGTCGCGGGTGTCTTCGTCGAGGTTGCCGGTCGGCTCGTCGGCGAGGATCACGGTGGGTTCCTTGACCAGTGCGCGGGCGATCGCGACGCGTTGCTGCTCGCCGCCGGACAGCTCGCCGGGCAGATGCCGGCTCCGGTCGGTCAGCCCGACGTCGGCCAGCGCGGCGGCTGCCCGGCTCTTGCGCGTGGCCGCCGGGACGTGCAGGGGGACGAGGGCGGTCTCAACGTTTTCCTGGGCCGTCAAGGTCGGGATCAGGTTGAAGGTCTGGAAGACGAATCCGATCGATGCCGCGCGCAGGCCGCATAGCTGGCTTTCGCGCATGGTAGCCAGGTCGTGGCCGTCCAGTTCGACGCTTCCGGAGGTTGGGCGGTCGAGGGCGCCAAGCATCTGCAGGAGGGTTGTCTTGCCGTGCCCGGTTGGTCCCTGTACGGCGAGCCACTCGCCGTCGGCGATTGCCAGGTCGACGCCCGCCAGGGCGTGCACTATAGCCCGGCCCTTGCGGTAGTCCTTAGTAACTGCGGTCAGCTTGTACATGCCTGCCACTCCGTCCGATTGCGGCGCGTGGTCGCCATCACGCCACCTGGGTAAGTGCCGACGCCGGGTGCTGCCGGGCCGCCCGCCAGCCCCCGAATGAGCCAGCGACAAGGCCGCCGGCAATGGCCAGCAGTACCGCGGCGGCGATGATGTCGATGCTGACTGGCGCGGTGAGGTGGACGGTAACGGTGCGGCCGGCGGCCGTGACAGCGCGCCCGAATCCGCGCGTACGGCCGAAGAATCCGGCACCGCCCGAGGGGGTGCTACCGGTCGAGGCGGTCAGCGCCGGGGCGAGCGCGCTGATCACCGCGGCCGCGCCGACGCCGAGCGCGATGCCGGCGATGCCGCCGATCACGCCGGTGCTGAGTGACTCGCCCATCACCTGTTCGATGACGCGCCTGCTGCGCCAGCCGAGTGCCTTCAGGGTGCCGAACTCGCGTACCCGGCGGGTGACGGCCGACATCGTCAGCAGGGCTGCGAGCAGGAACGCGGCGACCAGGGCCACGATTGCCAGCCACGTGCCCAGGTTGGTGGCCAGGTTCGCGGCGCTGGCCAGCGATCCGGTGACCTGGCTGGCCAGGTCACTTGAGGTGGTCACGGTCGTCTTCGGGAAGGCCGCGGAAATCTCATGGGCCGCGGTGCTGATGTCGGCGGCGCTGGCGGCGGACACGTAGATCGTGTTGACCTTGCCGGTCAGTCCCGACAGCTTCTGCGCCCGGGCGAGCGGAATGAACACATCGGTGGTGACACTGCCCTGCGGCATGGCTACGATGCCGATCACCGTGAACTTGGTCCCGTCGACCGAGACCGTCGAGCCCGCTTTGAGCGAGTTCTGCTTCGCATAGTTGGCATCCACCACCGCGACGTCGGAGTTGGCGTCTGCGAGCGTGAACGTCCGCCCGGCGGTGATCGTCGCGCCGCTGAGCACCCCGACTCGAGCGGACGACAGTTGCACTCCGTCGACACTGAAGACGCTGAAGCTGATCGACGAACCTGGGCTGGCGGACGAGGTCGGGATCGTGCCGCTGACGTGCGTGTCGGACAGGACCAGGGCGCCAGCCGCGGCCGAGACGTCACGCAGGTGCGAGATCGTCGTCACGTCCGAGGCCTTCAGCGGTCCCAGCGTCGCTGCCGAGACCAGCGCGGTGCTGTTGATCGTCGTTCCGGCTGAGGGACGGTACGCCCCGCCGAAACGGATGGCGGGTGACCCGCCCGTGCCCGGGGTCGGCGCCTGGGTCACGATGATGTCGGTGCCAATCCCGTAGAGCGCGTGCAGGACCTTGGCCTGCGCGTCTCTGACGCCGGCCGCGGCCGCAGTCACGGTGACCGCCAGCCCTATGCCGATGGCCAGCCCGAGCGAGATGACAAGGAACTGACGAAGCCGGTGGCCCAGCTCGCCGCGCAAATAGGTGAAGAACATGGCGGCACTCCCATCAGTCGGCGGGACCCGTGGCGAGGTCGACGGTTGCCGTGTGGGTGAGTCCAGACGGGTCCAGCCAGGCGATGCTGACCTTGTCGCCAGGGTGGTAGGGCTCCAGCACGGCCTGGATGCCGGACGGCGAGGTCACCGACTGGCCGTTGATCGAGACGATCACATCACCGGCCGTCAGCCCCGCCTGGGCGGCGGGCAGCCCGGGCATCACGCCGACAATCACCGCCTCGGTCTCCGAGCTGAAGGCCACGCTGTACAGGGTGACCTGCACGCCCAGGAAGCCGGTCGCGCCGATGTGCACGGTGGCCGAGGCGCCACCAGCCTCAATCTGCCCGGTGACGGCGGCTGCCCGGCCGATCGGGATCGCGAACGCCTGGTCGGCGGCGGACTGGAACTCATAAGCGGAGGAGGCCGCCGTGTCCATGCCGATCACGGTTCCCGTGGTGGTGACCAGCGGCCCGCCGGAGTCGCCGGGCTGCAGCGGCACGTTCGTGCGGATCAGCCCGGTGAGCTGCTCGGAGGTGTGCGCCCCCTCGTCGATCGCGGTGATCGATTCGTTCAGCCCGGTGACCTTGCCGGTGGCGACTGCCGGGGTGCCGCCCTTGCCTTCGGCGTTGCCCAGAGCGATGACCGCCTCGCCGAGGCTGACCTTCGATGAGCTGCCGAGCGTGACGGTCTTCAGGCCGGACGCCCCGCGCGCCTGCAGCACGGCGATGTCGGCGGACTGGTCGTAGCCGACCACGGTCACCGGGTAGGTGCGGCCGTTGCCCACGTCGGTGACCTTGACCGAGGTGGCGCCGTCGATCACGTGATTGTTGGTCAGCACCTCACCCGTGCTAGTCAGCACGAGCCCGGTGCCCTCCGACACGGCGTTCTGGTACCCCAGGGTGGCAACCACGTCGACCAGGCCGGGATCGACACCGGCGGCTGCCGCGGACGTGGGTGACACCGCCTTGTGCGGCGCGGCCGGCGCGGGCCGCAGTGCCAGTGCCGTGCCGAGCGCGGCGGCCAGCGCGAGCACGGCGCACGCCGCCGTGGCGGCCACGACACGACGGCGATGCGGCCGCCGGACCGGCGCGCCTGGTGGCTGCCAGGGCACGGGTGGTGGTGGTGGTGGCGGCGGCGGTGGTTCTGCGGAGCCTTGAACTGGCGGACCGTAGCTGGTGCTCATCGGATCCGCCTCCCTCTACTTGCCGTCATTCTTATGCTTTTTTAGTGGCCCCCTTAGAGTTACCTCCAGGGATGCTGGCCGTTTAAGGACTTTTCGCTGAGTGCGGCGCGACCTCGTGCTGATGGCCCTTATCGAAAGCTGAATCGCTGCATACTGTCCTGGCCAGGGTCAAACGGCCCGGAACGGCGGGTCTTACGGCCGCCGATCAGGGGTGCTTCGCATGCGGACGGCCGTGCCTAGAGGCGGACTTCCGATCGGCGTCTTTCTGGTCCGCGCGATTTTCATGAATATCCCGCAAATGGTAACGGAGGCATCCTGCCAGGTAGATAACGATGACCACCAGAAAAACCGTCAGTACCGGAAGGCTCATTTTCACTGGCCTCCTTGATTGGCACGCCGATCGCAGACTAAGTCGGCCATATCGTCAACCTAGGCCGGCATGCCAGGCCGGATCAGAGGCCACAGGCCCGATAGCAGCAGGACGTTGGTCGCAGCGACCCGCCGTCGGGCCAGCCCTCGCTGCGCTGCGCCGCCGTGACGCCGGGACTTCGGTCAGCCGATTGAGGGAACTAACGCCCCTGTGCCGCGATGACGTGCCGATCGAGTATCGGAGGCATGGCAGGAAGAGGCCGGCTGCGCGTGTACCTGGGCGCCGCGCCTGGCGTGGGCAAGACCTACGCCATGCTCGCTGAGGGCCAGCGTCGCAGGGCACGCGGGACGGACGTGGTCGCAGCGTTGATCGAGACCCATGGCCGACGGCTGACTAGTGCGATGGCCGAAGGGCTGGAAGCGGTGCCGCGCCGCATGGTGAGCTATCGCGGCGCCACCTTCCCCGAGATGGACATCGACGCGGTACTTGCCCGGCATCCGCAGGTCGCACTCGTCGACGAACTCGCCCACACCAACGTGCCCGGCTGCCGGAACGCCAAGCGCTGGCAGGACGTCGATGAATTGCTCAGCGCGGGAATCGACGTGATCACCACGCTGAACATCCAGCACCTTGAATCGCTCAACGACGTGACCGAGCAGGTCACCGGCGTCGTGCAGCATGAGACGCTGCCGGATGAGGTGGCGCGCCGGGCCGACCAGATCGAGCTCGTCGACATGACCCCCGAGGCGCTGCGGCGACGGATGGCACACGGCAATGTCTATCCGCCGGACCGGATCGACGCCGCGCTCACCCACTACTTCCGGCCGGGAAACCTGACCGCGCTGCGTGAGCTCGCCCTGCTGTGGCTCGCCGACCGGGTGGAGGAAGGCCTGCAGCGCTACCGCGCCGAGCACGGCATCGCCACGCCGTGGGAGACCAGAGAGCGCATCGTCGTCTGCGTCGCTGGCGAGAAGGACGACGAGACGGTCATCCGGCGGGCCGCGCGCATCGCCGCAAGGACCCCGGGCAGCGATCTGCTCGCCGTGCATGTGACCTGCGACGATGGGCTGACGGTCGACGATACGACGATGCTCGAATCGCAGCATGCCCTGGTGAAGTCGCTCGGCGGCAGCTTCCAGAAGGTACCGGGCCAGGACGTGGCCAGCACGTTGCTGGAGTTCGCTCGCGCCGAGAACGCCACTCAGATGGTCCTGGGCGCGAGCCGGCGCAGTCGGTTGCGCACTCTCGTCGCGGGCAAGAGCACGCCGACCAGGGTGGCCCGCCGCGCCGAGCACCTCGATGTGCACCTCGTCAGCCTTGGCGGCGAGACCCACAGCGACATGCACCTGGGCCGGCCGCTGCGCGCGCTGCGCCGGCGTCACGCGCTGGCCGCGGAGGCGAATATGCAGGCCGCAGCGCTGACCCGGCTCGCGGCCACGGTGCTGCGCGGACACAGCGACCTGCCCGCGCTGCTCGAGGAGATCCGTGAGATGTTCGACCTGGCCGGTGTCAGCTTGCTGGAGCGGCATCAGGACGCTGGCGGCGGCTGGTTTGTCGTAGCCAGCGCCGGCGAGATGGCACCCGAAGGCCCCGGAGCCGAAGTTGACCTCCCGATCAGCGAGGCGTTCACGCTAGCCGCCCGCGGGCGCACGCTCGGCGGTCAGGACACTAGGGTTCTGTTCTCGTGCGCCGTTCAGCTTGTCGCGGGGCTCGTCCAGCGCCGCGAGCACGAGCTAACTGCCCAGGCAGCCGCGTATGCGGCTGACCCTCGCTCCCGCGCCGCCCGGATAGCGGCGACCACTCGGAAGGCCCATGACCTCGTCGCGACGGCCCAAGTCAGCCTGGATCAGCTGGCCGACCCCGCGCCTCGCACTCCGGCAGAGAATGCTGACCTGGTGGCCTCGGCGCGCCTCGCCCTGGATCGCGTGGCGAGGCTGGTGAGCGACGTCAGTGACCTCAGCCGACTGCACGCCGGGGCGCTCGAGACCTATCTCCGCCCCGTGGACCTCGACGAGGTCATCGCCGCCTGCCTAGAGGACCTGGGACCGGGCGGCCACCACATCACGGTCGATACCGAGGAGGACCTCCCTGACGTGATAGCCGACGCCGCGCTGCTGACCAGGGTGCTGACCAGCCTGATGGCTGACGCCCTGCACCGCAGCCCGCCTGACGTCCCCCCGACTCTGACGGCGTCCGTCACGGCAGGCCGGGTCGACATCTGCGTGACCGATCTGGGACCTGGCCCGGACCAAGCCGATGGCAACGGACTCGCGCTCAGGCTGGCCCGCGACCTGACCGAGGCGATGGGCGACACGCTCCGCTGCGACCAACCGCCGGAGGGCGGCCGAAGCGTGTCAGTTACCCTGCCCGCTGCAGGCAGGCAGCCGGCGCACGACAATTCTCGGCACGCGGCTGCGTGACCGGCTGCGCCGCCCGCCGGGTGACAAAGTTCCCGCGTACGGCAGGCCGAACGGCCCTTCGGCGCGGGCCCGAGGTCAGGAGAACATTTCCCGATCAGGCGAGGCGGAAGGCGAAACACGACCGAGCCAACGCCACGCCCCAGTCCGGCAGAGGGAGAGGCATCAGCTATGGCATACGGTCACGCTGAGCGCGCGCTCGCGGCCATCCGGCAACTCGAGGCGGAAACCAGGGCGCTGCTGCTCGGGCTGGACCAGTTAGATCCGGAGCAAGCACAGTGGCTCGCCGACACCGCGCCGGCAGCATCCCGGCACCCAGAACCTCGTCGGCTACGGCAGCACGATCGGGTCGCCGAGATGCGCTAAGCGCGGCGCGGCAGTCCCGCCGCGCCGCTCGCCCGACGTAGTGGCACGTGGCGCGAGCCCGGCCGGGGGGCTGACTCGGCCGTCACGCAACCCGGACGGCTGCTGCCGTTACCCGTTAGATGCTGCGTCGGTACAGCCACGCCCCGACCGGCGCGAACACCAGGATTATCCCGGCGTACCAGGCGAGCGACTCCCAGACGAAGGTGCTGGTAGGACCGCCGAGCACGAGCGCGCGCATGGCAGAGGCGGTGTAGGAGACCGGCTGGTGCGCCGCGAAGGCCTGCAGCCATCCGGGCATGGTGCTCACCGGGATAAAGGCGCCGGAAGCGAAGACTAGCGGGGCGAGCACGGGGAACCCCGCTGCCTGCGCGGTCTCCGGGTCTCCGACGGCAAGCCCGACGACCGCGTACACCCACGACATCGCCAGCCCGAATGCGAGCACCATGGCCAGCCCGGCCAGGAACGGGCCGACACCGTTGTGGATCCGGAAGCCCACGGCGTAGCCGAGACCAACCATCAGCGCGACGACAAAGACGTTTCTGGCCAGATCGGCGATCGTGCGGCCCGCCAGCACCGCCACGCGCGACATCGGCAGCGACCCGAAGCGCTCGAGCAGGCCGCTCTGCACGTCTGAGGCGAGCCCGATGGCAGTATTCATGGCGCCGAATACGGTGACCTGAACGAAGATGCCTGGCATCAGGTAGTCGACGTAGGGGATCCCGGGCAGCGTCTTCGCCGCCACCCCGGCGAACACGTAACGGAACAGCACGAGGAACACCAGCGGCTGAATGGTGGAGAAGGCCAGCAGCCTCGGGGTACGGCGGATGACATTCAGGTTCCGTCCGGCGACCGCCAAAACGTCCCTGGCCGGGCTGAGCAGATTCTCCCGCGAAGGCCGCCGCAGCGCGGCCGGCGCCGCGCTCATGCCGCGCTCCCGACGGATATCGTGTCCGCCGCCGCGGACACGGAATCCTCCGCATGGTGGCCGGTGAGCAACAGGAACACATCGTCGAGACTGGGCTCGCGGACCTGGACGGCAGTCGGCCGGAGTCCGCTGAGGTCCAGCGCGTGCAGCGCGTCGATGAGGACGGCGGAACTGTCGTTCGAGGTCAGCCTGATGCGGTTGCTGTCTCGTTCCGGCCGGGGTCCGCGTCGCTGCGCCAGCAGAGCGGCCGCGGCCGCGGCAGACGGCTCATCGGCCATCCCGATCTCGACCACCGAGTTGCCCAAGCGGCTCTTCAGCGAGGCAGCGGTGTCGTCGGCGATCAGCTTGCCGCCGTCGACAACCGCAAGGCGGTCGGTGAGCCGGTCCGCCTCTTCGAGGTACTGCGTGGTCAGCACCACGGTCGTGCCGTCGGCGACGAGGTCCCTGATCACGACCCACAACTCGTTACGGCTCGGCAGGTCCAGGCCGGTGGTCGGCTCGTCGAGGAACAGCACCGGCGGTCTGGCCACCAGCGCGGCCGCGACGTCCAGCCGGCGACGCATCCCGCCGGAATAGGTTCGCACCGGCCGAGAGGCGGCATCCGCCAGGCCGAACCTGGTCAGCAGCGCATCGGCCTGAGCCCGGAAGTCGGCGCGGCGCAGCTGAGCCAGCCGGCCTATCAACCGGAGGTTCTCCCGGCCGGTCAGGTGCTCATCAACGGTGGCGTACTGGCCGGCCAGGCCGATCTGATAACGGACCGCCGCAGCGTCCCGCACGACGTCCAGGCCAAGCACGCTGGCCCGGCCGCCATCTGGCTGCAGCAGCGTCGTGAGGATCCTGATCGCGGTGGTCTTTCCCGCGCCATTCGGCCCGAGCAGCCCGAAGACCGTTCCGGTGCCCACCTCGAAGCTGACCTTGTCCAGGGCGGTCAAGCTGCCGAAATGCTTGGTCAGCCGGTCAACCACGATCGCCTGACCTGTCTCGACTGGCATGATCCCGGCCGCCCTCACGCTCGCGCTTCGGGAACCGATGCTGGCCAGTCTTTGTGCCCCGCTCCAGGGTCGAAGGTCATCCAGCCACGGTGCTAACGGTCTTTCTGGCGCAGGCAGAAAATCGTCACGGACGGCGCCCCTCGAGTCGGTCGCGCACGCCGAACCGTTCGCGGTGACCTGCAGGACCTTCGCCTCTAGGCTGGTGATCGCGGTGCACATCAGCGTCTGTTTATGAGCACCGTGTCGGCCTACTGGCGGCCACTCGCTCTCGACGGTGCGCTCGCTCTCGCGCACCGCGACGGCGCGGTCCTGATCGGCGGCGGCACCAAGGTGAACGCCGCACTGTCTCGGTCTAGCGGCCCGGTGGAAATCGTCGACCTGCAGGGACTAGGCCTCGACCGGATCGAGGCGACCCCCACCGGATACTCGCTCGGCGCGACGGCAACGCTGCAGCAGATCGCCGATGAGAAGGTCATGCCCGCCGAGGTCAGGGACGCGGCCCGCCGCGAAGCGCCGAGTACGCTGCGGGCTGCCGCGACGGTCGGCGGCTGCGTCGCGAGCGGCGACTGGGAGAGCGAGTTCCTGGCCACCTTGCTCGTCTGCGATGCCACGGTGACGCTGGCGCAGGCAACTGGCATGAAGGACATCGGGCTCGATGAGCTGCTGGCGGATCGCCGATCGCTGCGGGGCGCGATCATCACCCGCGTGTGCCTGGCGGGTGGCGGCAGCATCGCCGCGGCCCGCACCGCCCGCACGCCCGCCGACAGACCGATCGTGTGCGCGGTGGCGCGGCGGGCGGCGGGCGGCGTGTGGCTGGCGCTGAGCGGAGTCGCTGCGACGCCGGTGCTGAACAGGTCGGCAATGATCCGGTCTGGCGCGGACGGAGCCGCCTGGGCAGCGCGGCTCGACCCGCCCGGCGACTTCCGCGGCTCGTCAACGTACCGCCGAGCCCTGGCCGCCACGCTCGCGCGGCGCGCAGTGGAGGCGATCACGTGATGCGCATTCATCTCACCCTCAACGGCGTCGACAGACACCTTGACTGCGCTCCCGGGGATTCGCTGCTGGCAGTGCTGCGCAGCGAGGGCTGCTTCAGCGTTCGCTACGGGTCCGACACCGGCGAGACCGGCGCGGCGGCCGTCCTGGTCGACGGCCAGCCGATAGCCGCGGATGTACTGCTCGCGGCTCAGGCCGGGGGGCACGACGTGACGACGGTCGAGCACCTCAACACGGCAGTGGGCACGCTCCATCCGATCCAGGAGGCACTCGTGGACACCGGGGCGCTGCAGTCCGGCTACTCGGCTGGCGCGCTAGTCCTGGCGATCGAGGCGCTGCTGAAGCGCAATGACGACCCGTCGGAGTCGGAGATCCGGGACGCGCTGTCGGGAGTACTCGACCGCGAGACCGGCTACGTCAAGGTGGTCGACGCGGTGCAGCGGGCCGCCGCGGCGCTGCGCGGGGCAAAGCCCCCACCGATGGAGGCGCTGGTAATCCCGCGCCTGACCGATCCGGACGCGGCGCCCGGCAGCGGGTTCGAGCGAGCGCGCGACGCGGGCCTGGCAGCCCGGCGCCCGGCCAGTGATAACGGGCTGGCGGGCCCGGCGGAGCAGGCGTCGCCGGCCACGCCGCGTCTCGTCGCCCTAGCCGACATCGCGAGCACTGCCGTCGTCGGCAGGCCGGAGCACAAGATCGACGCCCTACGGCTGGTGAAGGGCAACGCCGCGTTCACTGATGACGTGGAGATGCGCGGCATGCTGCACGCGAAGGTGCTGCGCAGTCCGCACGCCCATGCCCGCATTGTGGCGATCGACGATTCGCAGGCCCGGCAGCTGCCGGGCGTGCGCGCGGTGGTGCACAGCGGCAACACCCCGCGGGTCAAGTACGCCTCGGGCGGCCAGTCCTGGCCCAACCCCTATCCGTGGGATCAGGTGAGCTTCGACGACAAGGTGCGGCACGTCGGCGACCGGGTGGCCGCGGTAGCCGCTGACACCGAGCAGATCGCCGCCGAGGCGTGCCGGCGGATCAAGGTGACCTACGAGGTCCTCCCCGCGGTATTCGACGAGACGCAGGCACTGGCGCCGGGCGCGCCGGTGATTCACGACGAGGACGACAGCGTGGGCGTGCGCGATGCGGCTCACAACATCAGTTGTCACATCGAGGGCGCGACCGTCGCGGACATCGAGTCGGCCATGGCGGCCGCCGATCACGTCTTCGAGGAAACTTTCCACGTGCAGCGAGTCCAGCACTGTTCGATCGAGCCGCACGTGACGATCGGCTGGCTCGACGAGGACGAGCGGCTCGTGCTCCGCACCTCCACTCAGGTCCCGTTTCATGTGCGCCGCATGGTGGCGCCGCTGCTCGGACTGCCAGTGAAGCGGATCCGCGTGATCAAGCCGCGGATCGGCGGCGGTTTCGGCGGCAAGCAGGAGATGCTGATCGAGGACATCGTCGGCCATCTGGTGCTCGCCACGCGCCGTCCGGTCCGGCTCCAGCTCAGCCGGGAAGAAGAGTTCGCGGCGGCACGCACGCGGCACGCGCAGACGATCACGTTCCGGACTGGCGTTCGCTCTGACGGCATGCTGGTGGCCCAGGACATGCGCGTGGTCGCTAACACCGGTCCTTATGGCGCGCACGGATTCACCGTGCAGTCGGTGACGGGCACCCGCGGCCTGTCCTCCTACAACTGCCCGGCGAAACGGTTCAGCTGCGACGTGGCGTACACCAACGGCCCGGTGGCGGGTGCCTTCCGCGGCTACGGTGCACCGCAGGCGCACTTCGCGCTCGAGTCGCACATGGACGACATCGCCACGGCGCTTGGCCTCGACCCGGTCGAGTTCCGCCGCAGGAACTGGGTCGGCGCGGGTGACCCACTCGACATCGTGCCGCGCCTCGGCGAGCGCGGCGGCGTGGCGGACATTGCCGACGAAGACCTGCCTCGGGTCACCAGCTGCGGAACGCAGGAGTGCGTCGCTCAGGTCCTGCAGGCCATCGGGTGGGAGCGTCGCCGCGACCCCGGCTGGCGCGCGCCTGCCGGCCGGCCGCAAGTGCGGCGCGGCATCGGGTTTGCCCTGTGCATGTCCGGGTCCGGGATACCCGGCGTGGACATGGGCGCGTGCTCGATCAAGATGAACGACGACGGGTCGTTCAACATGCTGATCGGCGCCACTGATCTTGGTACCGGTGCGGATACGGTGCTCGCGCAGATCGCGGCCGAGGTACTGGGCGTACCGGTCGACGACATCATCGTCTACGCAGCCGATACCGACGTGACGCCGTTCGACGTCGGCGCGTACGCATCCAGTACGACCTACATCTCCGGTATGGCGGTGAAGAAGGCTGCCGAGGCGGTGCGCTGCCGGATCACCGCGCGGGCGGCGCTGATGCTCGGCCAGTCCGATCCGGATGCCATCGCGCTGCACGAGCGACGTGCGTGGGCGCCCGATGGGCGGTCGGTCTGCCTGGCGGACCTGGCCCTGGATGCGCTGCACGCGAGAGACCAGGAACAGATCATGGGAACGGGGTCGTATGTGGCGGCCGATTCGCCGCCGGTATTCGCCGCCCAGGGCGCTGAGGTCGAGGTGGACACGGCCACCGGCCAGGTCACCGTCACGAGGCTGGTCATGGCGGTCGACTGCGGGGTCGCCATCAACCCGGTCACCGCGAGCGGGCAGGTGGAGGGTGGCCTGCTGCAGGCGCTCGGCTACGCGCTCACCGAGGAAGTGGTACTGGACGAGGCGGGCCGTCCGGTGAACGACAGGCTCGGTCCGTACTGGATCTACCGAGCCGATGACACTCCGCCTATGCAGGTCATGCTCGTGGAGACGATGGAAGCGACCGGCCCGTTCGGGGCGAAGGCCATCGGCGAGATCCCGCTGGACGGTGTGGCGCCCGCGGTCCGGAACGCGGTCCTGGACGCGACCGGTGCCGCCATCACCGTCATTCCGCTGACGCCGGAGCGCGTCTGGGCTGCGCTGCGGGAGCAGGCAGGCTGATGTCGGCACATGGCAACGACGTACTCCTACCGGAGCTCCTGGCAGCGGTCGAGGCGAGAGAGCCGGTCGCCCTCGCCACGGTGGTGGAAACCAAGCGGTCAGTGCCCCGGCACGCCGGATCGAAGATGCTGGTGTGGGCAGATGGCCGGTACTCCGGCAGCGTCGGCGGCGGCGAGATGGAAGCCAGGGTCGTCGCCGAGGCGCGCCTGGCACTGGCCGACGGCCGGACCCGGCTACTGCACTATGAGCTGCTCGACCCCGGCAGCGGCGATCCCGGCGTGTGCGGCGGTGAGGTAACCGTCTACGTGGAGCCGTGCGTGCCGGACCCAACCGTGCTGGTCGTCGGCTGCGGACACGTCGGCCGCGAGGTGGCGTCGCTCGCGCACTGGCTCGGGCTCCGCGTGGTGGCCACCGACGATCGCCCCGAGATGGTCACCAGGGACCGGCTGCCAGACGCCGACATCCGGATCGCGGGTCCGGTCGCCGACGCGATCGCGGCGGTGCGGGCTGACCAGACACACGCGGTCGTGGTGGCCCGGAGCATGCTGGTGGATCTTGACGTGGTGCCGAAGCTGCTCGCGGCCGGGATGCGATCAGTGGGCGTCATCGGCAGCAGCCGGCGCTGGCAGACCACCCGAGCACGGTTGCTCGCGCGCGGCGTCCCGGCCAGCGACCTGGACCGGGTGCGGACCCCGATCGGCCTGGAACTCGCGGCTGAGACGCCGCGCGAAATCGCGCTGTCGATCCTCGCCGAGGTCGTGGCACTGCACCGCGGCACCGATTCGACCCGCCGGTCACCGGGCCAGCGCGGGCAGGCCGGCGGCGCGGACACGCTGGTGCTACTGCGCGGTGGTGGTGACCTGGCGACCGGCGTGGCCTGGCGGCTCACCAGGGCAGGCTTCCCGGTGGTCGTCTGCGAACTGGAGCACCCGCTGACCGTGCGCCGTCGGGTCGCGCTGTCGTCGGCGGTCGCCGACGGGCGCGTCGACGTCGAGGGCATGGTTGGCGTCCGGGCGACCGTGCCCGAGGCCATCGACCTGGCCCGGCAGGGACTCGTCCCGGTGGTCATCTCACCAGGGCTTCCGGATCTTCCTGCGCAGGTAGTCGTGGACGCGCGGATGGCCAAGCGAACTCTCGACACGACTATCGACGACGCCCCCCTGGTCGTGGCGCTCGGCCCCGGTCACACCGCAGGCCTCGACGCGCACGCGGTAGTGGAGACCATGCGCGGCCCGCGTCTGGGCCGGGTGCTCTGGTCCGGCTCGGCGGCCCCGGATACCGGGACGCCGGGCGAGGTAGGCGGGCACGGCGCGGAGCGGGTGCTGCGCGCTCCCGCCGAGGGTGCCGCGCGCTGGCAGGCGTGCATAGGCGACCTGGTCGAGGCCGGAGCCGTGCTCGGCACGGTCGGCGGACGGGAGGTTCGCTCGCCATTCGCAGGCGTGGTCCGGGGGCTGGTGGCGGACGGCACGATGGTGCCCGGCGGTCTCAAGGTCGGTGACGTGGACCCGCGGGCCGACACCGACTGGCAGGAGATATCCGACAAGGCCCTCGCGGTCGGCGGCGGCGTGCTCGAGGCCGTGCTGACCTGGCGGCAGGGGCTGGTAACTGGTACACCGCAGCCGCCGCCTG
This sequence comes from Streptosporangiaceae bacterium, assembly GCA_030038295.1. Taxonomy (GTDB): domain Bacteria; phylum Actinomycetota; class Actinomycetes; order Streptosporangiales; family Streptosporangiaceae; genus JAJYUU01. The sequence goes on from JASHPF010000012.1 coordinate 23,895, forward strand.
CCGCGGCGGCGCGGCCGGACCGTGTTCGGGAGGAGTAACGATGACGGATTCGTTGTTCCCTGCTGACCAGCCGGTCAGCAAGAGCGCGTCGGCGCAGCTGGCGCACCGGATCGCGGTGGCCGCCGGCGACCGGCCGGCCGACCTGGTCCTGCGCGGCGGCCGGGTGCTGTCGGTCTTCACCGGTGAGCTGCTGCAGGCCGATGTTGCCGTGGCGGGCGAGTACGTGGCCGGGCTCGGCCGTTATGAGGGACGTACGGAAGTCGACGTCACCGGTCTTATCTTGCTGCCCGGCTTCATCGACGCCCACATGCACATCGAGTCGACCAAGCTCATGGTCGACCAGTTTGCCCGCGCCGCGCTGCCCGCCGGCACGACAACCGTGGTCCTTGATCCGCACGAGATCGCCAACGTGTTCGGCATTAACGGAGTCCGCGCGCTGCTGGCCTCTGCCGGGCAGATGCCACTGGACTACTACATGATGATGCCCTCCTGCGTGCCGGCCGGACCGTTCGAGTCCAGCGCGTTCACGCTCGGCGCAGCGGACATCGCCGAGCTGCTGGCCAGCGAGCCCCGTGCTCTCGGCCTCGCCGAGCTGATGGACTTCCCTGGCGTCGTGAGCGGTGATCCGGCGGTGCTCGCCAAGATCGAGGTCGTGCGCGCGGCCGGACGGCACATCGATGGCCACGCTCCCCGGCTGACCGGCAAGGACCTGTGCGCCTACCTGGCGGCAGGTGTCGGCAGCGACCACGAGTGCACCACGCTCGACGAGGCGCTGGAGAAGCGGCGGCTAGGCATGCAGATCATGATCAGGGAGGGCTCTGCGACCCGCGACGTCGAAGCCCTGATACCGCTGGTCATCCGGTACGGCCCGGCGAATTGCATGCTGTGCACCGACGACTGCGAACCGCACCTCCTGATGCGCGAGGGTCACATGAACCGGGTGGTCCGCCGCGCGGTCGCGGTCGGCTGCCCCGCCGCCGACGCCGTCACGATGGCGACGCTGCACGCCGCGCGCTGGCATCGGCTCACCGACCACGGCGCGATCGGGCCCGGCTATCTGGCCGACATCCTGGCCGTCGAGGACCTGGAGCGGTTCGCCCCGATCCGGGTCTACAAGCGCGGGCGGCTTGTCGCCGAGAACGGCCGCGCCCTCGCTGTGCCGACGGCCCACGTGCCGGACTGGATGCGCGGTAGCGTGCACGTCCGCACGCTCACACCCGCTGACTTCGACATCGCAGCACAGGGTCAGGTCCGGGTGATCGGCATGGCGTCCGGCACCATCGTCACGAGGAGTCTGGTCAGAACGGCCAGTGTCTCGGCGGGATCCGCCGTTGCCGATCCGGCCAGGGACCTGGCCAAGGTCGCCGTGATCGAGCGCCATCATGACACCGGGCGAATCGGCCTCGGGTTCGCGACCGGGTTCGGCCTGCGCCGCGGTGCGCTGGCCTCCACGCACGCGCATGACGCGCACAACCTCGTCGTCCTCGGGGTTGACGACGCCGACATGGCGGTGGCGGCCAACCGGCTGGCAACACTCGGCGGGGGACAGGTAGCCGTCGCGGGCGGCCGGGTGCTTGCCGAGCTTCCGCTCCCGATCGGCGGACTCGTATCGGATCAGCCTGCCGAAGACGTAGCAGCCCAGGCGGAACGTCTCGAGCAGGTAGCCGAGGCGGACCTCGGCGTGACGCTTCCGGCCCCGCTGATGGCCATGTCGTTCCTGGCGCTTTCGGTGATCCCCGAGCTGAGGATCACCGATCTCGGCCTGATCGACACGGTGAAATTCGCCAAGACGCCGCTGGAGGTGGCAGCGGGCTAGCCCGGCCAGCTCGCAGGGGACCTTTGGCCTCCGGTGCGCAGGACCATAGCCAATGGCCGCGACATCCGCTCTCGAAATAGGAGATTGGTCATGACGATAGAACTCGCGAAGGCGATGTCGCGGCTCGGCACGGAGTCCGCGTTCGACGTCCTCGCTCAGGCCAAGGCGCTCGAGGCGCAGGGCCGCACCATCATTCATCTGGAGATCGGGGAACCGGACTTTTCGACGCCTCCGCACGTCGTCGAGGCGGCCGTCGAGGCGCTGCGCGCGGGCTATACGCACTATGTACCGGCCCCTGGCATCCCGGAACTGCGGGAGTCTGTGGTCGCCTTTCTCGAGCGCTGGGGTCGGCTGCGCACGAGTCCGGATCGCGTGGTGATCACGCCGGGAGCCAAGCCGGTGATGTTCTTCGTGATGCAGGCGCTGTGCGAGGACGGCGACGAGGTCATCTATCCCGATCCGGCGTTCCCCATGTACGAGTCGATCGCCGCGTTCACTGGCGCGAAGCCGGTGCCGCTGCCGCTGCGGGAGGAGAACGAGTTCCGGATCGATCCCGCCGAACTCGAACGGCTCATCACGCCCCGGACCCGGCTGCTGATCCTGAACTCGCCGCACAACCCGTGCGGAAGCGCGCTGAGCAAGACCGACTGCGAGGCGATAGCGGAGATCGCGATCTCCCACGACCTGACCGTGCTGTCGGACGAGGTGTACTGGGCGATCCGGTACGACGGCCGCCACGCGAGCGTGCTGGACGTAGACGGGATGTCCGAGCGGACGATCCTGCTCGACGGCTGGTCGAAGACGTTCGCGATGACCGGCTGGCGGCTCGGCTTCGGCGTGCTGCCGCAGCCGTTGGTCGAGCCGGTGACCCGGCTCATTATCAACTCGGTGTCCTGCACGTCCGCCTTCAGCCAGCACGCCGCAAGGTCCGCACTGGACGGCCCGTGGGAGCCGGTGGAACGGATGGTGGCCGAATTTCGCGAGCGCCGCGACCTCATGGTGGACCTGCTGAACAAGATCCCTGGCGTCTCGTGCCAGCTCCCGCACGGCGCCTTCTACGTCTTCCCCAGGGTCGCTGAGATCGGCCTGCCTGCTGCCGACTTGCAGGCGCGGTTGATGAACGAGGCCGGAGTTGCGGTCCTGCCCGGCACAGCGTTCGGCAGCAACGGCGAGGGCTACCTGAGGCTCTCGTACGCGAACTCGGCCGAGAACCTGCGCGCGGCCGCGGCCGCGATCGACGCGCTGGTCACGGCGCTGTGATCCGGGCACCGGCGCAGCCGTCCCGGACTGCGCGCGCGCGAGCCGGCCGCAGCAGCGAATGCGCAACGAGAACGAAGTGAAGGGAACGCAAAAGTGAACAGCTACGTGCAAGACGTGATCGAGCAGATCGCGGCGGCCAATCCCGGCGAGCCCGAGTTCCTCCAGGCGGTCACCGAGGCCTACGGATGCCTCGGTCCCGTCCTCGAGCGGCACCCCGAGTATCGGGACGGAAAGCTGCTCCAGCGAATGGCGGAGCCGGAGCGGGTCATCATGTTCCGGGTCCCATGGGTCGATGACGCTGGCGAGGTCCAGATCAACCGGGGCATCCGAGTGCAGATGAACAGTGCGATAGGACCGTATAAGGGAGGCCTGCGGTTCCACCCGACCGTGCGCCTCGGCTTACTGAAGTTTCTCGCCTTCGAGCAGGTGTTCAAGAACGCCCTCACGACGCTGCCGATGGGCGGCGGCAAAGGCGGCTCGGACTTCGACCCGAAGGGAAAGAGCGACGCCGAGGTGCGGCGGTTCTGCCAGTCATTCATGACGGGCCTCTACCGGCACATAGGTCAGTTCACCGACGTACCGGCCGGCGACATCGGGGTGGGCTCCAGGGAGATCGGATACCTGTTCGGCCAGTACAAGCGGATCACCAACGAGTTCAGCGGCGTGCTCACCGGCAAGGGCTACGACTGGGGCGGCTCGCTGATCCGGCCGGAGGCGACCGGTTACGGCGCCGTGTACTTCGCCGACGAGATGCTCGCCACCCGAGGGGACTCCATCGCGGGCAAGACCTGCCTGGTGTCAGGCAGCGGGAACGTCGCGCAGTACACCGTCGAGAAGCTCATCGACGAGGGTGCCCTGCCGGTCACCCTGTCGGACTCCAGCGGCTTTATTCACGATCCCGCAGGAATCGACCGCGAGAAGCTCGAGTGGGTCAAGGAACTCAAGAATGTCCGCCGCGGTCGTATCCGTGAGTACGCCGAGCGCTTCCCCGGGGTCACGTACGCGCCCGCCGAGGCTGGGGAGCACAACCCGCTCTGGGAGGTGCCGGCCGACTGCGCGTTCCCCTCGGCAACCCAGAACGAGATCTCCGCGACGGACGCCAAGAGCCTGCTCGGCAACGAGGTCACCGCGGTCGTGGAGGGCGCTAACATGCCGACCACCCCTGAGGGCGTCGAGCTGTTCCTGACCGCGGGCATCCTCTATGCGCCGGGCAAGGCCGCGAACGCCGGAGGAGTGGCGGTATCGGGGCTGGAGATGGCGCAAGACAGCGAACGCATGCACTGGGCCCGCCGGGTCGTGGACGAGCAGCTTCGCTCGATCATGAAGTCGGTGCACGAGCAGGTCAGCACGGCAGCCGAGGAGTACGGTCGCGCGGGCAACTACGTGGCAGGCGCGAATATTGCGGGGTTCTGCCGGGTCGCGGAAGCGATGCTGGCCGAGGGCGTGGAGTAGGAGAGAGGATGCCGCGCTCGCGACGGCCAGGGTGGCCGCCGGAGCGCAGGGGTGAGAGGTGGACAGATGCCGACGCTGGGGCTCGAACAGCACATCGTGGACCGCGCGGTCTACGACCGGACGGTGGCGAGGTTTCGGGAGACCCGGGTCCTGCTGCCGACGTTCGCGCAGCTCGCCGACCCCGCCAGCATTCCCGGCGAGACACGCGCCGCGCTGGCGGGGGTGAAGCCGGACGAGGCCCACCCACTCAACTTGTTCCGAGTGCACTGGTACAACGGGGCGGATCGCGCGAGTCAGGCCGACGTCCCCGGCCACGTCGTGCTGGGCAAGGAACTGACCGGCGTCGACGCGAAGATCGTGGTCGCCATCGGAGCCAGGTTTCCGATGATCGCCTCGCACAAGGTGCTGGCCGCCTACGGCTGCCTGGCGCCGCGGATCATCACCGGCCAATTCGACCCCACCAGGCACCGCGCCGTCTGGCCATCCACCGGCAACTACTGCCGGGGTGGCGTGGCGATCTCCCGGCTGATGGGCAGCCGGGGGGTCGCCGTCCTGCCAGCAGGCATGAGCCAGGAGCGATTCGACTGGCTCGACGGCTGGGTCACCGATCCATCGGACATCATCCGGACGCCGGGAACGGAGAGCAACGTCAAGGAGATCTACGACAAGTGCGCGGAGCTGTCCGCCGATCCGAGCAACGTGATCTTCAACCAGTTCGCGGAGTTCGGCAATCATCTCGTGCACTACCAGACCACGGGCCGGGCCCTGGGTGCCGTGTTCGAGCGGATGCAGCGGGCCAGGCCCGAGCTGAGGCTCCGCGCGTTCGTCTCGGCGTCGGGCTCGGCCGGCACGCTGGGCGCAGGGGACTACCTCAAGGAGACCTACGGCTCGGCGATCGCCGCCGTCGAGGCTGAGCAGTGCCCGACGATGCTCAGGAACGGCTACGGCGAGCACAACATCCAGGGCATCGGCGACAAGCACATCCCGCTGATCCACAACGTCGCCAACACCGACTTCGTGGTCGCCGTGTCTGACCGGGCGACCGACCACCTGTCGCTGGTGCTGGCCGCTCCGGCTGGCCTGGCGTACCTGGGAAGCCGGCGCGGTGTCAGCGAGAAAGAGATGTCGGCGCTGCCACTGTTCGGGCTGTCGAGCATCTGCAACATCGTGGCAAGCGTGAAGATCGCGGCGTACCTGGAGCTCGGACCCGACGATGTGATCGTCACCGTCGCGACAGACGGAGCCAGCATGTACGAGAGCGAGCGCACGCGGATCCTGGCCCGCGACTTCCCTGGCGGCTTCGACGAGGTCGCCGCGGCGGAGGAATTCGGCCGGTGGATGCTGGCGGCGGGCACCGGCAACCTGCTGGAGACGACCCGAGCGGACCGGCGGCGGATTTTCGACCTCGGTTACTACACGTGGGTGGAGCAGCAGAGCGTGCCGGTCGGCGCGTTCACCGCCCGCTGGGACCAGTCGTTCTGGACCGGGCTGCGCGCGCTGCCGCCCGCGTGGGACGAGATGATCGGCGAGTTCAACGGCCGGACCGGGGTGAGTCCGTGACCGGGGCCTTGAGCACGATTGCCTGCGCGGGATGCGGCAGTGTCCCGCCTGGTTCGGAGCCGTTCCCCTTCCGCTGCCGCAACGCCGGGCACGACGACGTCGACCACGTGCTGGTTCGGACGCTTGACCTTCGCACGGTGCGATTCCCGGACCCGGTAGGCCCGCCCGACAACCCGTTCCTGCGCTATCGCGGGCTGCTGAACAGCTATCATCGCGCAACCGCGGCCGGGATGCCGGACGAGGAATTCTGCGCGCTCGTGCGCGCGCTGGACGCACGAGTCGCGCGGCTAGACGGTCACGGGTTCGGTTGCACGCCGTTGCGGCGCGACGCGGCGCTCAGCGCCAGGCTCGGCTTCACCGAGCCGGGCGGCGTCTGGGTCAAGGACGAGACCGGCAACGTGGCGGGCTCGCACAAGGCCCGCCATCTCATGGGGGTGCTGCTGCACCTAGCCGTGGCCGAACGGATGGGGCTCACGGACCCGGCGCGGCGGCCGGACCTGGCGATCGCCAGCTGCGGTAACGCCGCGCTGGCGGCTGCGGTACTGGCCAGCGCCGGCGACTGGGCACTGCAGGTGTACGTCCCGGTCGACGCCGACCGCGGCATCGTGACGCGCCTGGAGCAGCTGGGCGCGCACGTCACGACCTGCCCGCGGCTGCCTGATCAGCCTGGCGACCCCACCTACCACCGGCTGATGGGGGAGCTGGCGGCCGGGGCTCTGCCGCTGACCTGCCAGGGGAACCTGAACGGGATGGCCATCGAGGGCGGCCAGACGCTCGGCTACGAAATAGTCACCGGCCTCGCCAGCGCGGGCCAGGAGCTGGATCACCTGGTCGTCCAGGTGGGTGGCGGCGCGCTCGCCACCGCCTGCATCAGGGCGTTCGAGGAAGCAGCCGCGCTCGGGGTCGTGTCCGGAGTGCCCCGCGTGCACACAGTCCAGACACAGGGCGCGCACCCGCTTGAGCGCGCCTACCACCTCGTGCGGGCCGGGTTGCCCGCGCGCCCCAGGCCGGCCGACCTGCAGGCTGCCATGTCTGCAGCCGCCCGACACCGCTCCGCCTACATGTGGCCGTGGGAGACCGAGCCCAAGAGCCTCGCCACCGGCATCCTCGACGACGAGACCTACGACTGGCGTGCGGTGGTCGAGGGCATGCTGCGCAGCGGCGGGGAGCCCGTCGTGGCGTCGGAGGACCAGATCGCGACGGCTCACGTTCTCGGCAACGAGGCCGGCTACCACGCGGACCCGACCGGCACCGCCGGGCTCGCCGGGCTGATCGAGCTTTGCAGCCGCGGCATGGTCGGACCGCATGAGCGCGTTGCAGTGCTGTTCACGGGAGTGCAGCGATGATGGGTGCGACCGGGCCACCAAGTGCCTAAAGTCACCAATGCGGCGGCCGGAGGTCACTGTGACGGCAGCCCGCCAGGTGCTTCGGTCTACAAGTGTCACGTCTAACCGCAGTTGCTACCAGAACGTGGAGGAAGGAGAACCTCATGGCCAGAGATACTTCGCCGGGCGTTCCCGCGGCTGCGCCTGCCGCCGCGGTCCCGGGCCAGCGATATGCAGCGTTCAAGATAGAACAGCGCGGCATCGACCTCATCCCGGAGGATGAGCGGAAACAGCGGCCGAGCGGACTTGGCTGGCTGTGGGCGGGCGCCGTGTTCAACGTGGAGTTTTTCTTCTACGGCACGCTGATCATGCTGTTCGGCCTCTCGGTGTGGCAGGCGGTCGTCTGCGTGGTCGTGGGCAACCTGTTCTACGCGTTGCTTGGCTTCGCGAGCATTCAGGGTCCGCTGACGGGGACGACAGCATTCATGATCAGCCGGGCGCCGTTCGGCAAGAACGCGAACCGGTCGGTGGGTCTGTTCAACTGGGTCACTCAGGTTGGCTTCGAGATCGAGGGCGTGTACTTCGTCGTTGCGACGGTGATCCTGCTGTTCCTCCACTACGGCAACACCCTCGGCACCCCGGCCAAGATCGTGCTGATCATCGTGGCGTCCGCGATTCAGATGCTGATGCCGCTGTTCGGCCACGCGACGATCTCGAAGCTGCTGCGCTGGCTGGCGTACGTGTTCATCGTGCTGACCGTCGTCCTGGGCGTGTTCATCTTCCAGCGACTGCACCTGTCGCACTTCCACGTTGCCGGCGCCTCCTGGGCCGTCTGGACGACCGCGCTGGTGCTGATCATCTCGGTCGGCGGGCTCGGCTGGGTCGAGAACGGGAACGACTACTCCAGGTACATGCCCTCCGACACCCCGAAGATGCGGACGTTCTGGGCGGCCACGATCGGCGGCGGCGTCCCGTCGCTGCTGCTCGAACTGCTCGGCATCTTCGCGTTCACCGTAACCACCAAGACCGTTGGCATCACCCAGATCGGCGTACCGCAGGCGTTCCCGACGTGGTTCGTCGTGCCGTTCCTGATCTTCGCGATCATCCAGCTGTTCTGCATCAACACCATCGACCTGTACTCCTCGGGGGTCACGCTGCAGGCGCTCGGGATCCCGATCAAGCGGTGGGGCGCGGTCATCATCGACACCGTCGTGGTGGCAGTCATCACCTACTTCATCCTGTTCCACGGCAAGTTCTCGAGCGACTTCGCCGGCTTCCTGCTGTACATCGTGGTGTGGCTGGCACCGTGGTTCGGCATCCTGATGGTCGACTACCTGTTCCGCCGCGGCCGGTACGACCGGGAGGCGCTGGTTGC
>JASHPF010000112.1 GCA_030038295.1 Streptosporangiaceae bacterium
TCCTCGAGCAGCTCCTGGGTCTCCCGCTCGGCCGCTTCGCTGACGGCCCTCGTGCACAACCGCGCGGTGAGCCAGCCGCCGACCAGCCCCACCACCATCATCGCGGCGGCGACCGGCAGCAGCCTGGCGTCGGCGAACAGCCGCGGAATCCCGGAGCCGACCCCGCCGACGCCGAGCACCAGCAGCGCGACCAGCCAGGCGAAACCGACCAGCACCAGGCCGAGCAAGAGACCCTGCAGCAGGCCGATGGCGCGCCACCACGGGTCTACCGATGGTCCTGCAGGCAGCGCCGCGCCGATCTCGTTCCCGACTGCGGCCGGGATCTCGTCCGCCCTGGACCGCAGCGCCGCCCGGACCGTTCGCGACCACGGCCTGGGCAGCGGCGGCACGCGGTTGTCGGCTACCCAGGTCAGCGTGTTGTCGATCTCGGCCTGCTGGGCGCCAGACGGTCCGGCAGTCACCTCTCGGAGCTGGTCCCACAGCCTGCCGAGCCTGATCTTGCGGGCCGGGTCGGGGCTGCTGAGCCGCGTCACCACCCAGCCGACGGGCCAGCCCACGTAGTCCGCGGCCCGCAGCTCTCGCGCGGTGCGCACCGACTCGCCGATGGCCTGGGCGCCGGCCGCCTCCACCAGCGCGATCCCGACCTCTCGCTCGGTGCTGTCGGGCAGCAACTCGTCCGCCCGCGGATCTGGCCTGGCAAACGGGCCGACCGTGGCGTCGGATACCGCCGCTCCATAGGGCTCGAACCGCGCGACGACCTTGTCCACATCCGCCGCGATGCGAGCCGACGCGGCCCGGCGCGCGGTCACCGCCTCGATCAGCAGCTTGCGCAGCTCCTCGATGCCTTCACCGGTCTTAGCGGACGTCACGAGGATGGGCACCTCCTCGAGGGCCTCCTCATCCAGCAGCCGGCGCAGGTCGTTGACGCAGTCCTCGACCTGACCCGGCGTCAGCAGGTCGCACTGGTTCAGCACGACGGCGACGACCTCGGAGTGACCGGCCAGCGGGACCAGGAACCGGCGATGGACCGCCGCGTCGGCGTACTTCTGCGGGTCGAGAACCCAGATCATCAGGTCGGCCAGCCCGACCAGCTTCTCCACGAGATCGGTGGCGTGCCCGACCACGGAGTCATGATCGGGCAGGTCGAGCAGCACCAGCCCGGTCATGGACTGCTCGCCGCCGCCGAGCGCGCTGGCCCTCGCGTAGCGGTACCGGCGAGGCACGCCCAGCCACTCGAGCAGCGGCCCGGAGCCAGCCACTCCCCACACGCAGGCGTGTGCCTCCCTGGTCACCGGCCTCGTCACGCCGACGGTGGAGAAGTCCGCACCGGAGAGCCGGTTGAAGAGCGACGACTTACCGCTACCCGTGCCCCCGGCGAGGGCCACGACGGTGTGACTGCCGGACAGTCGCAGCCGCTGGCCCGCCCTGGTCAGCACGTCGCCGGACTGCGCCAGCAGCTCTTCGCTGAAGCCGTCGGGTCCGGTGCGGGCGCCGCCGATCTCGGTGATCCGGTCGAGCGCGGTCAGCCGCGCGGACAACTCGGCGCGGTCGGCGCCGTCGGCGATCTGCGTCATCAGCGTGGCGCTCATCGCGCTTCTTCAAGCGCGTAGCCGGCCTGCAGCAGCTCGGTGGCGGCGGTCTCTTCTGGCACGCCAGCAGAGTCTATGACCTCGAAGAACCGGCGAGCTTCCGCCTGGAACAGCACCCCGACCCGGTCCCGCAGGTCCTGCCGCATCCGGCTGCCCATATCCCGGAGCAGGGCGGCGCCGAACAGCGATGACAGCAGGCGCTGCGGCGCGGCTCCCGGCTCCTCCGGCACGTCTTCGTCGGGGTCGTCAACCTGGTCGACGTACCGAACACCCCACGAGTCCACGGCGGCCGGGGCCGCGGGCGCCGGTACGGGCGCGAGCAACGCGATGGTCAGCACGAGGGCGAGCGACTCGTCGTCGAACGACACGACCCTCGCGATCGAGCGCTTGGTGACGTTCTCCGCCCGGACCAGGTCCAGCACGCGCGCCTGCCAGCCGCTGACCGCGGCCCCCGCGGCAGCTGCCAGCCCGCCAGTTGGCCGCGACAGCGCCGCCGAGTCCCGGCGGTCCTGATCGAGACCCGTGCCACTGGCCAGTCCCAGGTCGGCGAGCGCGGACGCGACAAAGTCTGTCTCCCGGAGCCGCTCGCCGCCGGCCGGTCCGCTGGCCGCGTCGAGCTCGCCGAGCAGGCTGGCCCCGGCGGGCCGCACCTGCCAGCTGGCCACGACCGACTCGGCAGCGCGGCCGGCCACGGCCACCACCACCGACTCGATGCTCGCCTGCAGGGCGTCCTTGAGCGCGCTCGCCCTGGCCGGGGTGTGCTGCTTCCTCTGCCGGGCGCCCCGGCCGCGCCGGACCTGCAGGGTCCTGAGCAGATCGCCGGTGCCGGCGAAGTCCTGCCAGCGGGCGAGCACCTCGCCCTGCAGCAGGGAGCCGGTCCTGGTCGCATCCTCGATCTCGGCCAGGCCGGCGGTATAGGCCTCCTCGACCGCCCAGCCGAGCGCCCGCCGGAGCGCCAGCTGCTCGGTCACCTGATCGGCGAGTGCGGGTACCCGATTGCGGAACGTGTCCAGCACCCCGGACATGGTCTGGGTGAGCACCGCCACGCGCCGGTCTTCCCGCCTCGCCGTGTCCGCCAGCCAGTCCCGGACCGGCGCGGCGACGTGCGTCGGCAACATCGCGTCCCTGACCGTGGTCTCGGGAACGATGAACCTGTCCACGTCGCCCAGACCGTTGGCGTCGAGCATGGCATCGAAGTGCGCCGACAACTCCCCGGCGGCCGGGGACGGCACTCGCGACAGCGCCACCGCCAGCGCCGCACCCCGGTCGCGGGCGTCCTTGAGCATCTCCCAGACGGCGGCGTCGGCGTACCGGCGCGCCGTGGTGACGAACAGCCACAGGTCCGAGGCGTCGAGGAACTGGTGTGCAAAGTCATGGTGCGCCTGGACGACCGAGTCAATGTCGGGTGTGTCAAGGATGGCCACGCCCTGCGGCATCCCCTCGCTGGCCGCGAGCACCAGCAGCCCGTCGCGGCCGGGCATGGCCAGGCCCTGCTGGCGCACGCGCGGCAGCGTGGGCAGGAACACGTTCTCGGCGAACCAGCGCATGTCATCGGGATGGCACGCGAGCACCGGGCTGTTCGTGGTCGGGCGCCTGATCCCGGTGGCGCTGACCTGCTTGCCGACCACCGTGTTCATCAGCGTGGACTTGCCGGCCCCGGTCGACCCGACGAGCGCGACCAGGATCGGAGCGCCCGACTGCCGCAGCCGGGGCAGCAGGTAGTCGTCGATCTGGCTCAGCAGCTTGACCCGCTCGGCGCGCGCCTCGGCGACACCCGGCGC
>JASHPF010000113.1 GCA_030038295.1 Streptosporangiaceae bacterium
CCGAACTCGCTGGCGCAGTCAAGCATCGCGCCGATCTCGGCGATCCTGGCCTCGGTGAACTCGCGGTCGTACTCGCCGTTGTAGGCGCGAAGCAGGGCAACGCCTTGCAAGCCGAGCAGGTAAGCCAGGGGGTGCTGGTAGATCACCTGCCGATGCTAAGAGCCGCCGCACCCGACGGGCTACCGGATATCGCCGGACTAGCGCGAACTGCGCGTCGTGCCCGTTACGTGCACGCTCGCGGGTTGCAGTTGGGGTTGCAGTTCAACGCCGTGCGGCACCGTCTAAGGCGGACCGATCACCGGCGTTGGTCCAGCTTGAACCGATCCGAACGACTCCATCCCGGGCTGCTAATGCGGCGCAACGTACAGCTCCGAAATACAGCAACACGCCCTCGCAAACGCCAGCAACTACCCACCAACAACACACCGTCCTACCTGGAAGACACCCAAACACGCAGTGCTGCAGCTAGTTCGGGACGAAGAGGCCGCCGGTTCAAATCCGGCCACCCCGACCAGGAAAGACGCAAGTTAGCTGGCCCGTTGCTCGCTACGAGGGACGGGCTTGCTCATGCCACGCGCCGCTGGTGCGCGCTCAGCCGAGGTCGCTGAGGCTGACCACCTGGCTGGCCGGAGGAAGCGCTGGCAGCGTGACCGAGTTCCAGTCGGAGAACACCAGATGCTGGCCGTGCGGACCGGTCCAGTCGAGCAGGTACGGCTGGCCTTGAGCGGCCACGTCGAGGGTGTAACCGCCTTGACTGCACTGCAGCACCGACTGGCCATGGACGGTGGCGGGCGAGAAGACGCAGCCGCTGCTTGCGGCCGAGCTCATGGCCTTGGCGTTGAACACCTCCTTGACCAGCTGCTGCATGCTCAGCAACTCGGCGATCTCGATGGTGCCGGAGTCGGAGAGTTCCACATACTTGCCGCAGATCGTTGCGCACAAGCTCGCCGGCGCCTTTTCAACCGCCAGGAACGCGGCGTTGAGCTTGACGTAGCTGTTGCCGGCCTCCGACAGCACATAGAACGTTGTGCCGTAGGCGCCGAGGTAACCGGCGACCGAGTCGCCCAGGAAGCTGACGTCAATGGTCGTCGTCTGGCCCTTCTGAGTGACCGAGCCTGTCACGTGCACGCTGGTAGCCGCGTTGGCAGCGGCCTGTATCTGGGGTATGACCTGGGCCGCGGGCTCGCTACCTGGCGGTGGCGGCTTGCTGCACGCTGACAGCGTCACGCCCACTGCCAGCACGATGGCCAGCCCAGCAGCCCCGCGCAGGACTCGCGACCCCACAACCGCCTCCAGCACAGCCCTGGCGAAGCCCGCCCAGTCGCCGTCGGCAGGCTACCGCACGACTGCCAGCCCGCCCATACCGCCATATCTGGTGAGGGTCAGGTCGGGCGGCTCACATCACGCGTCTGGTGACACATGACGGCCTGAGGATCGCCGGTTCAGGCCGCGAGGTTCCGGCATTGCTGGCAGTCTGCGCCGTCAGCTGGGTCAAAGCGGCCGCCCATGGGGACGACGCCCTGGGCGTCGCACAGCGCGACGAAGACGCCGTCGCCCCTCGGGACGGTGGCGTGGACGAGTTGCGGCTGCTCGCTGAGGCGACGCCCCTTCATGTACCAGGTCTGTGCCTGCGCGCTTTCTTCGGAATCCATGGTCCGCCCCCCGCATACGCGTCGACCCGAACTCCACTACCCGCGGAGCCCTCGTGCCGAACCAGGCGGTCTGACGTGCGAACATCGCTCCCGGAGCAGCTCCGACTGCCCGCCTGACGACTCAGCTGCTCGTCACGCCGGTCGGGTTGAGGCGGAGCAGGTCACGTGCGGAGGCCCGGGAGCGCATCCGCCAGGTGCCGTCGGGAAGCTTCACGAGCTCGTCGGTATAGGTGAAGTGGGCCATCACCGCGGGCGGATCCTGTGAGATATCGATGACCATGCCGTAGACGACGCTCTCGAGGTAGTCGCCCTTGTCGGTCAGCACCGGCGACCCGTGCCAGTGCCGGACCCGCAGCGCACGGGGAGCGGACTGGAGCTCGACGAGCGCGGCCCGGCCGGTGAACGTTCGGCCCGCGCGGCCGGGCGCACCAGGATTGTCGTCGTAGCTCCGCTTGCCGTCATCGGTAAAGGTGTCCGCCCAGCCCTCGGCGTCGCCCTGGTCGACTGTGTAGCAGTACCTCGCGTAGAGATCCTGGATCGCGAAGCGATCCTCCGCGGTGATGTGCATGTGCCCGAACTCCCGTCGCCGTGACTACCTGACAAAAATGCAGAACGTGTGGCCCGCCGGGTCTGCCAGCGCGTAGAGGGGCTCACCGAGATCGGCACTGCGATCCAGTCGCAGCTCGGCCCCCAGGGCGAGCGCCCGGTCGCGCTGCCGGTCCAGGGCGGCACGGTCGGGAACCGTCATGTCCAGGTGCAGCTGCTGTGGCACGTCCGGCCGTGGCCAGGTAGCCCTGGGTAGCTCGTCGACCTGCTGGAACGCCAGCTTGCGGACGCCAGCGGAGTCGGTGAGCACCAGCCAGTCGGCGTCGTCCGCGTGGCCGTCGCCGGGCGGCTCGTCGCCCCGACGATAGACGAGCCCGAGTAGCTGCCGGTAGAACTCGGCCAGCGGCCGGACGTCGGTTGCGTCGAGCACCGTGTGGAGCAGCCGCGGGTACTCGCCGGCCTCGTTCGTCATGCCACGCTCCTGCCTGGTCGCGGTGTAGCCCGACGCTCCACGTTGCTGGCTGCCGTGGCGCCAGTCAAGACGTGAGACGGGGTCGCGACGGCCGGCAGTCGCAACGCTTTGACCTGTCCGATCCCGGTCCACGGCGTGGACGTGGCTTCTCGAGCGCGGGGCGGATGGCCTATCACGGGGTGCCGCCGAAGGACGGAAGGAACGGAAGGATGGTTAAGCCTGCTAGTGACCAGGATGATGGTGACCGAGAACCTTGGGCCAGTCGTGCCCCGGCGGCTGATGTCGCGGCGCCCACCAGACCTCGGCGCAGCCGGGGACGTTGCATGCGACCTTGATGTGCCCACCCCGCGCGCGGCGGGCGGCGAGGCAATCACAAGGCTCCCAGGTAATGGTCACGCTGCCCGGCTGCCAGGGATGATGGCTCCGGCACTCGGCCGGGAATCCTGGCCACGGGTGGGTCGTTGCGCGCTGTCCCACCCTGTTATTCAAACATATGCTCGATATCGGTGCCGAGTGCCGCTGGCCCGGCCGGAGGCTCGTGTGCTTTGATTCCCGGATGAGCCCGGCGCGCATGGCCAGCCCGGTGGGCTCGGCATGAGCGTTCGGCCGATCCGCATCCTCGGTGACCCGGTCCTGCGGACCCCGGGCGATCCGGTCACGCGGTTTGACGACGGGCTAGCGGGCCTCGTCGCGGACCTGCTCGACACCGTGCAGGAACCCGGCCGAGCAGGCCTCGCGGCCAACCAGATCGGCTCGACCCTCGCGGTCTTCTCCTACAACGTCGATGGGCACCTCGGCTACCTGATCAACCCACGGATCGTCGAGCTGGACAGCAACGAAGACGGACCCGAGGGCTGCCTGTCCATTCCCGGCATCACGGCTACCCGCGCGCGCTCGGCGCGTGCCGTCGCGACCGGCGTGAATCTCCGTCAGGAGGAGGTCACGGTGACAGGCACCGGGGAGCTCGCGCGGTGTCTGCAGCACGAGACCGACCACCTGCGCGGCGAGCTGTTCATCGACCGGCTGGATGCAGCGGAGCGGCGCCGGGTGATGCGCCAGCTCAACGCCGGTCAGCTGGGCCGTGCCGTGGCGGCCAGCCGGCCGACCGAGTAGGCACTGGCTGCGCGCCGGCGCGGGGCCGAGGGGACGGGACGCCGGCGTTCCCCTCGTGCCTGATTAGCTGACGCGCGCTGCCTCGATGCGACGCCGGCCAGCGAATCCGTACTCCAGCGCGTGATACCAGCCGAGCTCGCGCTCGCCCTCTAGCCAGCACAGCAGCACCGGCTCGCCGGCCAGCTCGGACGGAAAGTCCAGGAGCAGCGGGGCGATCCCTTTCACCTCGAGGCCGGCCGCGGTGTACCAGCCGACGAGCTCGCTGAGGCGGGCCTGGTATCCCTTGGCCTCGGGCAGGCCGCCCAGCCGCGAGGTGCTACCCGCCGCCAGCGCAGCCTGGACCTCGACGAGGCTGGCCCTGAGCTCGATCAGCTCGTCCGCCTTCGCCAGGATCTCGGGCATCAGCTCGCGGGCCTCGGCGAGCGTGAACGTCCGGTCCATAGCCGCTAAGCCTGCCGGAGCGCGGCGCCGGCGTCCAGCTACGTGGCCTGGCTCGCCGGAGGTCGCCGCCACCGCGTCAAGGGCACCGCGACGGGCACGGAGAGATCTTCGCCCGGACGGGCGGCTGCTCAGCGCCCGAGCTCGGGCGCGATCAGCTCGGCGATCTGGGCGGCGTTGAGCGCCGCGCCCTTGCGGAGGTTGTCACCGGAGACGAACAGGTCGAGCGCGCGCGGCTCGTCCAGGCTCTGCCGGACGCGGCCCACCAGGGTCGGGTCGGTGCCGGCCACGTCGGCGGGCGTCGGGTATTTCCCGCTCGCCGGGTCGTCGACCAGCACCAGGCCTGGCGACCGGCGCAGCACGTCTTGCGCCTGCTCGCGGGTGACCGGCCCGTCGAAGACCGCGTGCAGCGCCAGCGAGTGGCCCACCACGACCGGAACCCGCACGCACGTCGCGGCGATCCTCAGGTCCGGCATGCCGAGGATCTTGCGGGTCTCGTTGCGGAGCTTGAGTTCCTCCGACGACCAGCCCTCGTCGCGCAGCGAGCCCGCCCAGGGCACCACGTTCATCGCCAGCGGCGCGCCGAACACGCCGCCGTCGCCGACCGCGGCGCGGATGTCGCCCGGGCGCTGACCAAGCGTCCTGTTCCCGGCCACCTTGGTCAGCTGGTCGTACAGCGCGTCGGTCCCGGCCTGGCCCGCGCCGGAAGCGGCCTGGTACGAGGCGGCCACCAGCTCCCGCAGCCTGAACGCACGGTGCAGCGCGTTGATCACGACGATCATCGACAGCGTGGTGCAGTTGGGCACCGAGACGATGCCCCTGGGCCGGTTCCTGGCCGCGTCGGGGTTGACCTCGGGCACCACGAGCGGGACCTGCGGATCCATCCGGAACGCGCCCGACTTGTCGATCACGACGGCGCCGCGGGCCGCAGCGACTGGAGCCCACTCCGCGGACACCTCGTCCGGCACGTCAAACAGGGCTAGGTCGACGCCGTCGAAGACTTCCGGGGCGAGCGCCTGCACGGCGACGTCGGCGCCCCGGACCGAGAGCCTCCGGCCCGCCGACCGGGCCGAGGCGATCAGCCGGACGTCGCCCCAGATGTCGGCGCGCTCCGACACCACGCTGCGCATGACGGTCCCGACCGCTCCCGTCGCGCCGACGATGGCCAGGACGGGCCGCTTCGCCTGGCTCACCGGCCGGTCCCGGCGTACACGACGGCCTGCCCGCGGCCATCACCAAGATCGAACGCCTCGTGCGCGGCGGCGACGGCCTGCGCCACGTCGTTCTCGTCGACCACGACCGAGATGCGGATCTCTGACGTCGAGATCATCTCGATATTGACGCCCGCCTCGGCCAGCGCGCCGAAGAACCTGGCGCTCACGCCCGGATGCGAGCGCATGCCGGCGCCGATGACCGACACCTTGCCGATCCGGTCGTCGTACAGCAGCGACTCGAATCCGACTTCGTCCTGAAGCTGGCCGAGCTCAGTCATCGCGGCGTGACCGTCTTCCCTCGGCAGCGTGAAGGAGATGTCGGTCCGGCCGGTCGCGGCGGCCGAGATGTTCTGCACGATCATGTCGATGTTGATGCCGGCCTCGGCGATGGCGCGGAAGATCCTGGCGGCCTCGCCCACCTTGTCTGGCACGCCGACGACGGTGATCTTCGCCTCGCCGCGATCCTGCGCCACGCCGGAGATGATCGCCTGCTCCATCGTCTCGCCCTTCCTCGCTTCGTCCGCCGTTGCCTGGTCGGCGTTGGTGACCCAGGTGCCCTCCCGGTTGCTGAACGAGGAGCGCACGTGGATCGGAATGTTGTAGCGGCGCGCGTACTCGACGCAGCGCAGCATGAGGACCTTGGCACCGCACGCCGCCATCTCCAGCATCTCCTCGTAGGAGATCCGTGGTATCCGCTGCGCGCTGGGCACGATCCGCGGATCCGCGGTGAAGATGCCGTCCACGTCGGTGAAGATCTCGCAGTAGTCCGCGCCCAGCGCAGCCGCCAGCGCCACCGCCGTCGTGTCCGAGGCGCCGCGACCCAGTGTGGTGATGTCCTTCGTGGTCTGCGAGACGCCCTGGAAGCCGGCCACGATCGGGATCGCCCCGTCGTCGAGCGCGGCCGAGATCCGGCCCGGCGTGATGTCGATGATCCGCGCCTTGCCGTGCGTCGAGTCGGTGATGACACCCGCTTGCGAGCCGGTGAACGACCGGGCCTCCAGGCCGAGGTTGGCGATGGCCATCGCGAGCAGCGCCATCGAGATCCGCTCGCCGGCGGTCAGTAGCATGTCCAGTTCCCGGCCCGGTGGCGCAGGGCTGACCTGGTTGGCGAGGTCCCGCAGCTCGTCGGTAGTGTCGCCC
This sequence comes from Streptosporangiaceae bacterium, assembly GCA_030038295.1. Lineage (GTDB taxonomy): Bacteria > Actinomycetota > Actinomycetes > Streptosporangiales > Streptosporangiaceae > JAJYUU01. The sequence continues at coordinate 6,576 of JASHPF010000113.1, forward strand.
ATCGCCGAGACCACCACGACGACGCTGTTCCCGGCCTTCCTGGCGGCAACTATTCGCTGGGCTACCCGCTTGATGCCGGTCGCGTCGGCGACCGACGATCCCCCGTACTTCTGCACGACTAGGGCCACGGCTGTGCCTGCTCCTCCGCTACCCGGCTTGCTCGGCGCCAGCCTGAGCCTGGCCGGCTGACCGCGGCGCTAGCTGGCCGAGCCTCGAGTCTATCGGGGTCAGCCACCCGGCTAGCGCGCCGCAGGCTCCTCGGCGACGTCAAGCCTGGCGTGCGCCACGATCGAGTGCAGCGCCCGCATGGCCGCCCCGCCGTGGGTACCCCAGTGGTTGACGTAGGCGTACTGCCACCACCACAGGGCCTCGGCGGTCCGGCCTGCCTCATGATGCTGGAGACCGTGGACGAGGTCTGCCGCCACCGCTGCCAGATCGTCAGAGAGCCGGAACGGGGTCGCCTGGGTATCGCCATACGGGTCGAAGATCTCGGCGTACTCGTCGCAGCCGGCCAGCTGGGCGGCGAGGCCCGTCCGGAGCACGTCCAGGTCCACGTCCGGGTCCGCGCCAACGTCCGGCTCCCAGTTGCTGGGCAGGATGACATCCTTGCTGGCGCCGAGCTGGGCCCCGGCCAGCATCATCTGCGCCGTCTCGAGCAGCAGCAGCGGCACGGTCTCGTCCGTGCTTTCGCCCCGCGCCACCGCCGCGAGCCCATCGAGGAAGTCCCGCGCGTGCTGGGCAACCCGATCAGCCAGTGGCTGCCACTCATCGGCGCCCTCGCCGCGCGCCGTCCCGTCGGTTCGGTCCGACGCGCGCGGCCCGCCCGGCCCGCCCGGTGACTCAGACATCCAGCAGCCTCCGTCCCTCGAATGCGCGGCCGAGCGTTACCTCGTCGGCGTACTCCAGCTCACCGCCGACCGGCAGGCCGCTGGCCGGCCTGGTGACCCGGATCCCGATCGGCTTGATCATCCGTGCGAGGTACGTCGCGGTGGCCTCGCCCTCCAGGTTCGGATCCGTGGCCAGGATTATCTCGGTGACCACCCCGTCGGCGAGCCGCGCCATCAGCTCCCTGATCCGCAGGTCATCGGGTCCCACGCCGTCGATCGGGCTGATGGCGCCCCCGAGGACGTGGTACCGGCCGCGAAACTCGCGGATCTTCTCGATGGCCGCCACGTCCTTGGGCTCCTCCACCACGCAGATGACCGACGGGTCGCGCCGGGCGTCCTTGCAGATCCGGCACTCGTCGTCCTCGGCGACGTTGCAGCACACCCGGCAGAACCTGACCCGCTCGGTGACCTCGACCAGCACGGCGGCGAGGCGGCGCACCGCCTCGGGATCGGCGGACAGCAGGTAGAAGGCGATGCGCTGGGCGCCCTTCGGCCCGATCCCAGGCAGCTGGCCGAGCTCGTCGATCAGGTCCTGGACAACTCCCTCGTACACGGGGCTGCCTCAGCTCTCGCGGTCCGGGCCGTCCTCGCCCGCCTCGCCGGCGGCCGACTGCGCTGAGTCGGGCCAGTCGGGTTCGCGCTCATCGGCTTCTTCGCCGACGCCACCCATGACGACATTCCCGGTCAAGCCAGATAGGTTGCCGAAATCGGGCATGGTGCCCTGGCCGAGGCTGGCCGCGAACGGCGCCATGGTTTCCTGCTGTAGGTCGTCGACCTCGCGGCAGGCGTCCCGGTAGGCCGCGAGCACGAGGTCCGCCAGCGTCTGCGCGGTCTCCTCAGGGTCGCCTGCGTCAATGGCGGCCGGCGCGATCGACAGGTCGACAAGCTCTCCCTGGCCGTTGACGGTGACGGTGACGAGCCCGCCGCCCGCCGTCCCCTCGACCTCGGCATCGGCCAGCTCCTGCTGCGCCGACATCAGCTGGCTCTGCATGGCCGCGGCCGCCTGGAGTAGCTGCTGCATATTGAGCTGGCCCGGATCGTCCACGCGGCCTCCCTGGTCCTGGTCCGTGCTCAGCCGGACAACCCGAGCCTACGGCCTGCGGGCCCGCCGGGCACGCCGGCCGTGCCCCTCCGCGACCGCGCCGTGACCTACCGGGTGGCACTCGCCTCCGGCGGCCGCGGGCGCGCCCGTCGCTGACCTACGGCCCGTCCAGTTCGCCGATCAGCCGACCGCCAAGCTCACGCTCGATGAGACCGGACCCCGTGAGCCCATCCGGGTCCGGCTGGTCGTCCGGCTCGGGCTCGTCGGCAGCCGACGGTCCGGTTGAGCGGTCGACCACGGGCCTGCTCGGGTCCGGCCGACGCGCGCGCCCGCCCTGGCCCGCCGTCG
>JASHPF010000114.1 GCA_030038295.1 Streptosporangiaceae bacterium
GTGAAGCGCGTGCTCGGGATCGTGAACGGCACCACGAACTTCATCCTCGACCGGATGGACACCTCGGGCGAGGACTTCAGCGCCGCGCTCGCGGAGGCGCAGGCGCTCGGTTACGCGGAGGCCGACCCGACCGCCGACGTGGCGGGCTTCGACGCCGCCGCCAAGGCGGCAATCCTCGCGAGTATCGCGTTCCACACTGAGGTCACGGCCGACGACGTGTACCGGGAGGGCATCCTGTCGGTGACGAGCGCCGACATCGCCAGCGCCCGGTCGCTCGGCTGCGTCGTCAAGCTGCTGGCGATCTGCGAGCGCGCGAACGGCGGCATCTCAGCCCGGGTGCACCCGGCGATGATTCCCCGCACCCACCCGCTCGCGGCGGTGCGGGAGGCCTACAACGCCGTGTTCGTGGAGGCGGAGTCGGCTGGGCGGCTGATGTTCTACGGAGCGGGCGCCGGCGGTCAGCCGACGGCCAGCGCCGTGCTCGGCGACACCGTCGCCATCGCGAGGAACCTGCGCGCCGGGCTGCGCGGGCCCGATTCCTCGAGCTACGCGCAGCTCCCGCTGATCCCGATCGGCGACGCCCGGACCAGCTACTACGTGCAGCTCGACGTCGTCGATCGACCGGGCGTGCTGGCCCCGATCGCCGACGCCTTCGCCCAGCAGGGCGTGTCGATCAAGGCCGTCCGGCAAGAGGGTCGCGGCGAGGACGCGAACCTCATCATCATGACGCACGCGGCCAGGGAGGCGGCGCTGGCCAAGACCGTCGCGGCGCTCGGCGCGATGGAGGCCGTGCGCAACGTCGACAGCGTGATGCGGGTCGAGGGACTGGAGGGTGAGTGACGCCGCACTGGCGCGGCGTGATCGCCGAATACCGGGCCCGGCTGCCGGTGCCCGCGGACGTTCCTGTGGTGTCGCTCGGCGAGGGCGGCACACCGCTGCTGCCGGCCCCGGTGCTGTCGGAGCTGACCGGATGCTCGGTGTTCCTCAAGGTCGAGGGCGGCAATCCGACCGGCTCCTTCAAGGACCGCGGCATGACGGTGGCGGTCACGCTCGCCGCTGCGCGCGGCGCGCGGACGGTGATCTGCGCCTCCACCGGTAACACGTCCGCGAGCGCCGCCGCGTACGCGGCCAGGGCCGGGCTCGGCTGCGCGGTGCTGGTGCCGCGGGGGAGCATCGCACTCGGCAAGCTCGCGCAGGCGCTGGCGCACGGAGCGCAGCTGCTGCAGGTCGACGGCAACTTCGACGACTGCCTCGAGCTCGTCCGCAAGCTGGCCGCCGACTACCCCGTCGCGCTCGTCAACTCGGTCAACCCGGACCGGCTGCAGGGCCAGAAGACGGCCTCGTTCGAGATCGTCGACGTCCTCGGCGATGCCCCGGACGTGCACTGCCTGCCGGTCGGCAACGCCGGCAACATCGCGGCCTACTGGCTCGGGTACACCGAGTACCTGGCCGACGGGCGGGCGACGAGGGCGCCGCGGCTGCTTGGCTATCAGGCGGCCGGCGCCGCGCCGATCGTCACGGGTCGGCCCGTGCTCAACCCGACGACCGTGGCCACCGCGATCCGTATCGGCAACCCGGCGTCCTGGCATCTCGCCGAGGCCGCCAGGGACTCCTCGGGCGGCCTCATCGACTCGGTCACCGACGAGCAGATCCTCGCCGCATACCACCTGCTGGCAGAGCGGGAGGGCGTGTTCGGCGAGCCCGCCGCTGCGGCGGGCGTAGCCGGGCTGTTGCAGGCGAGCGCCAACGGGCAGGTCGCGCCCGGCTCGGTCGTGGTGTGCACCGTCACCGGTCACGGCCTCAAGGACCCGGACACCGCGGTGACGGGCGCGCAGCCGCCGCTGACCGTCGGCGTCGACGCGGCGGCCGCGGCCAAGGCGCTGAGCCTGCGATGACGAGCTGGCCCGGCCAGCCGGTCACCGTCGTCGCGCCCGCCACGAGCGCCAACCTCGGGCCTGGCTTCGACTCGCTCGGGCTGGCGCTCAGCCTGTACGACACGGTGCAGGCCAGGGTCGCCGAGTCGGGTGTGGCCGTGCGGGTGACCGGCATGGGCGCCGACCAGGCCGACCGGCCGGATCGGCAGCTGGTCATCCGGGCGATGCGAGCCGGGTTCGCGGCGACCGGCGGGCAGCCGCCGGGCATCACGGTCTCCTGCCGGAACGACGTGCCTCAGGGCTTCGGCCTCGGCTCGTCGGCGGCAGCCATCGTGGCGGGCCTGCTGGCGGCCAGGGCACTGGCGGCCGGCCGGGCGGCCGCGGCCGAGCCGGCTGACGTGCTGCCCGATGCCGAGGTGCTCCGGCTCGCGTGCGACATGGAAGGGCATCCCGACAACGTGGCGGCCTGCCTGGCCGGCGGCCTGATCATCACCTTCGACACGGCGGCCGGGCTCGGCGTGGCCCGGCTGGAGCCGCTGCCCGCACTCGCCCCGGTGGTGTGCACGCCGGCCACGCCGGTCGCGACCAAGACGGCGCGCAAGGCGCTGCCAGAGCAGGTGCCGCACGCCGACGCGGCGGCCAACTCGGCCCGGGCCGCGCTGCTGATCGCGGCGCTTACCGGCAGGCCGGACCTGCTGCTCGCCGGCACCGAGGACTTCCTGCATCAGCGCTACCGCGCGGCCACCATGCCCGAGACCGCAGCGCTGGTGACAGCGCTGCGCGCGGCGGGCATCCCGGCGGTCGTGTCCGGCGCCGGGCCGTCGGTGCTGGCCCTGACCGTGGCAGACCGGCCGGGCGACGCGGCCGAGGTGGCGCGCATCGCGGGCCTGGCCGGTGGCCCGTGGCGGGTCCTGCCGCTTCGCGTCGACGTCGAGGGTGCTCGCGTGCTCGGCGGCTGACCGCAGCTGACCGCAGCTGACCGGGCGGCCAGGTGCCGACGGGACGTCGCGAGCGCCGAGGACCGGACACGTCATGCCGAGATCCGGTCAGCCCGCGGCCGGGGCGATCTGCGCCGGGTTTGGCGTCACTAGCCTGATGAGCGCGGCAGCGGGATCGGAAGGGACTTCGTGCGACCACGCCAGCAGACGGACACGGCGGCACCGCCACAGCCGGTGCCGCTGTCGGTGATCGCCAGGGAATGGGGCCGGATCGGCATCACCGGCTTCGGCGGTCCGCCCGCCCACATCGCGCTGCTGCGCCGGCTGTGCGTGCAGCGGAAGGGGTGGCTGTCGGAAGCGGAGTTCGAGGACGGCATCGCCGCCACGTCGCTGCTGCCCGGGCCGGCCTCTACCCAGCTGGCGATCTTCTGCGGCTGGCGGCTGGCCGGGCCGCTCGGCGCGATCGTCGGCGGCGTCTGCTTCATCGTGCCGGGCCTCGTCATCATCCTCGGCCTCTCGGCGCTGTTCCTGGAGCACTCGCCGCCCGCGTGGGTGACGGGGGCGGCTGCCGGGGCCGGCGCGTCGGTGCCGGCCATCGCCGTCGCCGCCGCGGCCGGCCTCGTGCCCGCGAGCTGGCG
>JASHPF010000115.1 GCA_030038295.1 Streptosporangiaceae bacterium
TGCCGCTGCGCGAACGAGGCCGGCCACCGCTCGGGTGTGTCGTAGGCCGCACGCAGCGCACCCGCGCAGCGCTCGAGGCGGTAGCCAGGGATGGCCCAGCTGACCACGCGCAGGTAGTAGACCAGGGCCCCGACGTCATGGAACTCGTGCCGCTGCGCGCCCTGCACCGCACCCTGCACGGTCAGTCCCGCTGCGCGCACCTGCCGTCGAGCCAGCGGCAGCCAGCTATCCGGCTGCGAAGGGACGTCCAGTCCGACGAACCGGTACAGCTCGTCGTAGGCGTGGCAGTCCACCTGCTGGGTGATAAACGCGCCGCCCGGCGCGAGCACCCGCGCCACCTCGGCGGCCAGGAACGCCTCGTGCCGGTTGGCGATGAGCCCGAACGCCTCGTTCCGGAACGGCAGCCGCCCGCGGCCGGTGCCGTCCTGGCTGGTGTCGCCCTGCGCCGTGTTGTCCGGGGCGCCCTCGTCCTGGACGACGGGGATGCCGAGCGGGCGCAGCCGGGCCGCAGCCACCGGCACGCTGGGCGGCCACGCCTCGGTCGCGACGGTCTGTGGCGCTCGCGCGGCCAGCCGGGACAGCCGTTCCCCGCCGCCGGTGCCCATATCGAGCATGGTGCCCGCGCCGGGGGCGCGCCGGGCCACTTCGCCCCGGTAGCTCCACGGCAGGTGTCCGGTCGCCGACCGGCCCGACAGCCAGGAGAAGTCCCAGCCCGAGAACGGCGCGGCCAGCGCCTCGCTGACGAGCTCGTCGAACGTCGGCACCCGGTCAGTGTCGCACCGGGCGTAGCCGGAAGCGGTCAGCCGATGCGCAGCGGCAGCGTCCGCGGCCCCCGGATCTGGCCCGACGACCAGGTGACCGCCGCCGGGTCGGCGAGGCTGAATGCCGGGATGCGCTTCAGCCAGACCTCGAGCGCGACCCGCAGCTCCATCCGGGCCAGGTGCGAGCCCACGCACCGGTGAATGCCGAGGCCGAACGCGGCGTGCCGGTTCTCCTCCCGGTCGATGATCACCTCGTCGGCGCGATCGAACTGGGCGGGATCCCGGTTCGCGGCCGGGAACGACAACAGGATCCAGTCGTCGGCCTTCATGTCGACACCGCGGAAGTGCATGTCGTGCTTCACCAGCCGCGCCATCGTGACCGGCGCGTAGGCGCGCAGGAACTCCTCCACCGCGGTCGGCAGCAGGCCGGGGTCGGCGACGAGCCGCGCCAGGTCGGCCTGGTGGCAGGCCAGGTGCCAGAGCGACGCGCCGATCGCGCTCCACGTGGTGTCGATCCCGGCGATGAGCAGCAGTGCCACGGTCCCGGCCACGTGACCGGGCTCGAGCTTGTGCCCGTACAGCTCCGCGTCGATGAGGAACGAGGTGAGGTCGTGGCGCGGATGCTCGACATGGTCGCGGATCTGCGCGAGCAGGTAGTCGAACAGCGACTGCATCCGCTCGATGCGCTCTTCGGGTGGTAGGTTCACGCCCTCGAGCGTGTTCTCCACGAACTGGCGGAACTGCGGTCCGTCCTCGGCCGGAAAGCCGAGCATGTCAGCGATGACCCGGATGGGGATGTGCTGCGCGTAATCGTGCGCCGCGTCGATGACGTCCTGGCCTTCCAGCGTGTCGACGAGCGCGTGACAGAACGCCCTCGTCGCCGGCTCCAGTCTGGAGACTGCGGTCTTGGTGAACGCGGGCAGCAGGAGCTTGCGCGCGTCGTGGTGGAACGGCGGGTCGGAGGAGATTGGCGGCGAGCCGCCGATCGGCGCGATCTCGACCGGCGGCCGGAAGTTGCCCATGATGATGGACCGGGACGAGAAGTCATGGGTGTCGTAGGCGATGGCCGCGACGTCCTCGTAGCGCACCGGCAGCCAGCCGCCGCCGAACCGGCCGGTGTGCGCGATGGGGCAGCGCTGCCGCAGGTCGTCCTGAATGCGATACGGATCGGCCGACCACTCGGGCTCGAAGTGCGAGAAGTCCGTGGCCCAGTCGGCGACCGGGCCGGTGATGATCTCGTTGCGGGTGCCGACGGGCTGGTCGTCCCGCGGCTCGCGGAAGTCACGCGTGAACCGGTCGTCGACGGTCATGGCTGGTTCTCCTCGATGAGCTCGATCGCGCGCTCCGGGCAGTTGCTGACGGCGCGCCGGGCGGCGTGCTCGGCGTCCGGCGGCACTTCCCCGTCGTTCAGCACCATGCCGTAGCCTTCGTCGTCGTCGCCGAACAGCTCGGGCGCGAGGTCGTAGCAGCGGCCGTGTCCCTGGCAGCGCTGCGGGTCGATACGCACTTTCACCGTGGTGCTCCCGTCTGTGCCTGCCGCGGCGCCAGCGCGGTGGCGATCCGGCCGAGCAGGACGCTCCAGTCCTGATCGCTGACCGCGTGCAGGTCCGGCGTCACGAGCCCGCTGCCGATCACCAGCAGCAGGCAGAAGTGGGCCAGGGCGGCCGGCGACAGCCCGGCGTCGATGTCACCGTCGGCCTGGGCGACGCGGATGAGATCCGCGATCCACGCGGCCCGCTCGCCGACGTAGTCGCGCATGGGCCTGGCCACGTCCGCGTCCCGGCGGGCCGCGGCGAGCCCTTCGACGACGAGGTTGCCGCACGGATCCCGGCGACGGGGCAGCGATCTGCCGATGACCAGCAGCAGCTCGGTGATCGACCGGTCCGGTTCGGCGGCGAACAGCTCGGCGAGCAGCTGCCTGCCGTGCGTCCGGAGCGCCGCGACCAGCAGCTCGGCCTTGGATCCGAAGTGGGCGTACAACGCCCCGTTGCTCACGCCCGCCGCCGCGGCGATATCGGCCACCCGGGTGCCGTCGTAGCCGTGCCGGGCGAACGCGTCAGCGGCGGCCCGCAGCAGGCGCTCCCGCGTCTGCACCGCCGTGACGCCAGCAATCCGGCCCATGCACAGAATTAAAAGAACGTTCATCAGATTCGTCAAGGCGGCTGGCGTGCCGGAGCGCGATCGGGCGCCGCGGCGGGCTGTTCGCGCGGGGAGATGGCGAGCTGGCCCCTGGCCCCACCGGACCTGGAAGGAGCGCCCCGGTGTCGGTCGCAGCGACACCAGGGCGCTCCGGTCCAAGGAGCGCCGGAGGCGCTAGGTTCGCAGCCGGGACCTGGCGTCGCTGCCCACCGCGAGCAGGATGATGACGCCGAGCGTGATCTGGTCGTACAGCGGGTTGAGGCCGACGTGCATGCCCGCTGGGCGTGACTCGTCGGGCACGCTAGCCTGCCCACTCGGCGGTGAACTGGCCGACGTTCGCCTTGGTCACGATGCCGTTGTCGGGCAGCCCCGCCACCGGGTTGATGGCGCCGCTCGCCTTGCCGGTCTGGAGCGCCGCGATCATGGCCTGCATGGCGAGCCTGCCCTCACGGGCCGGAGCCTGCGCGACGTCGGCATACCACGTGCCGGAGGCGATGCCCTGCAGCGCGGCCGCGCTGGCGCCGTAGCCGACCAGGATGATCTTGCCGGTCAGGTGCGCCGCGGCCAGCGCCTGGGCGCCACCCTCGATGCCCTGGTCCGAGCCAACGATCAGGTTCAGCTTCGGCTGCGCCTGCAGCATGGCCTGGACCGCGGTCAGGCCCGTGGTCGGGCTGAAGTAGCTCTGGCCCTCGGCGACTACCTGCACGGCCGGGTCGGCGTTGATGGCCTTGTCGAACGCCCCGCTGATCGCCATGTCGAGGGCCGACGCCTTGATGTCGTAGAGATAGCCGACGTTGCACGGGTTCAGGTTGTTAGATTCACAGGCCTGCACGACGAGCTGACCAAGCTGGGTACCGATCTTGGTCGGAACGAACGTGACGTTTGCCGACAGGCCCCTGACTTGTGGCTCGTCCGTGGACAGGTTCGGGCCGAGGATCTGGTCCAGGTTGACGACCTTGATCCCCTTGGCGATCGCCGCCTTGACGAGGCCGATCAGCCCCGTGCCAACGATCGGCTGCACGATAATGCCGTTGTACTGGCCGGAGGTGATCGCGTCCTGCAACTGGGAGTACTGCGTCTGCGCGCTGCTGTTGGCGTCGAAGACCTTCAGGTTGGCATGGCTCTCGTCCGCCACGGCCGTCGCTGCGGCCAGCATCGGGGCGTCGTAGCTGTTCTCGACGGCGAACGACAGATACGCGATGTTGAGCGGCTTGCTGGTGGAAGACGACGAGGACGGCGAACTGCTGCCGCAGGCGGCGAGGCCAAGAGCGGCCGCAACGGCGACTAGCGCGGTAGCGCCATGCCGGAGTGTGGCGCCGTTACTCAATCGTGATAGCACGGCTACGCTCCTTTGTGCCTACTCACCAGGTGCGGGTGTGCGAGATCGCCACGTGCAGACCTTCGATGTGCCAGCGGTCACTTTTACGGACACTTGTCCGAATCACGATCACATGCGGTTGAACCGGAAGCGTGGACCGTTGAGAGCACGCTGTCAAGAGGGAACTCGGGCATCGACTCGAGATCCCCAATTGCCCGTCCGCACAGCGGACAACATGCCGGGGGCGCGCTACTCTCAGGGGACGCCGGTGCGGATGTGGACGGCACGTGGCCCGGGCAGGAGGGGGAGGCGCGATGGCGCGAGCTGAGGCCGGGCCTGACTTCATCGAGGCGCTCGCCCGGGGTCTGGATGTGATCCGGGCGTTCCGCCCGCGCGAGCCGGTGATGTCACTGGCGGCGGTGGCCGCCCAGACCGGCCTCGCGCGCCCCACCGCCAGGCGGATGCTGCTCACCCTCGCCGATCTCGGTTACGTGCGCGCGATCGACGGCGGGTTCGAGCTCACCGCCCGGGTACTCGACCTCGGCATGACCTACGTGCTGTCCCGCAGCCTGTGGGAGGTGGCGCGGCCGCACATGGAGGCTCTGGTGGCGCAGACGCACGAGTCATCGTCGATTGCGCAGCTAGACGGCTCGGACATCATCTACGTGGCGCGGGTGGCGGTACCGAAAATCGTCACGCTCGCGGTCACCATCGGGACTCGGTTTCCCGCGATGCAGACCTCGCTCGGCAAGGTTCTGCTCGCCGCGCTGCCGCCGGCCGAAGCCGAGCGCGTGCTGTCGGAGTCCAGTCGGTCGGGGATTACGCCTCGCTATCAGCCCGACGCGACGCACCGGGCGGCGGAGCTACGGGACGTCCGCGCGCGCGGCTGGTCGCTCACCGACGAGGAACTGGCACCCGGCATCCGCTCGGTCGCCGTGCCGCTGCGCGATGGCAGCGGGCACGTCATCGCCTCGCTGAACGTGAACACGCACGCCGCCGAGACGCCACTGGAGAAGCTGACGGGGGAGTATCTGCCGCCGCTGCTGCACGCGGCGGGAGCGATCAGCGCCGACTGGGCCGCCTACCAGTCCGCGCCGCAGGTGACGGTGCCCGCGCCGCAGCCCGCGGCGGACGGCCGCAGGTCGTGACCAGCGGCCCGCTTGACAGTGACACAGTGACCGCACGACACCTAACGCAGAATTCCGGACTTATGTCCGTCAGACGGACAGAGAGGCGACATGACCGCTAGCCAGCCCGGCGCGGGGAGCCCGGCGCCGTCGTTCCCGACCTCGATCGGCATTTCCGACCCCGACCGCATCACCGTGCTCGGTCACGACCTGGCCGCAGAGCTGATGGGGCACGTGGGATTCGCCGAGCTGACTTACTGGCTGGTCACCCAGCAACGGCCGACGCCCGGCCAGGTGCGGGTGCTGGAGGCGGTCCTGGTCGCCCTCGCCGATCACGGGTTCACGCCGACCGCGATCGCCGCGCGGCTGACCTACCTGAGCGCGCCCGACTCGGTCCAGGGGGCGCTCGCGGCCGGCCTGCTCGGCGGCGGATCGCGCTTCCTGGGCGTGACCGAGGACACCGCCCTGTTCCTCGCGCAGGCGCTGGCCGGAAAGCCGGAGCCCATCGACGACGCGGGCTTCGACGCGCTGGCGCTTGATGCCGTCCGGCAGGCACGCGCGGAACATCGCTTCGTTCCCGGTCTCGGTCATCACCTGCACAAGGTCACCGATCCGCGGACGCCGGTCCTGATCGCGATCGCCGCGGAGGAGGGGCTGCGCGGCCCGCACCTTAGGCTGTTCGAGGCGATCGGCCGGGTGCACCCGCAGGTGCTCGGCCGGACGCTGCCGCTCAACGGCGCGGGCACCTGCGGCGCCGCGCTCGCTGACCTGGGCCTGCCACCCGACCTGCTGCGTGGGTTCGCGCTGCTGGCGCGGACCGCGGGCCTCCTCGGCCACCTCGCCGAGGAGCGGCGACGCCCGATCGCCATGGACATCTTCCAGACCGTGGAGGGCAACGCCCGCTACGTCGAGCCCGGCGACGCCTAGCTCGCGACGGCCTAGGGTTGCAGGCCGAGCTCCGCGAGGATGGCGGCCGTGTGCTCGCCGAGGGCCGGCACGCGACCCATGGCGGGCTCGCGGCCGGGCACGGTCACCGGCGGCAGCAGCGCGGCGACCTTCCCGGCCGGGGTCTCCACGTCCCGCCACCGGTCCCTGGCCGCCAGCTGCGGGTGCGCGGCAAACTCCGCCGGGGTACGCAGCCGCGCGCTGGCGATCCCGGCCGCGTCCAGCATGGCCACCACGTCGTCGGCGGGCAGCGCCGCCAGCGCCGCCTCGATGATCTCGGTCAGCTGGTCGTCGTGGGCGACCCGGTCGGTGTTGGTGGCGAACCGGACGTCGCCGGCCAGCCCAGGCCGGCCGAGGACGTCCCGGCAGAGCACCGCCCACTCGCGCTCGTTCTGCAGCCCGAGGAACACCTGCCCGTCCGCGGCCCGATACGGCCCGTAGGGCGAGATCGACGCGTGCCGCGCGCCGGTGCGCCGTGGCGGCTGCCCGCCGTAGGAGGTGAACAGCACCGGCTGGCTCATCCACTCCCCGAGCGCGTCCAGCATGGCCACCTCGACGGTGCTGCCGTGGCCGGTGCGCTCCCGCTCGTACAGGGCGGTGAGCACGCCGGTGTAGGCGTACATGCCGGCCGCGATGTCGGCGACGGAGATCCCCGCCTTGGCCGGGGTGTCCGGGGTGCCGGTCACCGACAGCAGCCCGGCCTCGCACTGCACCAGCAGGTCGTAGGCCTTCTTGCGAGCGTACGGTCCGTCGGCGCCGTACCCCGACACCGAGCAGCAGATCAGCCGCGGATGCCGGGCCCGCAGCGCCGTGGCGGTCAGGCCAAGCCGGTCAGCCGCGCCCGGCGCGAGGTTCTGCACGAACACGTCGGCGCGGTCCAGCAGCGCGGCCAGCACGTGCTGGCCGTGCTCGGCCTTGACGTCGAGCTCGAGCGACTCCTTGCCCCGATTCAGCCACACGAAGTAGCTCGCCTGGCCCAGCACGGTGTGGTCGTAGTCGCGGGCGAAGTCGCCCGCCCCTGGCCGCTCTACCTTGATCACCCGAGCGCCGAGGTCGGCGAGCTGGCGGGTGGCGAACGGCGCCGCGACCGCCTGTTCCAGCGCCACCACCGTGATGCCAGAAAGCGGCAGTGCCGTGGCGGTCGCGGCGGCCGCTTCCGGTGCCGTCATGGCCGCGGCTGCCGGGGCCCGGGCAGGAACTCCCGCAGCACGCTGGCCGCGTTCTGCCAGGTCCAGCCCGACCAGTCGGTGTCGAGGCCAGCCACGCAGTCGGTCAGCTTGGCGGACAGCTGCCCGGCCGACGGGGGCCGCGCCGGGGAACCGGGCGGATACTGCAGCGCCGCGTGGTGCACGACCCCGTTCCCCCCATGCAGCTTGACGTGCAGCTCCCGGTCGAGCAGCCCGTCACCGCCCGCCTCGAGCTCGGTCTCGACCAGACCCACGAGCCGGCGGGCCGCGGGGCGGCGCACGGCCGCGTCGGTGAAGCTGGCGAAGCCCGGGCTGTGGTCGAGCAGCGCGGCCGCGACCGCGTACTCGAGGCTGAACTTGGCCTGCAGGCCGGTGTCGGGCCGGTGATGGATCAGCGGCACGACCGTAGCCTCCGGCGTGCGCAGCTCGATCCGGTACACGTCGCCGGGGTCGAGGCCGGCCGATTCGGCGAGCTCCGCGATGGCGCTGATCGGGCGCTGCAGCGCGTAGCAGCACGGATACATCTTGATGGCGAGCCCGTCTGGCACCGCGGGGCCGGTGAGGTCGAGCCCGCCCGGCTTCGCGCCGACCAGCGGCAGCCACGCGTCCAAAGCCTCGTCGTCGGCGCTGGCGCCGCCCGCGGCCAGCGCCGCCGCCCGCAGGCCGGCCTGGACCGCGAAGCCGACCTGGAGCGCCTTGGCGTCGGTGCCGAAGGCGCGCTGCACGCCGCCGGC
>JASHPF010000116.1 GCA_030038295.1 Streptosporangiaceae bacterium
CGGTCGCTGCCCTCGTCGCGGCTTGCACGACCGGCGGAGCCGCCGCGCCGGCTCCGGCACACACCCGGCACGCCAAGAAGACCGCGGTCAGTTCGGTCGAGCGGGTCGCCGGTGGCGCAACCGGGTCATACGTCGTACCGCCCGGCATCCACAAGATCAAGCACGTGATCGTGATCATGCAGGAGAACCGGTCGTTCGACAGCTACTTCGGGACCTTCCCCGGCGCCGACGGCATTCCCATGCAAGACGGCGTGCCGACCGTGTGCGTCCCGAACCCGGCCGGCGGGTGTAACCGGCCGTACCACGACACCGCCGACGTCAACGGCGGCGGACCGCACGGCCTCTCCAACGCCGTGGCCGACGTGGACGGCGGCAAGATGGATGGGTTCATCGCGCAGCGGGACGCGGCGTCTGCCACCTGCACCAACCCGGACGACCCCGCGTGCCAGGGCGCCGGTCCGCCCGACGTGATGGGCTATCACACGGCCGCCGAGATCCCGAACTACTGGACCTACGCCAGCGACTTCGCGCTGGACGACCACCTGTTCGAGTCGGTGAACTCGTGGTCGCTGCCCGACCACCTGTACATGATGTCGGAGTGGTCCGCCAAGTGCCGTAACGCCTCGCCCATGAGCTGCGTGAACAACATCGTCGGGCCGTACGGCGTCGGGCAGATCGAGACGGCGGTCCGCCAGGAGCTCACGACCGGCAAGACCTCGATCGACCTGGCGTGGACCGACATCACGTGGCTGCTCTACGTCCACCACGTCAGCTGGGCCTACTACGTCCAGGACGGCTGGCAGCCAGACTGCGACGACGACTCGGCCGAGACGTGCGCGCCGGTTCCCCAGCACTGGTACACGCCGGGGATCTGGAACCCGCTCCCGCTGTTCGAGGACGTGCAGAAGGACCACCAGCTCAACAACATCAAACCGCTGGACGACTTCCTGGCCGCGGCGAAGGCCGGCACGCTGCCGTCCGTGAGCTGGATCGTCCCGTCGTCTGACGACAGCGAGCACCCGCCAGCCAGCGTGCACCTGGGCCAGGCCTACGTCACCTCGCTCGTGAACGCCGTCATGGAGAGCCCGGACTGGGATTCCACGGCAATCTTCCTGTCCTGGGATGACTGGGGCGGCTTCTACGACGGCGTGGTGCCGCCCACGGTCGACATCAACGGGTACGGCCTTCGGGTGCCGAGCCTCACCATCTCCCCGTACGCCAAGCAGGGGTTCATCGACCACCAGGTGCTCAGCCAGGACGCGTACCTGAAATTCATCGAAGATGACTTCCTCGGCGGTGGCAGGCTGAATCCGGTGACCGACGGCCGACCCGATCCGAGGCCTGACGTGCGGGAAGACGAGCCCATCCTCGGCAACCTGGTCGAGGACTTCAACTTCAACCAGGCGCCGCGCAAGCCGGTGCTGCTGGCTACCAATCCGCCGACCGACTCGCCGACCATCCCCGGCTACTTCCGCGGCATGTCCGCGTGCGTGGGCTGCACCACGCCCCCGCCGGGCAATTTGCCCGGCTGAGACGACACCGCGCGACCGAGCCCGCCCGGTAGCGATCGATAGGCTGGAGGTTCCGCCAGCCACCGACCCGAACGGAGCCGCTCGTGAGCAGCCGTACGCCGAGTGTGGTCGTGCTCGACTACGGCTCGGGGAACCTGCGCTCGGCGCAGCGCGCGCTCCAGCGCGTCGGCGCCGCCGCGGAGATCTCCGCGGACCAGGGCGCGGCCCTGGGCGCGGACGGCCTGGTGGTGCCTGGCGTCGGTGCGTTCGCCGCCTGCATGGCGGGGTTGCGCGCGGTCGGCGGCGACCAGCTCATCGCCAAGCGGCTGGCCGGCGCGCGGCCGGTGCTGGGCATCTGCGTCGGCATGCAGGTGCTGTTCGAGGCCGGCGAGGAGCACGGCGAGCGGACCGAGGGGGTGGGCTGCTGGCCGGGCGTGGTGCAGAAGCTGGCCGCTCCCGTCCTGCCGCACATGGGATGGAACGCGGTCGCCGCGCCCCCGGCCGCCCGCCTGCTCGCGGGGATAGGCACCGACGAGATGTTCTACTTCGTGCACTCATACGCCGCGACGCAGGCGCCAGACCGAGGCGTCGCGGTCGCTGAGCCGCTGACGGGGTGGACCCGGCACGGCACCGACTTCGTCTCGCTCGTCGAGGACGGTCCGCTGATGGCCACGCAGTTTCACCCGGAGAAGTCGGCCGATGCGGGCGCCGCGCTGCTGGCCAACTGGCTGGAGCTGCTGCGATGACTAGTCCCCGCCTCGCCGCGCTGGAACTGCTGCCCGCGGTCGACGTGTCCGGCGGCCAGGCGGTCCGACTCGTGCAGGGCGCTGCCGGCACCGAGACCGGCTACGGCGATCCGGCCGACGCCGCGCTGGCCTGGCAGCGCGCGGGCGCCGAGTGGATCCACCTGGTCGATCTGGACGCGGCCTTCGGTCGCGGGTCGAACGGGCCGCTGCTCGCCGACCTCATCGGGCGGCTCACGATGCAGGTCGAGCTGTCGGGCGGCATCCGCACGGACGCGGCGCTGACCGCCGCGCTCGCCACCGGCTGCGCCCGGGTGGTGATCGGAACCGCCGCGCTGGAAGACCCGGACTGGGTCGCGGGCGTCATCGCCGAGCACGGCGAGCGGATCGCCGTCGGACTCGACGTGCGCGGGAGCCGGCTGGCGGCGCGCGGCTGGACGGCCGACGGCGGCGAGCTCGATGACGCCCTCGACCGGCTCGAGGCGGCCGGCTGCCGCCGCTACGTGGTGACCGACATCGACAAGGACGGGATGCTCCGCGGCCCGAACCTGGACCTGCTCCGCCGGGTGTGCGCCCGCACGCGGCGGCCCGTCGTGGCCAGCGGCGGCGTGTCCAGCCTGGCCGACCTGCGGGCCATTGCCGGTCTGGTGCCGCTCGGGGTGGAAGGCGTCATCGTCGGCAAGGCGCTCTACGCGGGCGCATTCACCCTGCCCGAGGCGCTCGCGGCGGTGGCATCGTGACCGGGGAGTCGGGGAGCCGTGTGACCAGAAGGGTGTCCAGCGAGGCGGTCTGGGAGCCGATCGTGGGGTACAGCCGCGCCGTGGCTGCCGGGGACTTCGTGTTCGTGACCGGCTGCACGTCGATCGACGGTGCTGAGTTTGTGCACCCGGGTGACGCGTACGCACAGACCAGCCAGGCCATCGCGAACGTGCGGGCCGCGCTGGCGAAACTTGGCGTCGGGCTGGGGGACGTGGTGCGGACCCGAATGTTCGTCACGGACATGAGCCGCTGGGAGGAGTACGGCCGCGCGCACGGTGAGGCGTTCGGCGGCGTGCTGCCGGCCACCTCGATGATCGGGGTCAGCGCGCTGATCGACCCTCGCATGCTGGTCGAGGTCGAGGCCGTCGCGTACAAGCCGGGCGTGGGAGCGGCGCAGTGACCGTGGCGGTGCGGGTCATTCCCTGCCTGGACGTCGACGGCGGCCGGGTGGTCAAGGGGGTCAGGTTCGTCGACTTGCGGGATGCCGGCGACCCCGTGGAGCTCGCCGCGCGCTACGACCGGGCGGGAGCCGACGAGCTGACGTTCCTCGACATCACCGCGTCCAGCGATGACCGCGAGACCATGTACGAGGTGGTACGGCGCACCGCGGACCAGGTGTTCATCCCCCTGACGGTCGGCGGCGGGGTGCGGTCCGTGGGCGACGTGGACCGGCTGCTGCGAGCGGGGGCGGACAAGGTGGCGCTCAACACCGCCGCGGTCGCGCAGCCCGAGTTGCTCCGCGCGGCGGCGCAGCGGTTCGGGTCGCAGTGTGTCGTGCTGTCGATCGACGCCCGGCGGTCGCCGGACACCGAGTCCGGTTTCGAGGTAACGACGCACGGGGGCCGGCGCGGCACCGGCATCGACGCGGTGCGGTGGGCCAGGGACGCCGTGGCGATGTGGGCGGGGGAGATCCTGCTCAATTCAGTAGACGCCGATGGCACGAAGTCGGGGTTCGACCTCGCGCTGATTACGGCAGTCCGGGCAGCGGCCGGCGTTCCCCTCAGCGCCAGCGGGGGAGCGGGGAAGCTGGCGCACTTTCCCCCGGCCATTGCCGCGGGTGCGGATGCCGTGCTCGCGGCGAGCCTGTTCCACTTCGGCGAGGTGAGCATCGGCGCGGTGAAGCAGGAGCTGGCCGCCGCC
>JASHPF010000117.1 GCA_030038295.1 Streptosporangiaceae bacterium
AGCGAGATAGCCGGCAGCGGGCGGCCTTCGCTGGCCACCACGACCGCCGTGTTGCCAGTGACGATGACCGGAGCGACCACGCTGACAAGACCGAGCAGGCTGGACTCGGGGGGTGCGACGATCGCGACCACCCCGGTGGGCTCGGGCACGCTGAAGTTGAAGTAAGGCCCGGCGACCGGGTTGGCCGCACCGGCCACCTGAGCCACCTTGTCGCTCCAGCCGGCGTACCAGACCCAGCGGTCGATCGCGGCAGCGACCTCGGCCTCGGCGTCTTTCGCCCGGCCGCCGTCGGCGGCCGCGACCTCGGCGACGAACTGGGCCGCCCGTCCTTCCAGCATCTCGGCTACCCGGTACAAGATCTGGCCGCGGTTGTAGGCGGTCGCCCCCGACCAGCCCGCGAACGCCTTGCGTGCCGCCACGGCGGCGTCGCGCGCATCCTTGCGCGAGGCCTGCGCCGCATACGCCAGCAGCGCGCCGCCGCGACCCTGGACCGGGTAGGACCGGCCCGACTCTGAGCGCGGGAAGGCGCCGCCGATGAACAGCTTGTACGTCTTGCGCACGCCGAGCCGGGCCGGCGGCTGCGGCTGGCCGCGCTTACTGTCGGCCTTCTGCTTGCCGTCAGACATCGAGGTAGGCCGCCAGACCGTGCCGGCCGCCTTCGCGCCCGTATCCCGACTCTTGATAGCCGCCGAACGGACTGGCCGGATCGAACCGGTTGTAGGTGTTGGCCCAGACCACCCCGGCCCGGAGCCGCTGCGCCAGCCAGAGGATCCGGCTGCCCTTGTCGGTCCAGATCCCAGCGGACAGCCCGTACGGCGTGTTGTTCGCCTTCGCCACTGCCTCGTCCGGGGTCCGGAACGTCAGCACGGAGAGCACCGGCCCGAAGATTTCCTCCCTGGCGATCCGGTGCGACTGACTCACGCCGGTGAAGACCGTCGGCGGGAACCAGTAGCCCCGGTCGGGCAGCTGGCACGGCGGCGACCAGCGCCGCGCGCCCTCCGCCTCGCCGGACTGGGCGAGCTCACTGATCTTGACTAGCTGCTGAGCCGAGTTGATCGCTCCGATGTCGGTGTTCTTATCGAGCGGGTCACCGAGCCGGAGCGTGGCCAGCCGCCGCTGCAGCCGTTCCACCACGGCGTCGGCAACCGACTCCTGCACCAGCAGCCGCGATCCTGCGCAGCACACGTGGCCCTGGTTGAAGAAGATGCCGTTGACGATGCCCTCGACGGCCTGCTCGATCGGCGCGTCATCGAACACGATGTTGGCGGCCTTGCCGCCGAGCTCGAGCGTCAGCTTCTTGTCCGTGCCGGCGACCGCGCGGGCAATCTCCTTGCCGACCTCGGTGGAACCGGTAAAGGCGACCTTGTTCACGCCGGGATGGGAGACGAGCGCCGCGCCGGTGCCGCCGGCTCCGGTGATGACGTTCACGACGCCGGGTGGCAGCCCGGCCTGCTGGCAGACCTCGGCCAATAGCAGCGCCGTCAGGGGCGTTGTCTCCGCCGGCTTGAGCACGCACGTGTTGCCGGCGGCAAGCGCTGGGGCCAGCTTCCACGCGGCCATCAGCAGCGGGAAGTTCCACGGGATCACCTGCCCGGCGACGCCCAGCGGCCGGGGATCCGGACCGAATCCGGCGTACTCCAGCTTGTCCGCCCAGCCCGCGTAGTAGAAAAAGTGGGCCGCCGCCAGCGGGATGTCGACGTCGCGGGACTCCTTGATCGGCTTGCCGTTGTCCAGGCTCTCCAGCACCGCGAACTCGCGGGCGCGCTCTTGCAGCTGGCGCGCGATCCGGTACAGGTACTTGGCGCGCTCGCTGCCCCGCATCGGGCCCCACACCTCCTCGTGTGCCGAGCGCGCGGCCGCTACGGCGGCGTCCACGTCGGCCGGGCCCGCCTCGGCCACCTTAGCCAGCGGCTCCTCGGTCGCCGGGTTGATCGTGGCGAACGTGCGGCCATCCGCGGCCGGCCTGAACGCGCCGCTCACGAACAGCCCGTACTCCGGCTCGATCGACACGATGTCGCGCGCCTCGGGTGCTGGGGCGTACCGCCAGCCTGGCCCGTCGGACCCGACGTCCCGGCCGGCCTCCTGGCTGGCGGGCGCGGCCTCCCGGTTCACCGCCGCCATCGCTCTCCTAATCGACCGTGAAGTAGTCAGCGCCGGCGTACTGACCGGTCAGCTGCTTGCTGCGCTGCATGAGCAGGTCGTTGAGCAGCGTCGAGGCACCGATCCGGAACAGCTGGGGCGTCAGCCAGGCGGGGCCCGCAACTTCATTCACCAGCACGAGGTAGCGGATCGCGTCCTTGGCCGTGCGGATTCCGCCCGCCACCTTCACGCCGACCCGCCGCCCCGTGGCCTGCTCGAAGTCCCGCACGGCCGCGAGCATGACCAGTGCTACCGGCGGGGTTGCAGCGGGTGTCACCTTCCCGGTCGAGGTCTTGATGAAGTCCGCGCCTGCCAGCATCGCCAGCCACGACGCGCGCGCGACGTTGTCCAGCGTCGCCAGCTCGCCCGTTTCGAGGATCACCTTGAGGTGCGCCGGCCCGCAGGCCGCGCGGACGGCCTGGATCTCGGCGTAGACCTCGCCGTATCGGCCGGCCAGATAGGCGCCACGGTCGATCACCATGTCCACCTCATCGGCGCCCGCGCCGACGGCATCCTGGACGTCGGCCAGCTTCACCTTGAGCGAAGCCCGGCCGGATGGAAACGCCGTCGCGACGGACGCGACCGCGACGCCGCTGCCCGCCACGGCTTGCTTGGCGACGGCTACCAGGTCCGGGTAAACGCAGACGGCAGCCACGGGCGGGACCGCCAGATCGGCGGGATCGGGCTGGCGAGCCTTCGCACACATGGCCCGGACCTTGCCGGGCGTATCGGCGCCCTCGAGCGTGGTCAGGTCCACCATCGCGATGGCCATATCCAGGGCCTGCAGCTTGGCGTCCTTCTTGATCGAGCGCGTGGCGAGGCCGGCCGCTCGATCGGCTGCGCCCACCTCGTCGACACCCGGCAGGCCGTGCAGCAGCTGGCGGAGCGCCGCATCGGACGGCGCGACATCGCCTGGTTCGAAGGTCCAGCGCTCCGGCGCCGAGCGGGTTACGGTTTCGATCCCCACGGTCACACGCTACCTGGGCCGGAACCCGGCAGCCGTGAGCTCCCCGTCCGCCCGGCCTGCGACAGCCGCGAAGCCAGGCTTGAGCACGGTGTTGATGATGTGCAGCCGCTCGTCGAACGGTGCGAAGGCACTTTTCATGGCGTTGACCGTCAGCCATTCCACATCCGGCCAGCCATAGCCGAAGGCCTCGCTCAGAGCGTGGAACTCTGACGACAGGCTGACACCACTCATGAGCCTGTTATCCGTGTTGACGGTGACCCGGAACAGCATCTCTCGCAGCAGCCCGATCGGATGTTCCCTGATCGACGCGACCGCGCCGGTCTGCACGTTCGACGTCGGGCACATCTCCAGCGGGATTCTGCGGTCTCGGACATAGCTGGCCAGCCTGCCCAGCGAAGGGTGGCCCTCGCCGTGGTCCGGCACCTCGATGTCGTCGATGATCCGTACCCCGTGGCCGAGCCGGTCTGCGCCGCACCACTGCAGCGCCTCCCAGATCGACGGCAGGCCGAAGCCTTCGCCGGCATGGATCGTGATGTGGAAGTTCTCCCGCGCCACGTACTGAAACGCGTCCAGGTGCCGGCTGGGCCTGTTGCCGGCCTCAGCACCCGCCATGTCGAATCCGACCACGCCGGCATCCCGGTGCCGCACGGCGAGCTCGGCTATCTCCAGTGACCTGGCCGCCGTGCGCATCGCGGTCAGCAGCGCGTTGACGATGATCTTCCGGCCCGCGCTCCCGCGGCGGAAGCCTTCCAGCACCGCCTCCACGACCTGATCCAGGCTCAGGCCTCGTTCCAGGTGCAGCTCAGGCGCGAACCGGACCTCCGCGTACACGACGCCGTCAGCGGCCAGGTCCTCGGCACACTCGGCGGCGACCCTGATCAGCGCGTCCCGGGTCTGCATGACGCCGACCGTGTGCTGGAAGGCCTCGAGGTACAGCTCAAGATTGCCGCGCTGCGAAGCCGCGAACCAGTCGGCGAGACCAGCCGGATCGTCGGCAGGGAGCCACGGGTAACCGGTCTGCATGGCCAGCTCCAGGACGGTCTTTGGCCGCAGCCCACCATCGAGATGATCGTGCAGGAGCACCTTCGGAACGCGACGGATCTCTTCGATGGTCAGGGGCACGCCACCATTGTCATCCGATGCGCTATGAGCACAACGGTCTCGATTCAGCAACGTCGGGCCTGGACTGCGGATTCGTACTTCCCCGGCGGCGGCGCCGGGACTACCCTTCGGGCAATCCTGGGGACATCCGGGACGACTTACCCCCAGCTAACGTGCTTCCGCGCCACAGCCCG
This sequence comes from Streptosporangiaceae bacterium, assembly GCA_030038295.1. Classification (GTDB taxonomy): domain Bacteria; phylum Actinomycetota; class Actinomycetes; order Streptosporangiales; family Streptosporangiaceae; genus JAJYUU01. The sequence goes on from JASHPF010000117.1 coordinate 4,402, forward strand.
GCGGTCGTGTCCTGGCGTCCCGGGCCGCCTCGAGGAGGAGGAATCGGTGAGAGTCACAACGAGGGTTGTTCTCGGGTTCGGGCTGATCGCCCTGCTGGCCGCCGGATGCGGCAGCTCGCCGTCGAGCAGCAGCACATCGACCAGCGGAAAATTCCTGGGCTGCATGGTCACCGACACCGGCGGCATCGACGACAAGTCTTTCAACCAGTCATCCTGGGAGGGCATGAAGGCGGCGGCGGCAACCGACCCGAGCAAGATCCAGGTCACCTACCTGCCGTCCACCACCTCGGCCGACTACGCGTCCAACATCAGCACGTTCGTGGGCCGTAAGTGCGGGATCATCGTCACGGTCGGCTTCCTCATGGCTGACGCGACCGAGGCGGCGGCGAAGGCCAACCCGCATCAGAAGTTCGCGATCGTGGACTGCTCATACGCGTCCGAGTGCCTGTCCGGCACCAAGGAAACCAACATTGACCAGCTGGTATTCAATACCGTCCAGGATGGCTTCCTCGGCGGCTACCTAGCGGCGGGAATGAGCAAGACGCATATCGTCGCGACGTATGGCGGTGAGGATTTCGGCACGGTCACCATCTACGAAGATGGATTCTGGGACGGGGTCCAGTACTACAACACGCAGCATCACACGAACGTCACCGTCCTCGGCTGGAACGAGCAGACCCAGAAGGGTGACTTCATCGGCAACTTCACCGACGTGGGCGCGGGCCAGTCGCTGACCAACACCTACATCGGCGAGGGCGCGGACGTCATCTTCCCGGTGGCTGGCGGCGTCGGTCTCGGCACCGCAAAGGCAATCCAGACCGCGGATGCCGCTGGTAAGCACGTGCTGATGGAGTGGGTCGACACCGACGGCTGCATCAGCGCTGCCCAGTACTGCCAGTACATGCTCACCAGCGTGACCAAGGGCATCACCCAAGCGGTCAAGACTGCGGTGCTGTCGGCCGTCAACGGCACCTTCAGCGGCGGTACCTACATCGGCACACTGGCCAACGGCGGTGCGGTGCTGTCCCCCTACCACGACCTCGCGTCGCAGGTACCTGCCTCGCTGCAGGCTGAGATCAAGACCCTGGAGCAGGAGATCGAAGCCGGGACGATAAGCCCGGCGACCAAGAGCCCGGTCTGATCACGGATCAACCGCGAGTAACGGTCGGATGAGCCGCTCGGCTGCCTGGTCCCGCCAGGCAGCCGGGCGGCGAGCTCACATGGAGACAGCCGGTGAAGCTTGAACTGCGCGGCATCACCAAGCGATTCGGCAGTCTCGTGGCCAACGACCACATCGACCTGATCGTCCAGCCCGGCGAGATCAGGGCACTGCTGGGCGAGAACGGCGCTGGCAAGACCACCCTCATGAACGTGCTCTACGGGCTGGTCCAGCCGGATGACGGCGAGATCCTCATCGACGACCAGCGCGTGCACATCCGGTCACCCAAGGATGCGATCGGCGCCGGCGTGGGCATGGTGCACCAGCACTTCATGCTCGTCCCGGTCTTCACTGTCGCGGAGAACGTGACGCTCGGCGCGGAACCCATCCGCCGGCTCACGCTACCGGGCGTGAGAGTCGGCGGGCTGCACCTCCCACCGCTGAGCGTGCCGTCGCTCGGGCTGCTTGACCGGCGCCGGGCGCGCGCCTCGGTCCGGGAGCTGTCACAGCGCTTCGGACTTCGCGTCGATCCCGATGCCTACGTCGAGGACCTGCCTGTGGGGGTGCAGCAGCGGGTCGAGATCATCAAGGCGCTGCTCAGAGACGCCAGTGTCCTGGTGCTTGATGAGCCCACTGCGGTACTGACACCCGGCGAGACCGAGGACCTGTTCCGGATCATGCGCCAGCTGCGGGAGAGCGGCCGGTCGATCATCTTCATCTCGCACAAACTCCGCGAGGTCCAGGCTATCGCCGACAACGTCACGGTCCTGCGTCGCGGCAGGGTGGTCGCCGAGCGGCCGCCGACCACCGGCGACGCCGAACTGGCAGCCCTCATGGTCGGCCGGGCCGTGCAGCTTCGGGTGAGCAAGGAGACGGCCAGGCCGGCCGGAGTCGTGCTGGACGTCCGGGACCTCAGCGTGGCGTCCGAGCACGGCAGCATCGCGGTGGACTCTGTTTCCTTCGACGTGCGGGCCGGGGAGATCCTCGGGATCGCGGGGGTGCAGGGCAACGGGCAGACCGAGCTGTGCGAGGCGCTGATGGGCCTGCGACCCTGCACCGGGTCGGTGCTGCTCGGGGGGGCGGACATGGCCGGGACGAGCACCCGCGATCGGCTCCGCGCGGGCATCGGTTACATACCCGAGGACCGACAGGAGGACGGCCTGGTGGGGGCCTTCCCCGTCGCCGACAACCTGGTGCTTGACGTTTACGACCAGCCGCCTTACGCCCGTCGCATCGTCATGAAGCCCGACGCCGTGAGGAATGCGGCGGCCCAGCTAGTGGACTCCTACGACGTCCGGACGCCGTCTGTCATGACCTCGGCCGGAACCCTCTCCGGCGGGAACCAGCAAAAGGTCGTCGTCGCGCGAGAACTGAGCCGCCCGAACAAGCTGCTGCTCGCTAGTCAGCCAACCCGTGGTCTGGACGTGGGATCGATCGAGTTCGTGCACTCCGAGATCGTCAAGCAGCGCGACCGGGGGGTCGCGGTTGTCATCGTGTCCTCCGAGCTCGACGAGATCTACGCGTTGTCAGACCGGATCGCCGTCATGTACGAGGGCAAGATCGTCGGGATCTGCCCGCCGGACATCCCCGAGCAGGAGCTTGGCCTGCTCATGGCCGGCGCGACGGCCGATGTGGACGGCAGTGGCAGCGCACCGCACCGGCCAACCGCTGACGAGCTGCTGCAGACGATTGAGCCGCCAGCCGATGAGGCCAGGCCGCGAGCCGAGGAGCTTCCGCTTGAGTGACATCCCGCTCGATGCCGGGCCGGGCGAGCCGGGTCAGCCGGACGAGTCGCCCGCTCCGGCCAGGTCGCGTGCCCGGCTCACGGGCACGGTGCTGATCGAGGCGATCACGCAGGGCAGCTCCGCTGTGATCACGATCCTGGCGATCTTCCTCGCGCTCGTCGTCGGCGGCGTGCTCATCGTGTTCAGCGACCCGGTCGTGAGTCGGGCCTGGGGCTCGCTCTTTACCCACCCTGGCTATGCGCTCGCGCAGACGTGGGACTCGGTGTCATTCGCCTACTCACAGATGTTCGAGGGCGCAATCCTCAATCCGTCCACGGTCAGTGCTGCCTTCCACGGCGGCTCGATCGCGGCGATCTTCTACCCGCTGTCGTCGACCTGCGCGCAGGCAACCCCGCTCGTCCTGACCGGCCTGTCGGTCGCGATCGCGTTCCGGGCCGGGTTGTTCAACATCGGCGCGGCCGGCCAGTGGGTAGGCGGCGCGGTGGTGGCGACCTGGCTTGGTTTCGGTGTCAGCCTGCCGCCAGTTATCCACGTCATCGTCTGCGTGATCGGGGGCTTCGTCGGCGGCGCGGTGATCGGCTGGTTCGTCGGCGTGCTGAAGGCCAGGACCGGCGCCCACGAGGTCATCGTCACGATCATGCTCAACTACGTGATGTACGACCTGCTCTCCTATCTGCTGTCCCATCCCGCGATGCTCCAGGAGCCGCACCAGACAGACCAGATCGCGCCATTCATCGCCAACGACGCCAACCTGGCCCACGTCGGCGGACCGCCCCCGCAGGTCGGAGTCGGATTCCTGATCGCCGTGGCGGCCGCTCTCGGCATCGCCTGGCTGCTCTCGCGTACGACGACGGGCTTCCAGTTCCGCACGGTGGGCGCCAGTCCGAGCGCGGCCCGGACGGCAGGCATCAACGTCGAGCAGTCGTGGATCCTCGTCATGCTGCTGGCCGGCGGGCTCGCCGGCCTCTCGGCAGCCACTGTCGTCCAGGGCACAAATACTCAGCTCACGTTCAACAGCTATGGCACGTACGGTCCCGACGGCATCACGGTCGCCCTGCTCGGGCGCGCTAGGCCGATCGGCGTCGTACTCGCCGGGCTGCTGTTCGGCGCGCTGCACGTGGGCGGTACCTACGTGGAAGCGGCCACGCTTGGCCAGGTTCCGGCCGACATCGTCCAGGTACTCGAGGGACTGATCGTGCTCTTCGTCGCCGCGCCCGCGCTAATCCGCGCCGTCTTCCGGCTGCGGGCTACCGCCGGGACGGGCATGGAGGCCGTCGCGAAGGGATGGAACGCGTGACCACGCTCGCTGCGGCGATACGCGCGCCGCTGACCACGGAACGCCGGCACGCGGCCGCGATCACCTTTGTCGCCCTCGGCCTCATCAACATCGCGGTCTTCGGCATACTCGCCCACGCCGGAGATGCCAGTTTCGAGCTGTCCCAGGCAGCATCGACCGTCAAGATACCGGTGATCAGAATTCCGGCTGCCCCGGCCTGCTACCTGCTCGGCGCGGTGTCCATCGGCCTCGGTGTCCTGCGCGCCACCGTGCCGTTCAGCCGACGGAACAAGCGGCTGGCCATCGCCGCGGTATTGCTGTGCTTCCTCCTGGCGCTGCTGTGCTGGGCCGACGCCGGCGCGATCCCGCTTAACGTGATCATCATCGCCCAGGGCACCTTTACCGCGTCGATTCCTCTCATCCTGGGGGCCCTGGCCGGCTGCCTCTGCGAGCGGTCGGGCGTGATCAATATCGCCATCGAGGGCCAGCTGCTGTTCGGCGC
>JASHPF010000118.1 GCA_030038295.1 Streptosporangiaceae bacterium
GCTTCGCCGACTACCCGTTCGTATCCGCGACCGAGCTGCCGAGCTTCGAGCTGGCTGACAGTGAGACGCCGACCACCTACAACCCGCTCGGCGCCAAGGGCATCGGCGAGGCAGGCAGCATCGGGTCCACCCCGGCCGTGCAGAACGCCATCATCGACGCGGTCAGCCACCTCGGGGTACGGCACATCGATATGCCCACCACGTCCCGCCGGGTCTGGCAGGCCATCCGGGCAGCGCAAGGACAGGAATCGGAGCACGCATGACGCATATCGAGCTGACCGTCAACGGTGCGAAGCAGTCCGGCGAGGTCGAGCCGCGCCTGCTGCTCATCCACTACCTCCGCGAGCACCTGGGGCTGCGGGCGGCGAACGTTGGCTGCGACACGACCTCGTGCGGCGCGTGCACGGTGCTGCTTGACGGCAAGTCGGTGAAGTCGTGCACAGTGCTGGCCGTGCAGGCAGACGGCCACGCGGTGACCACCGCCGAAGGGCTGGCCACCGACGCCGGGTTGCATCCGGTGCAGGCGGCGTTCCGCCAGAACCACGGACTGCAGTGCGGCTTCTGCACGCCGGGCATGGTGATGGCCGCGGTCGGGCTGCTGGCAGAGAACCCGCACCCGACCGAGGCGGAGGTGCGCACCGGCCTGGAGGGCAACTTCTGCCGGTGCACCGGTTACCACAACATCGTCCGTGCCGTGCTGGCCGCCGCGCAGGCGCAGGCGCAGGCCGAGCAGGAGCAGGCGGAAACCGCTGAGGTGCGCGCGTGATCCCCGCGCAGTTCGACTACATCGCCGCGGAGTCGGCCGGGCACGCGATCGAGCTGCTCGCCGAGCACGGCGACGACGCCAAGGTGCTGGCCGGCGGGCACTCGCTGCTGCCGATGATGAAGCTGCGCCTCGCGACCCCGGAACTGCTCATCGATATCGGCGGCCTCACCGAGCTGGCCGGTGTGGGCACCGACGGCGCGGACCTGGTGGTGGGCGCGACCACCCGGCACGCCGACCTCGCCGCGTCCGAGCTGGTCAGGACCGAGGCGCCACTGCTCGCCTACGCGGCCAGCCAGGTCGGCGACCCGCAGATCCGGCACCGCGGCACGATCGGCGGCTCGCTGTCGCACGCAGACCCCGCGGCCGACCTGCCGATGGCGCTGGTCGCGCTCGGCGGCACCGTCGTGCTGCAGGGTCCGGCCGGGATCCGGACCGTCGGCGCGGACGACTTCTTCGCGGGTTACTTCGAGACCGCCCTCGCGCCGGACGAACTGCTGACCGCCGTCCGCATCCCGCGCCGGCCTGGTGTGCCATGGGGCTACCAGAAGTTCGTCCGCCGGGCCAACGACTGGGCGATCGTCGGCGTGGCCGCGATAGACGGCCGGATCGCGCTGGCGAACATGGGCCCGACGCCGCTGCGGGCCACCGCGGCCGAGGACGCACTCGCGGCGGGGGCAAGCCCGGCCGAGGCCGCCGAGCTTGCCGCCGACGGCACGTCGCCGGGCGAAGACCTGCACGCCGACCGCGAGTACCGTCGGCATCTGGCCAGGGTACTGACCCGCCGCGCGCTCGAGCACGAGGCGGCGTAGCTACCCCGCCTGGCCGCGCCTCCGGGTGCCGCGCCTACCGTGGAGCGTGTCGGACTACGTGCTTGACCATCAGCAGCCGGGTGAGCGACACCGGCTGGCGCTGATGTCGCAGCTGCTCGACCCGATGCACCGTCGGCTGCTCGACCGCCTCGGGGTCGCGCCGGGCGCCCGGACACTCGAGGTCGGCTGCGGCAACGGCTCGGTGTCGGCCTGGCTGGCCGGGCGGGTCGGCCCGACCGGGCGCGCGGTGGCGGTAGACCTCGATCTGTCCCTCACCGCAGACGTGTGCGGGGTCGAGTTCCGCCAGGCCGACATCCTCGCCGGCCCGGTTGCGCCGGGCGGCTTTGACGTCGTGACCTGCCGGGCCGTCCTCCATCACGTCGGCGACGTCCGCGCTGCCGTGGCGAACCTGGTGGCCAGCGCGCGGCCGGGCGGGGCGGTCCTCGTGATCGAGCCCGACTTCCTGCCGGTCACCGTCGCCGAGCCGGCCGCGGTTCGCGACTTCTGGCACGGCTGGCTGGCCTGGTCGCGCGAGGAGGGCATCGACTACTTCCTCGGCCGCCGGCTGCCACAGCTGCTGTCAGCGGCAGGCGTGCTGGATATCGCCGCGACGGCCGAGACGGCCCTGTACAACGGGGGCTCGCCGTGGGCGGCGTACTGGCAGCAGACAATCCGCCAGCTGCGCGGCCGGCTGGCGGACGCTGGGAAGCTGCACACCGAGAGCATCGACGGCTTCCTTGACCGGTGCGCCGATCCGCGGTGGTGGACGCAGACCATCGCTTTTACCGCGGCCGGCGGGCGCGCTCCCGGCGGACCGGGCGATGATCCACGTAGCGAGGGTAGGGGGTAGCAATGAGCTCGCCTGACTCACCCAGCGGCAACGCCGAGCACAACGGTCAGCTCCCGCAGCGCGTCGCGGAGCTCGCCGGCGAGCTCACCGAGGCGCAGGAGGAGTCGCGCCGCCGACGGCTCGCCCGCCAGATTTCCGAGCTCGCCAGCCGCAGCGGCCACGCGTCGCGCCGCGGCGTGGCGGCCGGGACCGGCGCGGCCTGGCGCGGCACGCAGTCGGGTGCTGGCGCCGCCC
>JASHPF010000001.1 GCA_030038295.1 Streptosporangiaceae bacterium
CGCGGCTGCATGGCGCCGGGGTCGGGCAGGCCGACCTCGCCGCGGCCGCCGACCCGGCGGGCTATCTCGGCGCGACGGCCGAGTTCGTCCGCCGCGCGCTGGCCGCCCACGGCGAGATCGGCACCGCTCCAGGGGCGGCCGGGGCGCAGGCGGAGTGGCAGGCGTAGCGAAAGGAGCCAGCGTTGACCGACGAGGAGCGCGCGGCGGCCGGCATGCGAGTCCGCCGGGAGGTACTCGGCGACGCGCACGTCGACCGTGCCGTCGCCAACACCACCGAGTTCACCGCGGATTTCCAGGACTTCATCACCCGGTACGCCTGGGGCGAGCTGTGGGCCAGGTCCGGCCTGAGCCGGGCGCAGCGCAGCATGGTCACCCTGGCGCTGCTGGCGGGGCTCGGCCGGCCCGAGGAACTGGCCATGCACGTACGGGCGGCGCTGCGCAACGGCGTGACGCCAGCGGAGATCGGGGAGGTCCTGCTGCACGTCGCGGTCTACGCCGGCGTGCCGGCCGCGAATCAGGCATTCGTCATCGCCGACAAGACGATCAAGGAATATTCGTAGTCCGCACATCTGTTCACTTCGCGGCAGTTCCGGATAAGGTTTCGCCGCCGGAGCGAGGAGAAGGGCCGGGCGTGGCTGAGATCGTGACACTCGCCGAAGCGATCGCCGCCGCGGTGCACGACGGCGACACGATCGCCATGGAGGGCTTCACGCACCTGATCCCGCACGCGGCCGGGCACGAGGTGATCAGGCAGGGACGGCGCGACCTGACGCTGGTCCGGATGACCCCGGACATCATCTACGACCAGCTGATCGGCGCGGGCTGCGCGCGAAAGCTGGTGTTCTCGTGGGCCGGCAACCCCGGCGTGGGGTCGCTGCACCGGTTCAGAGATGCCGTCGAGCACTCGTGGCCGCGGCCCCTCGAGCTCGAGGAGCACAGCCACGCCGGGATGGCGAACCGGTTCGCGGCCGGGGCGGCCGGGCTGCCGTTCGGCGTCCTGCGCGGCTACCGCGGCACCAGCCTCGTGGGTCATACGACCGGCGTGGCGGACATCGTGTGCCCCTTCACGGGCGAGACGCTGACGGCGGTGAGCGCGCTGCGGCCGGACATCGCGGTCATCCACGCCCAGGTCGCCGACCGCCGCGGGAACGTGCAGTACTGGGGGATCAGCGGGGTGCAGAAGGAGGCGGTGCTCGCCTCGGCCCGCGCGGTGGTGACCGTTGAGGAGGTCGTGGACTCGATCGAGCCGCGGCCGGGCGCGACGGTGCTGCCGTGGTGGACCGTCGACTATGTGGCCGTGGCGGCCGGTGGCGCCCATCCGTCCTATGCGCTCGGCTACTCCGCCAGGGACAACGACTTCTACGTCGCCTGGGACGAGATCAGCCGGGACCGGGAGAGATTCCTTGGCTGGCTGCACGAGCACGTCTACCGCGGGGAACCGGCATGCTGAGTTACACCTCCGACGAGATGATGACCATCGCGGCGGCTCGGTCGCTGCGCAGCGGCATGACCTGCTTCGTCGGCATTGGCCGGCCGAGTGAGGCGGCGAACCTCGCGCGCGCGACGCACGCCCCTGATCTGGTTCTCATCTACGAGTCGGGCACTATCGGCGCCAAGCCCGCCGCGGTGCCGCTGTCCATCGGCGACGGCATCCTGGCGGAGACGGCCGACTGCGTCGTCAGCGTGCCGGAGATCTTCAACTACTGGCTGCAGCCGGGCCGGATTGACGTCGGCTTCCTCGGTGCCGCGCAGCTCGACAAGTATGGCAACATCAACACCACCGTCATCGGGCCCAGCTACGACCGGCCTCAGGTGCGGCTGCCGGGCGCGGGCGGTGCGCCTGAGATCGCCGCCGCGTGCAAGGAAGTGATCGTGATAGTCCGGCAGTCCCGGCGCACGTTCGCCGACCGGGTGGACTTCGTCACCTCGGTCGGCTTCGGCGACGGCTCCGGTGCCCGGCAGCGGCTCGGCCTTACCGGTGGCGGACCCCGGCTCGTCATCACCGATCTCGGTACGCTGCGGCCTGCGACCAGCGGCGAGCTCGTCCTCTCCGGCATCTATCCCGGCGTTGCGGTGGCCAGGGTGCGGGACAACACTGGATGGGATCTGGTGGTATCGCCGGATCTGACGGAGATCGCGCCGCCGTCGCAGGCGGAGCTGACCGCGCTGCGCCAGCTCGTGTCTGCACCGCACCAGATAGGCCGGCCGGCCAGCGCAGTGCCGGCCGAGACAAGGCCGGTCCGGGAAGGAGTTCTGTCATGACAGTCAGCAACCCGCCCGTCGCCAGCGGCGGGCTCGTCCTCCCGCGCTACGAGGTGACCGCGGGGGTTCACCCGCCGCTCGACTCGCCGGCCTACCGGTCGTCCGCGCTGCGCCATCCGAAGCAGCCGCTCATCCCGCTGGCGCAGCGGCTCACCGAGATCACCGGCCCGCTGTTTGGCGCCGAGCGCGTCGGCGAGCCTGACGCCGACCTGACAGCCGGGCACCCTGGCGAGCCGATCGGTGAGCGGATCATCGTCCACGGCCGCGTGGTCGACTCCGACGGCCGGCCCGTGCCGGACGCGCTGATCGAGGTGTGGCAGGCCAACGCGGCCGGCCGTTATCACCACGTCGTGGACGACCACCCGGCGCCCATCGACCCGAACTTCGGCGGCGGTGGCCGGTGCGTCACCGACTCGCTGGGCCGGTACCGCTTCGTGACGATCAAGCCGGGCCCGTACCCGTGGGGCAACCACTACAACGCCTGGCGGCCTGCCCACATCCACTTCTCGCTGTTCGGCCGCGCGTTCACGCAGCGCCTCATCACCCAGATGTTCTTCCCCGGCGACCCGCTGTTCCCGCTCGACCCGATCTTCAACTCGATCCCTGACGAGCAGGCGCGCCAGCGGCTCATCTCGAGCTTCGACATCGAGACAACGGTGCCGGACTGGGCGATGGCCTACCGCTGGGACATCGTCCTGCGCGGCCGTACCGCCACCGTGTTCGAGAACGGAGACGGCCGGTGAGCGCCGGGATCACACCGTCGCAGACGGTCGGGCCGTACCTGGCGCTCGGACTGCCCTGGGCCGACGGGCCGTTCGCCGTCGCGCCGGACGCGCCGGGCGCGATCCGCATCAGCGGTCTGGTGCTCGATGGCGAGGGCGTGCCGCTGCCGGACGCTGTGGTCGAGACGTGGCAGGCCGACCCGGATGGCCGGTTCGATCATCCCGACGATCCGCGCGGCGCGGTGCAGCCGGGCGTGGCGGGGTTCCGCGGCTTCGGCCGGTGCCTGACCGACGGTACCGGGCGCTACGAGATCGTCACGCTCAAGCCCGGCTCGCTGCCGACCCCGGAGGGGGAAACCGAGGCGCCGCACCTAGACGTGTCCGTCTTTGGCAGGGGACTGCTCGACCGCGTTGTCACCCGGATCTATTTCCCGGACGAGGAAGCCGCCAACGCCGCCGACCCGGTGCTTCGCGCCATCGCAGATCCGCAGCGGCGGGCCACTCTGATCGCCGAGCCAGGCGCCGACGGTGAGCTCCGGTTCGACATCCGGCTGCAGGGCGACGCCGAGACCGTGTTCTTTGATGTCTGACCGCGCCGGGGCTCGTGCCACCAGCCCGGTCGCGCCGCGGCGGGCCGGTGGCTGAGCCGCTGCGGACGGTGCCGGTCGCGCTGGCCGACGGCGGTACGGGCCTTCTTGACGGACCCGCGGGCGCGCCCGTGCTGGTGCTCGGGAACTCGCTCGGCACCAGCGCCGCCGTGTGGGACGGCCAGCTACCGGAGTTCCGCGCGCGATTCCGGTTGCTGCGGTATGAGCTGCCCGGCCACGGCGGCACGCCCGCCGCACCAGGCCCCTATGCGATCGACGGCCTTGCCGCCGGGGTGCTCGCACTGCTGGACTCGGCCGGCGTCGAGCGGGCCGCGTACTGCGGAATCTCCCTAGGCGGCATGATCGGCATGTGGCTCGCCGCGCACGCGCCCGCCCGCATCACCGCGCTCGGCCTGGTCTGCACCTCCGCCTATCTGCCGCCCGCCGACGGCTGGCGGACGCGGGCTGACCAGGTGCGCGCCGCGGGCATGGCGTCCATCTCGGCCGCCGTCCTCGGCCGATGGTTCACACCCGGCTTCGCGGCCGCCGCGCCTGAGGTGATCCGGCGGTTCGCGGCCGAGCTCGAACACACCGACCCGGTCGGCTACGCGGGCTGCTGCGAGGCGATTGCCGGGATGGACTTGCGGGCGGACCTGCCAGCCATCAGCGCGCCCACGCTGGTGCTGGCGGGCGCCGATGACCCGGCGACGCCGCCGGATGAGGGTGCCGTCATCGCGGGGCTGGTCGGCGGTGCCCGGCTCGAGGTCATCCCCGGCGCCGCTCACCTCGCGGCCGTGGAGGCGGCGGCGCAGGTAACGGCGGCGCTGGTGGCGCACGTGCGCGCCGCGACCAGATCGGGTGATGACGCCGTCGCCGGGCGTTAGCATGCAGAGCGATGACGACTTCCGCGCGCAGAGCGAACACCTACGGTACGGCCGACGGTCGGCGCGGCTCCGTCCGGCCAGGCTCCCGCGCTGCCGAGGGTGCGGCGGTACCCGGCCAGCCACCCGCCGCTGATCCCGTCGCCGAGGACGGCGGGGGCACTCCGGCTCTCACCCGCAACAGCGACTTCGTCCAGTCGCTCGACCGCGGCCTGGCCGTGATCAGGGCTTTCGGGCCCGACCGCGAGCGGCTGAGCCTCAGCGAGGTCGCCAGGGCCACAGGGCTGACCAGGGCGGCGACCAGGCGGTTCCTGCTGACCCTGGTCCAGCTCGGCTACGTGCGCAATGACGGGCGCGAGTTCTCGCTGCGGCCGCGGGTGCTCGAGCTCGGGTACGCGTACCTGTCCGGCCTGGCGCTGCCCGAGATCGCGGCGCCGCACCTGGAGGAGCTCGTCGCGAGCGTCCGCGAGTCGTCCTCGATCTCGGTGCTCGACGGCGATTACATCGTGTATGTGGCGCGAGTGCCGACCAAGCGAATCATGACGGTTGCCATCTCGGTCGGGACCAGGTTCCCCGCGTACGCGACGTCGATGGGCCGCGTCCTACTCGCGGCGATGAGCCCGGACGCGTTCGAGCAGTACCTGGCGCGAGCCAACCTCGACGCCCTCACCGGGCGAACCGTCACCGACCGCGCCGCGCTGCGCGACATCGTCCGCGAGGTCGCCCGGCAGGGCTACGCCATCGTGGACCAGGAGCTCGAAGAGGGCCTGCGCGCGATCGCTGCGCCCATCCATGGCAAGGGCGGCGCGGTCACCGCTGCCGTCAACCTGTCTGCCCACGCGAGCCGGGTGAGCATGGCAGCGATGCGCGCCGACCTGCTGCCCGCGCTGCAGGATACGGCGCGCCGGATCGAGGCGGATCTGCGCGCCCAGGGCGTGGCCTGACGCGGCACTCGGGGAGGCCGCAGCCGCCGCGGTCAGAACTCCGTTATGGCACTGTTACGGGCTCGTGACCGAAGCTCATAACCGCTGGTGACGAGGGAGTTGGCGACCGGAGTGGCGGCCCAGAAGGCGCCGCAATCAGGTCGATTCGGGTCGTTGACACTTATCTACCGCCCTGGTTAAGTTTCTACATTGCGCATAGGCGTACGCCACGCGAACAACTCGCCGGAGTCATCACCGCTGCGCTGGCCGGCCTCCGGTAGAACGCTCGAGACGACTGTCGGGGCGCCGGTGCGTGTGCGCGCAAGGCGCCGAGGAGAGCGAGTGGAACGTCAGGGAGTGAGCGGCGCGACCCGGAGCGGCCTAGGTCTCGCGGCGCTCGCTGCTCGCGGAAGTTGGCATCGGAGCGGTTGGCGCAGCAGCCATCATGGCCTCGCGGCGCAACCCGTAAGGAGATCGATGACAGATGAGTGACCAGACTGCGGAAGCGGACGGCACGACGCCAGCCGGCGGCATCAGCCGACGCAACGTGCTGCGGGCCGTCGGCGCTGGGGCAGCCTTCGCGGGTTTCGGCGGGCTGCTGCAGGCGTGCAGTTCCAGCATCAAGGGTGCCAGCTCGGCTGGGACAAAGGCGATCACGATCGGCTGGATCCACCCGCTGACCGGGGACCTCGCCGCGTTCGGCGCCGCAGACGGATTCGTGCTCAAGAAGATCATGCAGACCACGCAGTACAGCAAGGGGTTCAAGGTAGGCGGCAAGACCTACGACGTCACGATCAAGTCCTATGACTCGCAGTCCAGTGTCACGAGGGCCGGGGACCTGGCCAGGACGGCGATCCTCAGCGACAACGTGGACATGCTGTTCGCCTCGTCCACGCCGGAGACCGTCAACGCGGTATCCAGCGAGGCGGAGTCGCTCGGCACGCCGCTCGTCTGCTCGAACGTCCCGTGGGAGTCCTGGTACCTGAACCTGTTCCCGAATGGCAACCCGACCAAAGCCACCGAGACGGCCAAGTACGTGGTCATGTACTTCCTCGGTGCTGAGCACCTGGCCGCCTGCTTCGTCCCGATGTGGAACCGGATCCACTCGCAGCTGAGCACCGACAAGGTCGTCGCCGCCGCGTTCCCCAACGACTCTGACGGCAACGCGTTCCGCCAGATCTTCCCGGCGATCGCCGGGGGGGCTGGCTACACGCTCGACATGTCCGCTGCGTATGCAGACGGGACCACGAACTACACCTCGATGATCTCGCAGTTCAAGGCGGATAACGCCGACTTCTTCACCAACGTGCCGCTGCCGCCCGACTTCGCCGCCATGTGGAAGCAGTCGATCCAGCAGGGCTTCCGGCCGAAGCTGGCGACCGTGGCCAAGGTGCTGCTGTTCCCGTCCGACACCTACTCGATGGGCTCCGAGGTTTACAACGTCGCCACCGACACCTGGTGGGTGCCGACCCTCCCGTGGACGTCATCGTTCACCGGCGAGACCTGCCAGCAGATGGCGAACGAGTTCGAGGCGGGCGGCTACGGCCAGTGGAACGCCAACATCAGCAACTACAGCCTGTTCGAGACCGCGCACGCTGCCTTCACGGCGGTGAGCGACCCGCATGACCACAACGAGGTCGCCGACGCCCTCCACAAGGTCAATATCCAGGCGCTCGCTGGCCCGCTCAACTTCACCGGGAACGGCGGTGGCTGGATAAAGCCCTTCGGTCCCGCACCGGGCGTAGCCATCACCCCGCCGGCCGGCGTCCAGTGGCAGAAGGGCACCAAGTACCCGCTGGAACTGCAGGTCGTTGACAACACTCTGCTGCCGGATGCGAAGATCACCGCCGATCTGCTGCCGACCAACACGTGACGCATGACAGCAGATGCGTTGCTGGCGCTCGAGCACGTGACGAAGCGGTTCGGCCGTGTCGTCGTCGCCGAGGACCTGTCCTTCACGGTCGGTGACGGTGACGTAGTCGGGATCGTGGGGCCGAACGGTGCTGGCAAGACCAGCCTGTTCGGCCTCATCTCCGGCGACCTGGCGCCCGAGTCAGGTACGGTCCAGTTCGCTGGTCGCACTGTTACTGGACTGGACGCTGCCGCCCGGTGCCGGCTTGGCATTGGCCGCACCTATCAGGTGCCGCGGCCGTTCGGCGACATGACCGTGTTCGAGAACCTGCTCGTGGCCGCGCAGCAGGGCGGCGGGCTCCGGCGGCGGGCCAGCTACGCTGCCGCGGCGCAGGCGCTGGAGCGGGCCGGCATTGCCGCGCAGGCCAACGTGCCTGCCGAGCGCCTCGGCCTGCTCCAGCGCAAGCGGCTCGAACTGGCTCGAGCCCTCGCCACCCAGCCTCGGCTGCTGCTGCTGGATGAGGTGGCAGGCGGCCTGACCGACCCTGAGGTCGCCCAGCTCGTCGAGATCGTCCGCGGCGTCAATGCCGACGGCATCGCGGTGATCTGGATCGAGCATGTCGTGCGCGCGCTAACCCCCGTGGTCACCCGGCTGACGTGCCTCGCTGGCGGCAGGTTCGTCGGCGACGGCGAGCCGACCGCGGTGCTGGCTGAGCCCGCTGTCCGCGAGGTTTTCCTCGGCACTGACGTCACCGCCGCGCTGGCGGCTGACTCGCTGGGCACCCCGCCCGCCGGCGGCGAGCTGAGTGAGCTATGACAGTTCCGGCCGGGGGGCTCGCGGCGTCATCCTCTCCCCTGCAGAGCACCGAAGCAGTGCGTACGGCGAACCGCACGCCCCTCCTCGAGGCGGTCGACCTGACCGTGTACCACGGCCAGTTGCGGGCGCTGGATTCGATTTCGCTACGGGTGTATCCGGGCGAGGTGTACGCGATCATCGGCGCCAACGGCGCGGGCAAGTCGACGCTGCTGCGCACGATCGTCGGCCTGCACCAGGCGAACACGGGATCGGTGCGGCTCGACGGTGCTGACGTGACCGGGCTGCGGCCCGAGCGCCGGGCAAGGCTGGGGATCGTCATGGTGCCTGAGGGCAGGCGACTGTTCGGGTCGCTGTCCGTCGAGGAAAATCTGAAGGTCGGCGCGACCTACGCTCGGCCTGGACCATGGACGGTCGAGCGCGTATACGAGACGTTCGAGTGGATGCGAGACCGACGCGACCAGCAGACGGCGCAATTGTCGGGCGGCGAGCAGCAGATGGTTGCCATCGGCCGGGCGCTTGTCGCCAACCCACGCGTGCTGCTCCTTGACGAGCTGTCACTCGGGCTAGCGCCGGTAGTCGTCCGGCGCATCTACGGCATGCTGCCGCAGATCCTGGCGACCGGCCTGACCGTGCTGCTCGTCGAGCAGGACGTGAGCCAGGCCCTGCGGGTGGCGACGCACCTGCAGTGCCTGCTGGAAGGCCGGACCACTCTGGAAGGCAAGCCGGACGAGGTGACGGCGGAACAGGTCGAGGCTGCTTACTTCGGGCTAGCCGACACCGCCAGTATCCCCGGCGAAGGGAGCGAGTCGTCGTGGCCTGGGTGAACGCCGTCATCCAGGGGTTGCTGACCGGGGGCCTCTACGCGCTGTTCGCCTGCGGGCTGTCGCTGATGTTCGGCGTGATGAAGGTGGTGAACCTCGCGCACGGTGACCTGGCGGTGGTCGGCGGGTACCTCGCGGTCGGCATCATCACGGTCACGCATATCCCCGTGCTGTGGTCCTTCGTTATCGTGGTGCCGGTCATGGCCGTGGTCGGCTATGGCCTGCAGCGCACTCTCATCCAGAGCGCTCTCAATCGCGGCATCCTCACCACGCTCATCGTGACCTTGGGCCTGTCCATGGTGATCGAGAACGCCCTGCTGCAGTTCTTCTCCGCCAACACCAGGGGGATTGGCGCCGGGATGACGATCGTGACCGGATCCTTCCGGCTCGGGTCGCAGATCGAGCTTCCCTACCTGCTGCTGCTCATCTTCGCCGTCGCGGTTGCGGTCCTGCTCGGGCTGCAGTACTTCCTGTCGCGGTCCTCCTACGGCCGGCTGATCCGGGCCGTTGCCGATGATAAGGAGGCCGCTCAGTTGTCCGGTGCCGACTACCGCCACGTGTTCGGCATCGCGGCGGCACTTGCACTAGGTAGCGTTGCGCTCGGCGGTATCGCCTACGGCATGTACTCGGTGCTCGATCCGACCGCAGGCACCGACACGATCCTGCTGTTCGCGTTCGCGGCGGTGGTCATCGGCGGGCTCGGCTCGCTGTGGGGCACCCTGCTCGGCGGCGTCGTCCTCGGCATCGCCCAGCAGATCGGTGCCCAGATCAACATCTCTGACGAGCTGCTAGCCGGGTTCCTGGTGTTCCTCGCAATCCTGGTGCTCCGCCCGCAGGGCCTGATTACGCGGAGGGCGCAGTCGTGAGCCTCGTCGCGGAACCCGCCATCCGGCCGGTAGCAGACTTCCGGGTCACCCGGTCGAGGCGCAACGTAGCCTGGACCGGCGCGGGCGCGCTCGTCGTCGTGGTCGTGCTGGCGCTGTTCCCTTACCTCGTGTACTCAGGCATCACCACCATCCTGGTGCAGGCGTTCATCGTGCTCACGCTCGCGAGCATGTGGAATCTGCTGGCGGGCTACGCCGGGCTGGTGTCCGTGGGGCAGCAGGCGTTTGTCGGGCTCGGCGCGTACTTCGTGCTGATCCTGGCTCTCCACGGCGCCTCTCCGTTCGCCGCGCTGCCCATCGCGGCGATCGGCTGCGGCGTCGCGGCACTGCCGTTGTGGTGGCTGGTCTCCCGGCTGCGCAGCGGATACTTCGCGATCGCCACCTGGGTACTCGCGGCGACCATCATGCTGTTCATCGAGCGGTTCTCGTCGATCGGCGGCGGAACGGGGCTGCCGCTGCCCGGCCTGTCCGGGCTCGGCCCGACGCTGCTCGCCGCGTACACGTACTGGGCCGCGCTGGCGGTCACGGTGGTCGCGATGCTCGCCGTCTACCTGCTGTTGCGCAGCAGGCTGGGACTGGTGCTGACCGCCATCAGGGACGATGAGGCGGCCGCCCGCAGCTCGGGAGCCCGGGTCGGGTTGGCCAGGATGCTGGTGTTCGTGGTTGCGGGGATCGGCTGCGGCGCCGCGGGCGCCGTGCTCGCGATCAATTCGCTGCAGGTCCAGCCGAGCGCGGTGTTCAGCGTGCAGTGGACCGCTGAGATGGCGTTCGCCGCCATCATCGGCGGCCTCGGCACAATCGAAGGGCCTATCATCGGCACCGCGGTGTACATGCTGCTCCAGCAGACGCTGGCGTCCTACAACGCCTGGTACCTCATCATCCTGGGCCTCGTGGCGATCATTGTCGCGCTGTTCGCCCGCCGGGGCCTGTGGGGGCTCGTCGACAGCCGGCTCAGCTTCCGGCTGTTCCCGGTCGGGTACTGGCTGCGGACCGCAGCCAGCCCGGCGACCGCGGGCCGCCGTAACACGGACGACGACTGAGCCCGGGCGGGATCACCCGACCGCGTCCGTGCGGCGCTGCGCTACGCCGGGGGCCCGCTGGCGAGGGTGAGCGTGACGGACTGCTGCTGGCCTGCAGGATCGGTGTACTGGACGCTCACCACCTGCCCCGGCGACAGGTCGGTCGTCATGACGTCCTGCAGGGTGGACTGCGAGGTGACGGCGTAGCCACCAACGCCGGTGATGACGTCGCCCTCGGCGAGGCCAGCGTCGGCGGCAGGGCTGCCGGCGACGACGCCGGTAATCAGCGCGCCGTTCTCGGCAATCGAGCCGTAGCCGCCATAGCCGTAGCCGCCGTTGGTTGCCCCGCCCACCTGGACGCCGAGGAAGGCAGTGGGTCCGATGTGCACGGAATCAGCGGTCTGGCCGGCCACGATCTGGGCAGCGATGGACGTCGCGGTGCCGATGGGAATCGCGTACCCGTCGCCCCCCGACTGAATGTCGAACTGGGACGACTCCGAGCCCGCCGTGTCCATGCCGATCACCTGGCCGGCGTCGTTGACGAGCGGACCGCCCGAGTCACCGGGCTGGATGTCGGCGTTGGTCTCGATCATGCCGGTTAGCTGCTCATCGGAGCCGGTCAGGTCGTCGGCGGCCGTGATGGACTGGTCGGTGGCGGTGACGGTGCCGCCGGCGTAGCTGGGGGTCCCGCCCGAGCCGCCGGCGTTACCAATCCCGACCACTTGTTCTCCGACCGATACCGCCGCCGTGCCCGCCGTGTCGACGGTCTGCAGGCCGGACGCACCGGTGAGCTGCAGCACCGCCACGTCGCTGCTCACGCTGTACCCGACGACCGTCGCCTGATACGTCTGCCCGTTACCGACGTCGGTGACGCTGATCGACGTGGCGCCCTCGATGACGTGGTTGTTGGTCAGGACCTCGCCATCGGCGGTCAGGATCATTCCGGTACCGGCCGCTTCCGCCCGGCCGTAGTCGACGCTGGTGTTGATGTCCACGAGGCCGGGACTGACGCGGGAGGCGATGGCCGCGGCGTCCGACGGTCCGGTCCCCGATCCGGTCGGCGTGGAGCCGCCGTACGGAAATCCGCCGCCGGGGCTCAGGCCGCTGCCCGCGCCTGATCCGGACCCGTTGCCAGGAATGGAGCCTCCGGCTGCTGGCGGGGTGGTCGGGGAGGTACCCGCCGCTGTAGCCGACCCGGACGTCGTGAGCGCGCGGCCGACGAGGCCGCCGAGCACGCCGGCCACCAGCAGCCCGGCCAGCCCGGCGGCTATCGCCAGGCGGCGGCCCCGGCGCCGCTGCGGTCCTGGATCGTATCCCGGCGGCGGGCCGTAGTACCCGGCGGCGGGCCCTGGCCAGGGCTGGCCGAAATCGTCAGCCGCGCCAGGAACCTGCTGGCCGGGTTCCTCGGCGCTGCCGTCATCCCCGGGCCACCACGGCCACGGCTGGTCGTCAGCACCGTCTGCCATGGCCTCAGGGTGCGCCGCGGAATTGAGCCGCTGATGCCGTGCACCTGAGTGTTTGCTGAAGGTCCTGGCGAGGATGCCCGGCCACCCGGCGGCCGCGCCGCTCGGGTGCCGGCTGGCCCGCCCGACGGCTAGCGCGTGCCGGGTACCGGCTGCCGCGGCGCTGTGGTGAGCTGCACAGGGAACCCGGTGTAGTTCTCCGCTAGCGACGTCGCCGCGGCTCGCGAGGTGACGACGTAGCGCAGCTGGGACAGCTGGAGCTGGGCTTCCATCTCGTCCGCTCCCGGCGTGCGGTGCAGCATGGTGGTCATCCACCAGGAGAAGTGGGTGGACCGCCAGACCCGCTCCAGGCAGGTGCCGGAGTAGGCGGCCGCGGGTCCTGAGTCACCGTTCAGCAGCGCCTCCAGGGCTGCGGCGAGCACGGCGACGTCGGCCAGCGCGAGGTTCAGGCCCTTGGCGCCGGTCGGCGGCACGATGTGCGCGGCGTCGCCGGCGAGGAACAGCCGCCCGTAGCGCATCGGCGCGCTGACGAAGCTGCGCATCGGCGTGATGCTCTTGTCCAGCACGGGTCCCTGCTGGAGCGTCCAGCCGGGCAGCTCGAACCTGCGGGCCAGCTCCGCCCAGATCCGCTCGTCGGGCCACGCTTCGATGTCCTCGTCGGGGCCGACCTGGAGATACAGCCGGCTCACCGCGGGAGTGCGCAGACTGTGCAGGGCGAAGCCGTTCCGGTGGTGGGCGTAGATCAGCTCGTCGGTCGAGGGCGGCACGTCAGCGAGGATGCCGAGCCAGGCGTAGGGGTAGTCGCGCTCCCAGGTGGTCAGCACGCCGGGCGGAACCGACGGCCTGCAGATGCCGTGAAAGCCGTCGCAGCCGGCGATCGCATCGCAGAGCACCTCGTGCCTGGCGCCGCTGGCGTCGGTGTAGCGCAGCAGCGGCCGGTCGGTGTCGAGATCGGCGACGTCGGTATCGGTCACGCTGAACTCCAGCGTGCCGCCGTCGGCGAGGCGGCGCGCGATCAGGTCCTTGACCACCTCGGTCTGCGCATACACCGTCACCGTCCGCCCGCCGGTCAGCTCGCGGAAGTCAATATGCCGACGGTGCCCGTCGAACTGCAGGTAGATGCCGCCATGGACCAGCCCCTGCTGGTCCAGCCGGTCGGCCACACCCGCGCCGCGGAGCAGCGCCACGCTGCCGTCCTCCAGCACGCCGGCCCGCTGCCGGGCCTCACAGTAGGTCCGGCTGCGGATTTCGATGAGTACCGAGTCGATGCCGCGCAACGCCAGCAGGTGCGACAGCAGCAGGCCCGCCGGCCCGCCCCCGACGATGCCTACCTGAGTGCGGGTTCGCATGACTCTCCGAGCGTGCCTGGTCGCTGGGTCCTTACGTCGGTCCGCCGCGTTCTCCGCTGTGGCTAGAACGGGTACGGCGCGATCCCGCCGCGAATCGTGACCCACCTGGTGTCGGTGAACGCGTCGATGTTGGCGCTGCCGCCAAAGCGCGCTCCGGTGCCGGACGCTCGGATGCCGCCGAACGGCGTGTTCGGCGCGTCGTCGATCGTCTGATCGTTGATGTGCACGATGCCGGTGGGAATCCGCCGGGCGAGGTCAAGCCCGCGCAGGACATCGTTCGTCAAGATGCCAAGCGAGAGCCCGTACTCGGAGTCCGCGGCCAGCTTGGCCGCCTCGTCGGCGCTGGCGACCCGGATGACTGGCGCGACCGGACCGAAGACCTCGCTGGCGTAGGCCGGCATTGCGGGCCGGACGTCGGCGAGCACGGTAGGCCGGTAGAACAGGCCTTCATAGCTCCCTCCGGCGGCGAGCCTGGCGCCGGCATCGATGCTCGCCGTCACGAGGCTGTGCACCTTGTCCCGCTGGCGAGCGTCGATGAGCGGGCCGATGGCAACCTGTCCCGACGCCGGGTCGCCGACCGGGAGGTGCTCGGCCTTGTCGGCGAGCCTAGCCACGTACTCGTCATAGACGCGCTCGTGCACGAGGTGCCGCCCCGTCGTCATGCAGATCTGACCCTGGTGCAGGAACGAGCCCCAGGCGCCCGCGGAAGCCGCCTTATCCAGGTCGGCGTCCTCGAGCACGATCAGGGCTGAGTTACCACCGAGCTCGAGATGGGCGCGCTTGAGGTGCTCACCGGCCAGCGCTCCGACGCGGCGGCCGGCCGCCGTCGATCCGGTGAAGGAGATCACCGCGATGTTCGGGTCGGTGACGAGTGCCTCGCCAACATCAGGCCCGCCGGGGAGCACATGCAGCACTCCCTCGGGCAAGCCCGCCTCCTCGAACACGCGGGCCAGCACGACGCCTCCGCAGACGGCGGTGCGCGGGTCGGGCTTGAGCACGACGGCGTTGCCCAGCGCGAGGGCGGGCGCCACCGACCTGATCGCCAGGATCTGCGGGAAGTTAAACGGGGCAATGACCCCGACCACGCCCACCGGCACCCGCTCGACGAAGCTGAGATGCGGCTGTTCGCTCGGCAGCAGCTCTCCGTAGGGGCGAGACGGCAGCGTCGCGGCCTCGAATACCTCCTCGGTCGCCACGTGCGTCTCGAACTGCGCGGCGGGCAGGATCTTGCCGCCTTCCCTGACGCTCCACTCCTCGATCTCCGCGGCGTCGGCGAGCCAGATCTCGCCCGCCTTGCGGATGATGGCCGCGCGCTGCGTGTGCGGCAAGGCAGCCCAGGCCGGCTGAGCGGCCGCTGCCGCGGCGGCCGCCGCCCCGACCTCAGCGGGCGTCGCGATGCCCACCGTCGCGAGTTCGGCGCCGGTGGCAGGCTCGATGACAGCGGCGATCCCCCCGGCCGGCTCCTGCCAGCCCCCCGAAAACACCTTGCCGAGCCAGACTGAACGGTCGAGCAGAGTCACGGTGCCCCCTTGGGATGGCAGCGAGGCCGAAGCGCCTCACGGGCAGGAGCCAGGAAGCCAGCATTGTGCGCGTCACGAACGATAGTTACGTGACCGAACACGGCAAATCTAGGACTGGCGACTGCGGAGTGTCAACGCGGCCGCAGCGGTGCGCGGACTCGCCGGCCGCGCCGCCAGCCAGTGCAGAGAACAACCAGGGCCCGCGGCAGGCTGCTGCCGTCGGGCCCCTGGCTGGTGCGCGGGCCGGCGCCCGCTCGGCTCTTACTTCTTGCGGGTGAACCAGGCGGCGCCGCCGAGAACGAGGGCGACAACGACCGCTGCGGTCCCGCGGTAGACGTGGTTGCCGCTCGTGCCCCTGACGTGGCTGCCCGAGTTCAGGAACGACGGCGCGGCACCGGCGAACCAGAGAATCCCGACGATGAGGGCGATGAGGGCGACGATCGCCAGGATGATCGTCAGCGAGCGCTTGGAGCCGCCCGACACGCTTTGAGAACTCACTATTCCTCCTTGTTGCTGGCCACCCTGGCGAGCTGGAGCGGGAGCCTAACCAGGCGCGACTACGACCGGCACGGTACTACTGCCCGGTGGCGCGGATGACCCGAACCCCGCCCAAAGACCGGAAAATCTTCGTCAGGATTCGTGCCGTTATGGCCGCCAGACCATGAGGACGAGAATAACCAGCCACAACAGGTTGACGACGCCGCCGAAGGCCGCGATCCGGCCGCGCTCGATCGAGGCGACGTGCGCCGCGTGGGCCGCCGCGGCTGCCTGATCCGCGGTCGCGTCGCCGGCCTCGGCGCCCGGCGACGGCAGGTCGCCGCTGGCTAGGCCGCCGGTGCCGGCACCAGCCAGCGCGTTCGCCAGCGCTCGGATTGCCCGGCGCTGGTCCCGGACTATGAGCGCCAGCAGCACGATCGCGACCACGAAGAGCGTCAAGGACACGCTGAGCCACGGACGACTGAAGGCGTGGTCGATCTGCCCGAGCACGATGCCGAACACGAGCACGAGCAGGGACGCAGCGGTGAAGATCAGGGTTATCCGGCTCAGGTAGCGCAGCACCGGCACCTCACGGCGGCGGATGTACCGCGGCGTCGAGGAGATGGCCAGCGCCAGCGGCCCGATGGTAAAGATCGCGAACGCGATGTGCAGCCAGAGCACCAGCCGGTCGGCGAAGGACATGTGCCGATACTAGGACCACCCCGCGGCGGTCTAGCGTCGCCGCGCGCAACGTCACGGCGGCGGGCTACCGGCTGTACTGGCGACGCGTCTTGAGGAAGTCCTTGACCACGTACTCGCCGAGGCTGTCCGGCAGCGCGCGCAGCACGCGCCCGCCGTTGCGCCTGGCTACCTCGTCCACGAAGGCGGTCAGCCGCTCGTCATCCGCCAGCATGAACACGTTCATCGTCGCCCGGCGCCTGGTCATCTTGTCGACCTCGGCCAGGGTGAGCTCGATCGTCTCCGGCGACGGCGGCCAGTCGAACCAGAACCGGCCGTCCCGCCGGAGGTGGGCGGTCGGCTCACCGTCCGTGATGACCATCACCACCGGGCTGTGCTCGGGCCGCCGGTCGAGGAATCGGCCGGCGAGCACGAGCGCGTGGTGCAGATTCGTGCCCTGGACCATGTCCCAGCTCAGCCCGGCAAGCTCGGTTTCCCGCAGCTCGCGAGCATAGTTCGAGAAGCCGATCACCTGGATCGCGTCCTGCGGGTACCGGGTGCGCACCAGCGAGTGCAGGGCCAGCGCGGTCTGCTTGGCCGCTCCCCAGGTGCCGCGCAGCGCCATCGAGTAGGACAGGTCAACCAGCAGGCAGACCGCGGCCGATGCCCGCCGCTCTGTCTCCGTGATCTCGAAGTCGTCGACGGACAGCCGCACCCGCGGCGTAACCGCGGGGTCGTCGTCCGCGGCCCCGCCGGCCACCGCTGGCGGCCGCGCCGCCGGGCGCGGGGCAGCCTGCCTGAGCAGCGCGTTGCGCACGGTGGCGGCGGCGTCGATCGCCTGCTCGTCGCCGAACCGCCACGGTCGGGTGCTGCCGGTATAGTCGCCCGCCTGGCCCGCGTCGTGCTGGTTGTGGTCACCCGTGCCGCCGTCCGGCAGCTGCGCGAAGACCCGGCGCAGCGCGGTATCGCCGAGCCGCCGGACCGCCTTCGGGGTGAGCTCGAGCTTGCCGTCCGCGCGTTGCAGGTAACCCTGCCGCTCCAGCTCGCGCTCGATCTGGCGGAGCGCCTCCATGTCGTCGACGGCCTGTCTGCCGAGCGCACGCCGGACGGCTTCCTCGTCGATGTCGTCCAGCCGCGCGCCCGGGTAGTCCTGGCGCAGGGCGTCCTCCAGGTCGGCGAGGTCGGCCAGTTCGCCGAGCGCGGTGGTGGCGTCGCTGAGCCCGAGCGGCTCCGAGCCCGTCATGCCTGGCTGTGGCCAGCCCTGGTCGATGTCCGGGCGCCGGGCCCGCAGCGAGTCGGCCAGCCTGGACATCTCGGCCGCGAGGCCGGCGTCCGCCAGCGCCTGCGCCATCAGCCCGGCGAGCTCCTCGCGTTGCTCATCGGTCAGCGAGTTCAGCAGCCGCTGCGCGGCCGCCATGCGACGCACGAGGGCGTCCACCAGTTCTTCCAGGTTGGCCGGCGAGTCGGGGAACATGTCGCCGAACTCAGCCATGAAGTCATCGAAGTCTTGCTGGGTGTGCTCGCCGTTGGCGTCGGCGTCGAGCATCGCGTTCAGCGCGGCCATCATGTCCCTGACGCGCTGCAGCGCAGCCGGATCGGGGTCGGCGAGGGCCTGCCGCATGCCGCGGAACTGACTGTCCAGCACCTCTCGGCGCAGCAGCGACTTCAGCTCTTCGAAGGTCTGCCGGGCGGTGGCGGACTGCCAGTCGTAGTCGGCGAGCTGCCGGATCGCCTGCGCGGTGTCGGACGGGAGCGCGTCCAGTTCTGACTCCCGCAGTCTGGCCTCGTCGGACGGGTCGGGAAACAGCTCAGCCCGTTCCTGCCCGATCGCCGTGTCCAGCAGCGCCCGCACTTGCTCCAGGACGCCGTCCAGCCGGCCGCGGCTGCGGATCTCGCGCTGCCGTTCCCGGGCCCGGCGCAGCAGCTCGTCCAGGCCGCGATGGCCGGACATGCCGCGCCGGAGCAGATCCCGCAGCGCACTCGCCGGGTCCGAGCCGTCCAGCACCGACTCGCCGAGCGCGTCGACCGCACCACGCACGTCGTAAGGCGGTTCGAGTGGATCCGGTCCGTCGTGGTACGGGCCGTAGCGGTAGCCGCTCATCTCACCTCACGTCCGGTAGACCGAACCGCCGTCTACCGATTCCTTGGACAGCCGCCGCATCAGGTACAGACCCTCGAGCGCGAATTCCAGCGCGGCCGCGGCCTGGCCGAAGGACTCACCGCCGGTCATCTGCAGGCGTTCCATGATCTTGGCCAGCCCTGGGACCTCGCCGATGCGGCGCAGCAGGTCCGAGGCGGGCACCAGGTCGCCGGTCTCCACCACCCCGCCCTCGCTGAACCGGGCCAGCAGCCCGCTCAGGTCGG
>JASHPF010000119.1 GCA_030038295.1 Streptosporangiaceae bacterium
TCGCCCGCGGCGACATCACCGAGGCCCAGCTCGACGCCGCCCTCGACGTCCTCAAGATGGCCCACCCCCACTAGCCGCCGCCCTTGTGGAGGCCGGCGGCACGGCGCACCGAACGCCGCCCCGGCGGCCGCGACCGCACAACGACTCCGCGCGTGAGAGCCGGCTCATCCTGGCGCACCGAACGCCGACGCCTGCGAAGTGCGGAGCGGGGCGTAAGCGTGACCCACGCCACGTGACGCTCAACGCGCCTCGGGCCAGACAGACGCTAGCTAGCCTCGACCTGTGCCAGCCCCGCGTAGCACTCCGCAGGCGTCGGCGTCACGGTCGCACCAGGCCGGTTAGTACCAGCCCGTGGCCTCCTCGTGCGCCCAGGCGGCGCATGGCGAGCCATAGGTCGCCTGGATGTAGCTGAGGCCCCAGCGGATCTGCGTCGCCGCGTCCGACTGCCAGTCCGGTCCAGCGCTGGCCATCTTGCTGCCCGGCAGCGCCTGCGGGATGCCGTAGGCACCGGACCCGGGGTTCGACGCGTAGACGTTCCAGCCGCTCTCTTCCTGCCACAGCGCATCGAGGCAGGTGAACTGGCTCGACGACCAGCCGTACGACGCGAGCATCGCGAGCGCGATCTGCTGCGGGGAGCCGCTGGCGGCAGTCACCGTCGCGCCGGGCCCAGCTTGCTGCGCGGGTACTGGCGACGATGCCGATGTCGGCGTTGCAGTGGCGGTGACCGGCGGCGACAGGGCCAGCGTCACGGCCCATGGCGCTCCGAGCGCGTGGCTGGCGAGGAGCGCCTCCAGGGCCCGGATCTGGTCGTCGTCTCGGGGTGTCGCGGTGATGGTGACGACTGTGGGCGCGTGACCGGCGAGCACCGCCGCGGCCGGCCGGTGCTGCGGGGCTGGGGTGGCCGAGGCGGCCAGCCTGGCCCCTGGCAGGAGCGTCACGAGGGTGGCCGCCGTGGCGACGACCAGTACCGCGGCCACGGCCGTGGCGGTCGCCAGCGGGGTTGGCTTGCGAATCAAGCCTCGGAAGGAGGCGGCTCTGCCGCCGGGGTCGGGCCGCTCGGGGCGGCTATCGGTGGACGTGCGGGCACTGACAGGCTGACTGTGCTGGGACAAGATGAGCCCTTGATCAAGCGCACGGGGCGCTGCGGTCACCCGTGTCGACTCGGGCCGCGCCTGCGGCGCGCGAGCGGCGTACGGCGGGGACGCGGGTCAAGGCGACGGTGTCAAGCAGTGGGCCGCAACGCACGCTGGGTGCTCTCCGCGATCCACCCTGCCGTTCCCGGCGGTAGCTGGCCGCCGGAACGCGAGAAATAGCGACATGGCTTAGGTCACACGGCGCACGCTGAAAGGCTGCCGATTAGTACCAGCCGTCGGCCTCCTCGTGGGCCCAGGCATTACAGGGTGTCCCGTACACGGACTGGATATAGCCGAGTCCCCACTTGATCTGCGTCGTCGGGTCCGTCTGCCAGTCCGGCCCGGCGCTGGCCATCTTGGAGCCTGGCAGTGCCTGCGGGATGCCGTAGGCGCCGCTAGGGTTCTCCGCGTTATACCGCCAGCTGCTCTCTTCTTCCCACAGGCTGTCCAGGCAGCCCCACTGATCGGTGCTGAACCCGTAGTCCGGCAGCAGGCTGTAGGCGATGCCCTGAGCGGACGCCGGATCTGGCGGTGGCTCATCCACGAGCGGTGCATCGCCGCCCGTGGAGGCGGGCGGTGGCGGGTTGCTCAGCTTCGGCGCGCTGGCGACGCTGAAGGACTCAGTCGCCGCGTCTTCCAGGATCATCTGCTGGCGGGCCGCCTCCAGCGACGCGCCGGCCTTGCCCGCGGACATCTGCGCGAGCGCCACGGCGAGCGGGTCTGTCGCCGAGCCCGGCCTGCCCGTGATGACGACGATTGCCGCGGCCACTATGGCTATCGTCGCCGCTGACGCAGTAACCAGGAAGGCACCCACTCGCCTGCGCCTGGGGCGCCGACTTCGTGGTCGCCTCCGGTGCTGTGACAATGCGGTCCTTCCGTCGGCCAAGCGTCGCCGGGCAAGGCACCCGGCACGCGGACCGCTGCGGTAACGGGCAGCGAGTCGCAGGACGGCCGACCTGCCCGGCACCCCTGCGCCCGCCCGCAAGGCCGCCGAATCCGGTTCCGGAGCCGTCGCCGCACAACGTTGCCAGAACTGACGGCCGGGACGAAGCGTTTCCGCCGAAAAAGCCGTCGGCGAAACCGTTAATTGGGGTTACGCAGATCACAGTTTGGCAATACGTACCGTAACAATTACTCGCCGTAATAGGCCGCGAACGCCAGCGCAGATCCTCTGGATAGTGCGTCCGGCCCGTCGGCTAGCCTCCGGGCCGGCCCCGTCACCAGGGAATTTCGGGAGGGTATGGCCCGTCTTAGCCGCGCGGCTCTCGCGGTTGGCTTCCGCGCACCGCCAGGCTGCAGCTAGCTTGTTCTCAGCCTCGGACGCCACCCTTGGTCAGAGGCAGTGACATTCACTACTGCGGGGCGTGATAGATGAGCGCGAGGCATCGGACCTGGACAGTGCGCGCCGGGGACGCAGAATCCTTGCTCGCCGAGGCCCGCAAAGCCCTGTTCGTCATGGTCGGATTCCTGGCGATCCTGTGGATTATCCAGCTGATCAATGCGGCCGATCACTATCAGCTCACGATCCACTACGGAATCCGGCCACGAGAGCTCGGCAGCCTGCCCGACATCCTCACGGCGCCGTTCCTGCACGTGAGCTGGACGCACATCGAGAGCAACTCAGGACCGCTGTTTATCTTTGGCTTCCTGGCGGCCTACCGCGGCGTGGTGAGGTTCCTGGGCCTGACGGCGCTCGTGATCGTCGTGAGCGGGCTCGCGGAGTGGTTCACCGGTGAGCCCGGCACGATCGGCGCGGGCGCCAGCGGCGTGGTCTTCGGCTATCTCGGCTACATCCTGGTGCGGGGCTTCTTCGACCGCCGCGGAATCGACATCATGCTCGGCGCCGTCATGGCGTTGTGCTTCGCTTACCAGTTCACGGTGCTACTGCCGCACCAGGGGATCGGGTGGCAGGCCCACATCGGCGGGCTTGTCGCGGGCGTGGTGGGCGGCTGGATCTTCCGCGACCGCGCCGCGATTGCGCGCACCACGGTGGGGCCGACCGGCACGCCGGTCACCGCCGCGGCCAGCGCGCCCAGCCCGGCGACCGCCGGGCCGGCGACCACCGGGCCGTTGAGGGCCGTGACCGTGCCGGGCACCGCCGTGGGGCCGCGCGCCGACCTGCACAAGCAACTGGACGACCTCGGCCTCTAGGCCACGATGCCGCCAGCGCCCGCGATCGTCGACGCGCATCACCACGTCTGGGACCTCGCCGCCAGGCCGCAGCCGTTCCTGGACACCGCCCCGGCACTGGCGCCGCTGCGCCGAAGCTTCCTGCAGTCGGAGCTCCTCCCGCAGGCGGCCGCCATCGGGGTCACCGCGACCGTCGTGGTGCAGACCGTCACCGAACCCGCCGAGACACCGGAGTTGCTGGCGCTCGCCGCAGCGGGCCCGCTCGTCGCGGCCGTGGTCGGCTGGACCGACCTGGCCGCGCGCCGCGTCGCCGATGCCCTCGCCGAGCTCACCACTCTGCCCGGCGGCGAGCACCTGGCTGGCGTTCGCCATCCGCTGCTCACCGAGCCCGATCCGGGCTGGCTCGGCCGTCCCGACGTCCGGCGCGGCCTGCGCGCGCTCGCGGCCGCGGGACTCACCTTCGACCTCCTGCTGCGGCCCGACCAGTTACCCGCCGCGGTCCAGGCTGCCGCGAGCCTGCCCGAGCTGACCTTCGTGCTCGACCACCTCGGCAATGTCGAGGTCCGCCCGACACCGGAGCCGGCCTGGGCGGCGGCGTTCCTGGCGCTGGCGCGGCTGCCCAACACCGTGTGCAAGCTGTCCGGGATCTTCAGCGTTCCCGCCCCCGCGGGCGGCCCCGGCCCGGCGGGCGAGCCAGCAAGCTCAACCGCGCACCTGCGCCCGTATCTCGATCTCGCGCTCGACGGTTTCGGTCC
>JASHPF010000120.1 GCA_030038295.1 Streptosporangiaceae bacterium
GAGAGCGGGCCGGTCGTGGCCACGGGGATCCTGCGCATCGAGCCCGCGGACTTCATGCGTCAGCTGCGCACCATGCACGTCCTGAACGCGACCTCCCAGCGGCAGCGGCTGGAGAAGCTGGCCGAATTCGGCGAGTACTTCGGCGGTGTGCTGTATCGCACCTACGGCGGCGTGTTCTCAAGGCCGGTGCGGTTCGACCCGCAGGCACCGCCGCGCAGGACGCGCCAGCTCCGCCTGTGCGTGCCGCAGCTCCATCCGTTCCGGACCGATGACGGCGTGGACCTGCTGCTGACCAGGTACCGCGGCGGGGACAAGGGCCCGGTGATCATCGCACACGGCCTCGGCGTCTCCAGCAAGATATTCACGATCGACACGATCGAGACCACGCTGACGGAATACCTCTTCGCCGCGGGGTTCGACGTCTGGCTGCTTGACTACCGCGCCAGTATCGACCTGCCCGCGTCGGCGACCCAATTCACGGCCGACGACGTCGCGCGGCACGACTACCCGGCGGCCGTCGCCACCGTCCGTGACCACACCGGTGCCGCATCGGTCCAGGCGATGGTGCACTGCTTCGGGTCGACGACGTTCACGATGGCGATGCTGTCCGGGCTGCAGGGCGTGCGCTCCGCCGTATGCTCGCAGGTCTCGGCGCACATGGTCGTCCCTGTCGCCACCCAGCTGAAGTCGGGACTTCACGTGCCCGGCCTGCTGGAGCGGCTCGGGGTCACGTCCCTGACCGCGCTCGCCCGCACCGACGAGAGCTGGCTGGAAAAGCTGTACGACCGCGCCCTCCAGCTCTACCCCGAGCAGACCAGCCAGGACTGCGACAGCGCCGTGTGCCACCGGATCACCTTCACCTACTCACTGCTGTACCGGCACGAGCAGCTCAACACGGCGACGCACGACGCGCTGCATGAGATGTTCGGCACCGCGAACATGACAGCACTAGACCACCTGGCGGAGATGGTCCGGGCCGGCCACGTCATCACGGCGACCGGAGAAAATGCCTACCTGCCGCACCTGGACCGGATGGCCATTCCGATCACGTTCGTGCACGGGGCGGACAACGACTGCTTCCTCCCCCAGAGCACGGCGATCACCTTCGACGAACTGCGCCGCGCCAACCCCGGCATCCCCTACGCGCGGCACGTGATCCCGGGTTACGGCCATATCGACTGCGTGTTCGGCCGCGACGCCAGCCACGATGTGTATCCGCTGATCCGCGGGCACCTCGAGCAGGGAGCCTTCAGCACCCAGTAACCACGCAGCGTAGCGCTCCTCAGTGGTCAGCTACCGACAGCCCTTTTAGCTGGCTCGCGCCTCGGCTACGGCAGGCAGGAGAGTCCGGCAGCAGTCAATGCAGTTTTTCTCTTGCCATGGCTGCACCCGCGGTCAGAGCGCGCAGCTTCGCGAAGGCCGTCGTCCGCGGCAGATATTTCATGCCGCAATCAGGGCCGGGGATCAGCCGAACGGCCTCGATGAATCCCAGGGCCCTGCCAATCCGGTCGGCGACCTGCTCCGCGGTCTCGGGCACCGGATCGGCCAGGTTGATCACCCCGAGAATGATTTTTTTGGGGGCGAGTTCCCTGAGCACCCCAAGGTCAATGTTGGGCTGAGCGGACTCGATCGATATCTGGTCGGCGATGGTATCCGCTAGCTGAGGCAGGAACGTGTAGCCAGACGGCTTCGGGCGCTGCACCATCGCCGCGTATCCGAAGCACAGATGGATGACAGTGGGAACTTTGAGGCCGTCGAGGGCGCGATTAATGGCTTTGACGGCTATCCTGGCCGCCCCGTCGGGATCGAAACGCAGCCACGGCTCGTCGAGTTGAATGACGTCAGCGCCAGCGGTCACGAGGGCATGTGCCTCCTCGTTGATTGCCGCGGCCAGATCCATCACGACGTTGTCCTCGTCGCCATAGAAGTCGTCTTTCGCCGTTTTGGCCATGGTGAACGGGCCAGGCAGCGTCATCTTCGCCATCTTCTCGGTGTTCCGGCGCAGGAACTCCATGTCACGCACTTCGACGCCCCTGGTGCGCCTGATCGGGCCAACGATGTGCGGCACCGGCCGCTCAGTCCCGCTGAGGTCCGTCACGATGACGGGTTCCTGGTCAATCCCGTCTAGGGCCGTGACGAACCTGTTCGAGTAGCTCTCGCGGCGGATTTCACCGTCGGTGATGACGTCGATGCCAGCTCGTTCCATGTCACGAATGGCCACCACCGTCGCGTCATCCTGGGCTTCCTCGAGGAAGGGTTCCGGCACCCTCCAGATGGCCGCCATGCGAGCGCGAGGGACTTTGCCGGAGCTCAGTAGTTCCTTGTCGACGAGCCAGTCCGGCTGAGGATAGCTGCCCACCACGGTAGTCGGCAGAAGTACTTCGCTCACCTGGCTAGCTCCTGGTCTTTATTCCAGATACCGCGTGACGTCACCCTCACGCACGAGGGGAGGTAAGGGTTGGGTTAGTTACCCTGATCTGACCGTCGATCACCGATCAGATTGCGTGGTCTAGCCAGCGCCGGACTCACCGCGAAGATCGTTGTTGCTCGTGTGGTCGCCAGCAAGCCACCGTCGAAGGGTCTCGTGGGCGGTCGCCTTCTGGCGGATCAGGATCTCCGGCATCTCCTGGCAGTCCGCCGTCAGCTCAATCCGCACGCCGTTGGGGTCGTAGACGTACAGCGACACGCAATACCCGTGGTCTCTGACGGTGACGTCCTCGGCGCCGTAGCCCGCCTTCCGCAGGCGGTTCTGAACTTCCCGCTGGGTCTGCGGATCGCAGCTCAGGGCGATGTGGGCAAATGGGGACGCCGGAGGGACGACGGGGATCTCTTGATCGGGGTCCTCAAACTGGAAGAACGCCAAGGCGCTTCCGTCGGCGAGCTCGAAGAATGCGTGGCAGTAGGCTCGGTCGCGGTTCGGGAGGTGGTCTACCTCAGCCCAGGTAGCGACCAGCGGAAGTCCGATGATCTCCTCATAGAAGCTCCGGGTCTTCTCGAGGTCGGTGGTGACAAAGGCGTAGTGGTGCATCCGGGTCGGTCGACCCATCATGGCGGCCCCTCCCCCGTCGCCGTCGCTCGTCCTGGGTGTCGATGGCATCGAAGTACCTCCATCTCAGTTCGCCACTCGTGACTCATCAGGCGGCGTGGCGTTCACGCTGAGGCTGGCGCTGGACCTGACGATCCGCGCGCTGGCGCAGCTTGCCCGAGTGTTGCATGCTACGGGCGTCGAAGTCAGGTGGCTGACAGCGGTCGCCTGTCGCGGCGCAGCGGGTGATCGGCGGGAACCTCCACAAGGACGATGCGGACACCATCGGGATCCTCGATCCACATCTCCGTCAATCCCCACGGCTCGGTTACTGGCACGCGCAGAATCCGAACGCCGGCTGCGGCCAGCCGCCCATGCTCGGCGTTGACGTCGCGTACCTGGAGCCAGAGCATCACCGGCTGCCCGGCGCTGCCGGGTGAGTGCCCGGAGACTTCCATGAATCCTGAACCGAGAAAGAAGACGATGCCCGGATCGTCTGGCGGGCCGAACTCCCGGTAGATGGCCAGGCCCAGGACATCCCGGTAGAAATGCCGGCTTCGGCTCGGGTCGGCCGGGCGCAGCAGGATCCGGCTGCTCAAAACCTCCACATCATTATCCTGGCAGCCGTTGGTGCCGACGACTGGAGCGGCCGCCGCCAGGCGAGTCTGGCCACTATTCTCCGGGACAGCGACCTACGACTGGAGGTTCAGCGGGCAGGGTGCCCGCAAGGCAGGCACATCTCAGCACAGCATGTCAGGGGCGAAGCTTTGTATCGGTCTCCGAAGTCGATCGACCAGGGAAGCGATGAAGGATTCGCGGCTCTTTCCTCGAAGATCAGCTCGCGGCATCCTCTGCGGGTGGCAGCGAAGGCTGCCGTCGCCGCGAGCTGTTTGCTGGTGTCCTGCCTGACCGCAGCCTGCGGTTTGGCAGCGGGTGCTGCGTCTTCGACTCCGGCCGCCGCTAACAGGCCCGCGACTTCGGCTGCGCCGCCCCATACCCTCGCTCACCCACCGTCGACGACGGCCCCTCCGGTCACGTCCTGCCCGCAGTACCCGGCGGCGACCTACGGCATCGACCCGAACCAGGTGGCGGACACCGGGGGTGGTACCCAGCTGGTCACCGTGGTCGCCCCCTCGGCGGCGAGCTGGGCCGGGACTTTTGTCGCCTGGTCCCGGGGAGCCTACGGCTGCTGGAGCCCGGTGTCGTTTCCCGGGCAGCCCGCGCAGCCCTTCCAGGCCCAGACGGGCTACGGTGGCCTGCTGCCCATCTCCCAGCGCGTGCCCGGCGACTGGGCCACCCCTACTGGCCTGTTCCCGTTCGGCACAACCGTGTACGGCAACTCGACCGTGAGCCCGACCACCCTCTACCCCTACCACCACCTGGTGTGTGGTGACTGGTGGGACGAACAGCCCGGCAGCCCGACCTACGACACTTTCCAGCACGTGCCCTGCGGGATCACCCCGGCATATGGCGACGACTCCGAGGCCCTCTGGACGGAGATCCAGCCCTACCAGCACTTCATCGACATCAAGATGCCCAGCCCTCCGGACAACGGGGCCGGCATCTTCCTCCACGACGACATGCCAGAGGGGTACACAGAAGGCTGCGTGGCCCTGCCCAATGCTGAGCTTGACGCCGTGCTCGGGTGGCTGAACCCCGCCGACAGCCCGCACATCCTGATCGCCGTCGGCTGATCTCGGCTCCCACCCGCGGCGCTAGGTGAAGTGCGCGAGTTCAGCCAGGGCGGCCTCGAGGGCAGCTGCTCCTCCTTGCGTCACGATGCGTGCGAACACCGGGTCGTGGGCCGCCAGGTCACGCAGGCCGGTGACGTGAGCCTGGATCCGGGCGGCGACGATCTCGAGAAAAGCCGACGTCGGGCCGGTCCAGCCGTACTCGGCCAGGAACAGCTGCAGTCGACGCGGCCGGCCTTCGAAGTCGGTGAAACCCTCCCGCGCGACGACGTGGCTGGCATGCAGCGGCACCCAGCTGAACGCGCCGAACGCGACATCCCACGCCGCGCGCACCGGCCCGGCCATGTCCCAGTCGAAGAACCCGGCCAGCTTGCCGTCCCGCCAGACAGCGTTATAGGGAGCGGCGTCATTGTGCCCGATGATCAACCCTGGCGCCCACTGGCCGCCCATCCGCCATACCGCGCCCTCCGGCGGGACGAAGTCCGCGACCGCATCATGAAAGCCGCGCAGCCAGCGGGCGACCTGGACAAGGGTGTCCTCGGCATACACCCACCCTGGCCACGGTCGTGTGCTGCCCACCGTCTCCCCGGGCAGGAATGTCAGCACCTCCCGCCCCTGCTCGTCAACCCCCAGCGGCTGCGGGCTGCCGGCAAAGTCCTTGCCCGCCAGGTGCGCCAGCAGCGCCTGCACCGCAGGCGTCCACGGCCCGACAGCCCGCCGCACGGTATCCCCCACCCGGACCGCGCCGCTGACATTGCCTCCATCCAGGCGAATCTCCACCTCGCCAGTGTGCCGACAGCAGACACCGGTGGCATCTGCATATGCCGCTGGTGGCGTTCCGGTCGGCGTCTCCTGCTGCCCTGGGACTAGGTACCGGCTGGCTGGCCCTGGTCCGGCCAGTCCTCAAGAATGTCGGCCATGGCCTCGTAGGCAGCGGACAGTCCCTCGAATGAGGTGAAGTACATCGCGCTGGCGGTCAGGCCGCGGATCGCGTGGGTACGTGAGATGCCCAGGCCCGGGCTAGCAATGCCGCTTCCCGCTATGTTGACCGGGTCGGGCCGGCCGAACATATCTGATCCTCATCGGTGCAGTTTGGCGAACTCGGGGGCGTAGTCGAGCATCAGAGCGTTGGCGCCGAACTCGTATGTCCCGTCGCGCCAGCCGTAAACGTGGATGAGGTTGGCGTTGACTTCGTCTGGCGTGATCGTGTCCAGGTGCGACAGATCCAGACCCTCACTGACGTACGACACTTCTATCCTCCTGGTTATTGCCGTTTACCTTGAGATCGCGGGAGTGACCGGCATCCTGGCGGATCGCGTGGAGCTTGATGACGTGGGTGAGCTGGAGAGGTCACGCCAGGCTGCCGACGCGATAGCGTGGGTCCGATGAGCAGGGTGCACGACATGGGCGGGCAGACCGGGTTCGGGCCGGTCCCTGTCGAGGATGACGGGAAGTTTTTCCACGCCGACTGGGAAGCCCGGGTGTATGCGATCATCCGGGTCCTGCAGCGGCGCGGGGTCATCAATACCGCCTTCGATGATCTCCGCGACGCCATCGAGCGGATCCCGCCTGCGGAGTACCTGACCATGTCCTACTACGAGCGCTGGCTGCGGGCGGCAGAGATGCTGCTGGCCGAGCGGAAGCTGCTCGCCGATGACTAGGTTCGCTGCCGGCGCCCGGGTGCGAGCGCGGCCGGCAGATCCTGACGGTCACACCAGGCTGCCGCGGTATGCCCGCGGCCACGTCGGCGAGGTCGTCGAGATCCGGGCGACCTGGCAGCTGCCGGACGAGGCGGTGCGCGGCTTGTTCCGTGCCGAGCCGGTCTACGTGGTGCGCTTCAGCGCGGCCGAGCTGTGGGGTTCGGGATCGCACTCAGTGATCCTCGACCTGTGGGAGTCCTACCTGGAGGAGGCGCCGTGAGCGGCGAACACGGCGAGCTT
>JASHPF010000121.1 GCA_030038295.1 Streptosporangiaceae bacterium
GCCGAACTCGGCGCCGATCGGGTTTGCCGAGCAGGCGCGGTCCTCGGCGCGGCCGATGCTGCCAGCCGACCGGTCGACCGCCGTACGGGCGGTCTCGGCCGAGGGACCGTGCCGGTCGCGCTCGCGCCCCCTGCTGCTGACCCGCTGCCGACCGGTCTGCCGCGGCTCGCCCGGTCGCGGCCGGTCGCGGACCGCCCGGCCGTCGGTCGCGGAACCATCGTCTCTGTCACGCGCGGTCGCCCCTCCCCCGTTCCGGACGCCTGCCAGGCGGCGGACCGGCCGGTCCTGGCACGCGGGTGCTGATCTCCGACGTCATGCCGCCGCCCTGATCCGTTCGGCCGCCCGCAGCCGGGCAGACTGGGCTCGCGGGTTCACCGCCACCTCTGCCGCCGAGGGTCGCTCTGCCCCCCTGGTCAGCAGCCGGAACTGCGGGCGCGCGGCGGCCAGCGGCACGGGCAGGCCGCGCGGCGTCGCGTCCGCCGACCTTGCCGCCAGCTCCCGCTTGACCACCCTGTCCTCGAGCGAGTGATACGCGAGCGCCACGATCCGGCCGCCGACAGCGATCGCGTCGAGCGCGGCCGGCATCGCCCGCGCCAGCGCCGTCAGCTCGCCGTTGACCTCAATCCGCAGCGCCTGGAAGGTCCGCTTGGCCGGGTGTCCCCCGGTGCGCCTGGCCGGCGCGGGGATCGACGCCAGCACGATCTCCACGAGCCTGGCGGTGTTCTGCAGCGGCGCTCGCGCGCGTTCTCTGACGACCGCGTCCGCGATACGTCGCGCGTACCGTTCCTCGCCGTAATCGCGCAGTACCCGGCTGAGCCGGTCCGCGGGATACGTGTTCAGCACGTCGGCCGCGGTCAGCTCGCTCGCCTGGTTCATGCGCATGTCGAGCGGCGCATCCCGGGAGTAGGCGAAGCCCCGGAGCGGATCGTCGAGCTGGGGGGACGACACGCCGAGGTCGAACAAGACACCCTGGACGGCGTCCTGTCCCGCTTCGGCCAGGATCCGCGGTAGCTCGTCGTACCACGCCTGAACCAGCAGCACGCGCTCGCCGAATTCGGTCAGCGCGCGGCGTGACTCTGCGATCGCGGTCGCGTCGGTATCGATGCCGATGAGGCTCAGACCGGGATGCGCCGCGAGCAGCGCACGCGCGTGGCCAGCGCGCCCGATGGTCGCGTCCACGAGCACCGCGCCGGCGGGCTCAAGCGCCGG
This sequence comes from Streptosporangiaceae bacterium, assembly GCA_030038295.1. Taxonomy (GTDB): domain Bacteria; phylum Actinomycetota; class Actinomycetes; order Streptosporangiales; family Streptosporangiaceae; genus JAJYUU01. The sequence goes on from JASHPF010000121.1 coordinate 1,210, forward strand.
GCCGAGCAACTCGGCAACCCGGTCACGCATGACCGGCTGGTGGCCGGTCCCTGCCGATCCCATCGCTCCCCTCTCCACCGATCGCTCGCCCGGCAGCGGCTGTCGCTCGCCACCCCGCCGTGACCGCCTGCTACCGCGATGCCCGGCCAGGTCCCCATCCGCGCCACTGCACTGACGGACCACAAGCCCCTCTGACGCCGGGGAAGTGACGTCAGCCGGGCCGACTGCCCTCCAGCACGGGTGGAGACCTCGCCGGGCATCCGGCGCGCGGTCAGAGCACTCCTGGCAGTACCTCCTCAGATGCGGCGGAGAACGCGGGTTCTTGCTGTTCCAGATAGCTGGCCCAGGAACCGGCGTTCCAGATCTCGAGTCGGGTGTTGGCGCCGATCACCACGCACTCCCGGTCGAGGTCCGCGTAGTCCCGCAGGCTCGGCGGAATGGTGATCCGGCCCTGCCGGTCGAGTTCCTCGTCGGATGCGCTGGCGAACAACACCCGGCTGTAGTCCCTGACCGCCTTGGCGGTCACCGGCGCGGTGCGGAGCGCCTCGGTGATCCGCCCGAACTCGCTGGCCGGGAATACATACAGGCACCCGTCCTGGCCCTTGGTCAGCACCAGCCCGGCGGCGAGCTCCTCGCGATACTTGGCAGGCAGGATCAGCCGTCCCTTGTCGTCGAGGCGCGGCGTGTGCGTGCCCAGGAACACCCGCCTCACCTCCCCAGACTCCCCACTTCAAGGCGTGCTGGCCCACATCCTGCCCCACGGGCCACCACTGTACTCCACTATCCTCCACCGTCAATCATCGCTGGCCCGTGACTGCCCAACCGGGTGGGAAAGAATCCAGGTCAGGTCCGTACCGAGCCGCCGGAGCGCACCGCCATGAGGGGATTGGCTGGCTTTTCGCGGGGCCCCGTGGGCGTAGTCCCCCGTGGGTGGGAATACACCTGAGGCCATTGGGACAGCGGGATCGCCCGGCGACCCGCACAAGACGTACTGTCGGATCGCATGGGCTTACGGGATGCCGCCAGGAGGGCACGTTGGTGACGGACACCGGCCAGCAGGCCGACCGAACGCTGGCCGACCTCGTGCAGGTCGCCACCCAAGTGAGTGACGCCGTGCAGACGGTCATCACCGGCAAGCCGGCGGCGGTGCGCCTTGCCCTGACGGTGCTGCTGGCGGAGGGTCACATCCTGATCGAGGACGTGCCGGGTGTCGGCAAGACGCAGCTAGCCAAGGCGCTCGCCAGGTCCGTCGATTGCTCGGTGCGCCGAGTGCAGTTCACCCCGGACCTACTGCCCAGTGACATCACCGGGGTCAGTGCCTACAACCAGGAACTGCACGAGTTCGAGTTCAAGCCAGGACCGATATTCGCCAACGTCGTGCTCGGCGACGAGATCAACCGTGCCTCGCCCAAGACCCAGTCGGCCTTGCTGGAAGCTATGGAAGAGCGTCAGGTCACGGTCGATGGAAGTACCTATCAGCTCGACCGTCCGTTCATGGTGATCGCCACCCAGAACCCGGTGGAGATGGAGGGCACCTATCCGCTCCCCGAGGCGCAGCGGGACCGGTTCATGGCCCGGATCGCCATCGGGTACCCCGGCCCCGAGGCGGAGCTGTCCATGCTGGACACGCACGGTTCAGAATCGCCGCTCGACCACCTCAAGCCGGTGGCGCAAGCGAGCGACGTGCGCGCGCTCGTCGCCGCCGTGCGTGAGGTGCACGTGTCCGCCGCCATCCGGCAGTACATCATCGACCTCGTGACCGCCACGAGGAACGCGCCAGAACTCCGGCTGGGCGCGTCGCCACGCGCAGCGCTGCACCTGCTGCGGGCGAGCCGGGCGCTCGCAGCGCTCGACGAGCGAGACTTCGTCTTGCCCGATGACATTCAGACCCTGGCGGTGCCGGTGCTTGCCCACCGCCTGCTGCCGAGCGCCGAGGCCATGGTCGGTCGGGACCTGCCGGAGCAAGTGCTCGCCAACCTCGTCCGCCGACTGCCCATCCCCGGCCGGTAGGCAGCTTAGACTCGGGATCAGGGCCGCCGGAAGGACACGCCATGCGGACCTCGCTGCTAGCCGGGCTGACCACCCGCGGCGTCTCCTTCCTGGCTGCCGGGGTCGTGTGCGCGCTGTTCGGCTACGGGCTCGGCGAGCGCGGCCTCCTGTACGTCGGTATCGGCCTGATCTCGCTGCCCCTGCTTGCCGCCTTCGCATCGCGCCGCGGCCGGTACCGACTCGCCACCTCGCGCACCGTTACCCCGCCCCGGGTGCCGATCGGGCACACGGCGACCGTGACGCTGCGGCTGGAGAACATCTCCAGGGTGCCGACCGGGTTGCTGCTCGCCGAGGACAAGGTGCCCTACGCGCTCGGCGGCCGACCGCGCTACGTGCTGGACAAGATCGAGCGGCGCGGCGTCCGTCAGCTGACCTACCCGCTCCGGTCGGACCTGCGGGGCAAGTTCCAGATCGGTCCGCTGCAGCTGCGGGTCACTGACTCGTTCGGGCTGGTGGAACTCACCCGCTCCGCCACCGGCCGGACAACGTTCGTCGTCACGCCGCGCGTGGTCGGTCTGTCCCGTTCGGTCATCAGCCGCACCTGGGCCGGCGAGGGCGAGGGCCGGGCGCGCCTGACCTCCACCGCCGGCGAAGACGACGTCATCCCCCGCGAATACCGCGACGGCGACGAACTGCGGCGCGTGCACTGGCGATCGACCGCCAGGTACGGCGAGCTGATGGTGCGCCGGGAGGAGCAGCGCTGGCGCAACCGCGCGACCATCTTCCTGGACGCGCGGTCCTTTTCGCACCTCGGCACCGGGCCGGCCTCGTCCTTCGAGGCTGCGGTGAGCGCGGCCGCGTCGGTCGGCGTGCATGTCGCGCGGGAAGGGCTGAGCGCGCAGTTTGTCACCGATGGCGAAGCGCTGCGCGGCGGACCGTTCTTCGCCGACGCGCTGCTCGACGCCCTCGCCGTGATCCGGCCGTCAAGCCGCCGCAACCTGGACATCGCCTTTGCCGAACTCCGGACCGCGAGCGGCGTGATCGTCGCCATCGTGGGCAGGCTGACGGTCCGTGAGGTACGGCAGCTGGCGGCCTGCCGAACCGAGGGCAGTCAGGGGCTAGCCCTGCTGCTGGACGTGGCGAGCTGGGCGGACGAGCCGCCGCGGTCCGGGTCGGCAGGGGCCGCGCCAGCGGACGGTGCGCGCGGCGTAGATCCGCACCACGGCCTCGGAATGGAGCAGCGGCTCCTGGAGCAGGCCGGCGCTGGTGCGGTCGGCCGTGCGCCAGTCGGCCTTGGCTTCCGCACCCATGTAGTAGAGCGCCGCCGAGACGGCGATCGGCAGCGCGAAGCCGATCAGGAAGAACCACAGGAAGATCGAGATCACGCGACGCATTCCGCCTCTT
>JASHPF010000122.1 GCA_030038295.1 Streptosporangiaceae bacterium
GTCGTGGGCTCGGCCGCCCCTGTCCCGGCGACTCTGCCGGGCTGCCCGTCAGCCATGGCCGCCGGGGCTGGGCCAGCTGACCGGGCCGGACTGGCTGGCTCGACCGAATCCGACGGTCCGGCGCCCGGCGCGCGGGCAACGGAGACGTTCCCGGACTCCGAGAGGGCGGCCAGGAGGTCACCGGACAGGTGGCCCACCAGGGCAATGACCGTGGATGACTCGCGCCGCACCGGCATGATCCTACGACCGCTTGCCCGCTCCCACGGCTGACCGCGCGCCGCACCCGGCTGGCCCGGCCTAGGGTCGGCTCCCTCGCTACTCCTCGCCCTCGCGTGAGTGAGGTGTCCGCGAGTCGGGTGTCCTCGGCCTGGACCACTCCTTCTCGGCCGTCCGGACCAGGTGCTCGGCGCTCTGCCACAGCTGGTCCGTGCGCTCCCGCACCCGGTCAAGCCGGCCGCGGAGCCGGTCCGCCCGTTCCGCCGGGTCCCGCTCGGCCCGGCGCGCTTTGTGGCGCGCCCACGCTCCGCGCCTGGTGGCCCGGTCGGCCAGGTCCTGGGCCTCATCGGCCAGGTCCTGGGCTTCGCGTGCCAGGTCCCGCAGCTCGTCCGCCTGGTCCTCGGCCTCGTCGGTGCGCTCACCCGCCAGGTCAGCGGCCGCCTGGGCGTGGTCGGCGGCCGCCTGCGGACCGTCGGCGGCTTCCTGGCCGTGGGCTCCGGTTACGGCGCGCCTGGCGACGCTGTACGGCTCCCCGGTTTCGGCCATGCGCTGCCGGATCGCAGCCTTGACGGCCTTGTCGCGAGTCATGCTGCATCTCTTCCTGGCGGGTCGGCCCGCGTCTGCCCGCCACGGTGAATGGCATGACGAAAGACGACACCCGAGTCATCGACCCTTGTCCTTCGTGCCGCCACGGCGCGGGCCAGCAGCGGCTCGGAAGCGGGCAGGTGGTGCGCTGCCACTGCTCCGAGGATAACCGGGCGCTCACCGCGGTACCAGGCTCAGGACGACGGCCCGCGCGAGACCGAAAAAATACTTGGTCGTCCAACAAAATTTGCGCCACAACCTGACACTGGTCGAAAGCGTCGGTTACGATCTGATCATCATGCGGCGCTTCGTACTCATCCTTAGCAGCCGTAGCGGGACCTGATCCAGGGCAGGCCGGCGACCCGCTGCGGGGGTGAGGCGCTGGCCGCAGTCCGGGTTCCGGGAATGCATCCTCAGCCGCAGTCCAGCGTCCCGCAGCCCGCCCGGCTCCGTTCGAGTGCCGGGCGATAAGCGCGAGGCCGTTGGCTCGACGCGGATCAACCGGGGGCCACACTGCCGGATAGCCGCGGTTCCGCCTCAGCTGGCCTGCCTGCCACGTCAGGACGCGCCCGCGAGGAGAAACCGCGATGTCGAGAACACAGTCAAGCGCCACCGAGGCCGAGTCTCATTACGCCCGGCGGCGAGCTCAGGAGGCGGTCCAGGAGGCGATGGACCGCCGTGACAACGGCGGTGATGGTGCCACCGCCACGGACACGTACCACTAGCGCACCAGCGGGTGTCCGGGCCGGGTCGGCCCGGCCGCCGGCCGCTCAGCGCCGACAGGCCAGAACCTACAGGTCAGAACCGAGAGGATCGTCATGAACGCCAGCCCGACCGAGGAGCTTGACTTCGAGATTCGTGCCAGCAACAGCCCCGTCCCGGCAACCGCCCGGGCGCAGCTGCTGGCCGATCCGGGGTTCGGCCGGGTATTCACCGATCACATGGCGACCATCCGCTGGTCCGAGGCCGAGGGCTGGCACGACGCGCGCATCGAGCCGTACGGCCCGATCACGCTGGACCCGGCGGCGCAGGTGTTTCACTATGGCCAGGAGATCTTCGAAGGGCTGAAGGCCTACACCCAGGCCGACGGCTCGGTCGCGGCGTTCCGGCCGCACTCCAACGCCGCGCGGTTCAACCGGTCCGCCGCGCGCATGGCCATGCCCAAGCTGCCGGAGCCGGTATTCGTCCGGGCCATCGAACTGCTCGTGCGGCAGGATCGGGACTGGGTCCCGACGGCCGACGGGCACAGCCTCTACCTGCGCCCGTTCGCGATCGCCACGAAGGTCGGGCTCGGCGTGAACCACCCGTCGTCGGACTACCTATTCACGCTCATCGCCTCGCCGGTGGCGGGGTACTTCGGCGGCGACGCCGAGCCGGTCACCGTCTGGCTGTCGGAGGACTACACCAGGGCCGCGCCAGGCGGCACCGGTGAGGCCAAGTGCGGCGGCAACTACGCTGGCGCGTTCGTCGGTCAGCAGCAGGCCCTCGATCACGGGTGCGACCAGGTCGTCTGGCTGGACGCCGCGCAGCGCCAGTGGGTGGAGGAGATGGGCGGCATGAATGTCTGCTTCGTCTACGGCTCCGGGTCGGACGCCCGGATCATGACACCGTCGCTGACCGGATCGCTGCTGCCCGGAATTACCCGGGACTCGCTCCTCAAGCTAGGCCCCGACCTGGGCATTCCGGCCTACGAGGGCAAGATCTCGGTTGGCGAGTGGCGATCGGACTGCGCTTCAGGAGAAATCACCGAGGTGTTCGCCTGCGGGACGGCGGCGGTGATCACCCCGGTCGGCGCCGTGCGGAGCGCGAGCGGCGACTGGACCGTCGGCGACGGCACCGCGGGTCCGGTCACGAATTTGCTGCACACCGAGCTCGTGGACATCCAGTACGGCCGCAAGCCGGATCGCTACGGCTGGATGCACCGGCTCGCGTGGAAGCCCTAGCGGGGAACGGGGTCCGGGCGTCTCCCGGCAGCTCGTACTTCTCGGCCGCCGGGAGTCGGCCGGTTGCGCCGCACGTGCCCAGGTGGTCGACTGCGTGCAAGGACGCCCGACGTATTCTCTACTCGTGTAGTGGGATACGCGTCGGGCGTCCGCGGAGGAGGCTGGCTTGGGCTGCGAGATTTCCTGGTTCGCGCCGCTGTGTGACGACGACTACGAGTTCCTCGGCAGGCCAGATCCTGCCTTGCTGTCGAGCTGGGAGCACGCGCGCGGTATCGCGCTCCGCGCCGAGGAAGCGGGCTTCGACAACATTCTGCTGCCGTCGAACTACGCCATCGGCATCGACTCGGTTGCCTTCGCGGCAGGGATCGCGCCGCAGCTCCGGCGGATGCAGCTGCTGGTGGCCGTCCGGATGGGGGAGCTGTGGCCGCCGCAGCTCGCACGCCAGCTCGCGACGATCGACGAGATGCTCGGCGGTCGGCTGACAATCAACATCATCTCCTCCGACCGGCCTGGTGAAGAGCTGGAGTCCGCGCCGCGATACCGCCGCACGCTGGAGATCATGCACGTGCTTCGCGACCTGCTGGACGGCAAGCCGGTCGACACCCGCGGCGAGTTCGTCACCCTGACCATCGATCCGCCGCGCATCCGCCCCGCGGGCGGCTGTCCGCCGTTCTACTTTGGCGGCCTGTCCGACGCGGCCAGGGAGGTAGCGGCCGCGGCGGCGGACGTCTTCCTGATGTGGCCGGACACGATGCCCGCCGTCGAGGCGGTGCTCGCGGACATGCGGGCCCGGGCCGCTCGGCACGGCCGGGAGCTTCGGTTCGGGTACCGGGTACACGTGATCGTCCGTGATACCGAGGCGGCGGCGCGCGCCGCCGCCCGCCGGCTGGTGTCCCAGCTCGACGACGAGACCGGCCGGCGCATCAGGGAACGGTCGCTGCACGTCGCGTCCGTCGGCCAGCTGCGGCAGGGGGAGCTGCGCGACCTGGCTGACGACGAGGGGTACGCGGAGCCGAACCTGTGGACGGGAATCGGCCGCGCGCGCTCCGGCGCCGGAGCCGCGATCGTCGGCGATCCCGATCAGGTGCTCGCCAAGCTGCGCGGCTACGCCGAGCTTGGCATGGAGGCGTTCATCCTGTCCGGTTACCCGAACGGGGCCGAGTGCGATTTGTTCGCGCGGCACGTGCTGCCGCATCTGGAGCACGGCGCGCTCCTGCCCCGCCGCTCGGCGGCGCCTGCCGCCTGACCGGAATCGAGCCGACGTCGCGAGCGGGATAGCCAGCCGGCGCGGAGCTACCGCAAGCTGGCCCGGTGCTGGTGATGGCGTGATCTGTGGGGTATGGGTCATTGACGCCATCACGGGGCCTGCCGCAGGGTGGTTACGTGGCTGGCCGGCGCGTCGTCTTCGTGATCTACGAGGGCTTCGAGTCGCTTGATCTGGTCGGCCCGCACGAGGTGTTCCAGCATGCCTCGGGGCTGACCGGCGGGTATCGCTGCGAGATCGTCGCCCCGGCCGCGGGGGTCGTAGCGGCCGGCAGCGGCCTGCTGCTACACGCAGCCGCTGGCGCGGCCACCGCGGACGCGGCCGGAGTCGACACGCTCGTGGTTGCCGGCGGCGGCGGGGTGGACGCGGCACGGCACGACCCGACCCTGGTCGGCTGGGTCGCCGCGGCGGGAGCTGGCGCCCGCCGAGTGACGTCGGTATGCAGCGGGGTTTTCCTGCTCGCGGCCGCCGGGCTCATCACCGGCCGCCGCGTGATCACGCACTGGGCGCGCGCGGCGCAGCTACGCCGCGAGCACCCCGAGCTGCGGGTGGATTGCGATCCGATCTTCATTCGCGACGGCCATGTCTGGACTTCGGCCGGCGTGACCGCTGGCATGGACCTCGCGCTCGCCCTCGTCGAAGACGACCTGGGCCGCGACGTCGCGCACGCGGTCGCGCAGGAACTCGTCATGTTCCTGCGGCGGCCCGGCAGTCAGTCCCAGTTCAGCGTGCCGCTGTGGTCCCGGCAGCCGCGGACCGATCCCATCCGCGCCGTCGTCGCGGCGATCCACGCGAATCCCGGCGGCGGGCATGGCATCGAGAGCCTGGCCGGCCGCGCGGGGCTGAGCCCCCGGCACTTTCAGCGCCGGTTCACCGCGGAGGTCGGCGTGCCGCCCGCCGCGTATGTCGAGCGAGTCCGGGTCGAGGCCGCGCAGCGTGCGCTGACCGCTGGCGACGACCCGGTCGAGACGATCGCGCGGCGCTACGGCTTCGGCACGGCCGAGACACTCCGCCGCACCTTCCACCGGCACACCCGGGTGGCACCGTCTGACTACCGGAACCGGTTCCGATCGACGAGGGAGATCGCATGACAACGTACGGGCTGCTCGTCTTCGACGGGGCCGAGGAGCTGGACTTCGTCGGGCCGTGGGAGGTGTTCACGGCCTCCCGCGCCATGCGCGGCGACGCCGACACGGTCGTGCTCGTCGCCGAACAGCTCGACCCGGTGCGCTGCGCCAAGGGCTTGCGGGTACTGCCCGACCACACCCTGACCAGCCATCCGCCACTGGACGTGCTGCTGGTTCCGGGCGGCATGGGCACCAGGCGCGAGGTCGACAACCCGGCGATCACCGGCTGGATCCGCGCGATGTCGGCCGCGGCCGGGTGGACGACGAGCGTCTGCACGGGCGTCCTGCTGCTGCACGAGGCGGGTCCGGCGCGCGGCCGCCGGGTCGCGACCCACCACGGCTTCGAGGACGCCCTCGAGGCTCGCGGTGATGTCACCGTCGTCCGCGACGCCCGCTACGTGGTCGACGACAACGTGGTCACCAGCCAGGGCGTGTCGGCGGGGATCGACATGGCCCTGTGGCTCGTCGGCGCGCTGCATGGCCGGGACCACGCCCGGCAGGTGCGGCGGTATATCCAGTACGACCCCGCCCCGCCGTACCTCGCGGACGAGCCCGCCGGTGTCCGACCGGTGGCACCGGCCGAGAGCCTGCGCTAGCGCTCGCTGCTAGCCTCGCGGCCATGCGTGCTGCGGGCAGCGGAATAGCCACGATCGCCGACCGGGACGCCACGACGCTCGAGGTCTGGTATCCCGCCCTCGCGCTCGGGGAGCCGCCGGGCGCGCCGATGGTCCTTGCCGCGGACACTGACCAGGAGCGGCGCGTCCGGTTCCGGCCCACCGAGACCCGCATCGACCTCGACGCCGCACCGGACGGCGCCGCCGATGCCTACCTGCGGCTGCACCTGCTGTCGGCGCGACTGGTCCGGCCCCGAGAGCTGAACGTGGACGGCATTTTCGGCCAGCTCGCCCTCGTCGCCTGGACAGACCTCGGCGCCGTGCACCCGGCCGACCTCGACGAGCTGCGAGCCCGGCGACGGCTGGCCGGCAAGACGCTCACGGTCCACGGCATCGACAAGTTTCCCCGGATGACCGACTTCGTGTCCCCGTCCGGCGTCCGGATCGCCGACGCGAGCCGGGTACGGCTGGGTGCGTACCTGGCCGAGGGCACCGTGGTCATGCAGGAGGGATTCGTCAACTTCAACGCCGGGACGCTCGGCGCGTGCATGGTCGAAGGCCGGATCACCGCGGGGAGCGTCGTCGACGCCGACTCCGACATCGGCGGAGGCTCGTCCATCATGGGCACCCTGTCGGGTGGCGGCACCCACGTGACGCGCATCGGCAAGCGCTGCCTGCTCGGCGCCAACTCCGGCACCGGTATCTCGCTCGGGGACGACAGCGCGGTCGAGGCGGGCCTGTACGTGACGAGGGGAACCCTCGTCACGCTGCCGGACGGAGCGGTGGTCAAGGCAATCGAGCTCAGCAGTCAGCCGGGTGTCCTGTTCCGCCGTAACAGCGTGCGCGGCAACGTTGAGGCCGTGCCGTGGAAGTCGAGCACGTTCACCGGCCTCAACCCGGATCTGCACTCCTGACCGCGGCGGCGTCCATCCCGATCGGGTTCGAGCCGGAGACCAGCCGGGTAGAGCCAGATCAGTCCCGCCGCAATTACCTGGGAGGAACGGGATGCCGGATCCAGATCGGTTTCTCGTCGGCTCATTCACCCCGGTGACCGAGGAGGTCACCGCCTACGACCTCCCGGTCACCGGTCGCGTGCCAGCCGAACTGACCGGGCGCTACCTGCGCAACGGGCCGAATCCGATCGGCCTCGATGACCCGCACTACCACTGGTTCCTGGGCGCCGGGATGGTCCACGGCGTGGCCCTGCGGGACGGCAAGGCCGCGTGGTACCGCAACCGCTGGGTCCGGTCTAAGGCGGTGGCTGCGGCACACGGGGAGCCCTGGCCAGGCGGGCCCGTGCACGCCAACATGGATTTCGCCGCCAACACGCACGTCATCGCGCACGCCGGTCGCACGCTGGCGACGGTTGAAGCCGGGCCGCTGCCTTACCAGCTGGGCTACGAGCTCGACACGATCGGCCCGTGCGACTTCGGCGGCACGCTCCCCGGCGGGTTCGCCGCCCACACCAAGCTCGACCACCGGACCGGCGAGCTGCACGCCATCGCGTACTTCTGGGCATGGGACCACGTGCAGCACGTCATCGTGGACCGGGCTGGGCTCGTGACGCGCACCACGGACATCCCGGTGGCCGACGGCCCGATGATGCACGACTTCGCGCTCACGAGCAGATATGTCGTGCTGCTCGACTTGCCGGTGACCTTCAGCCTCAACGCGGCGACGGCGGGCAAGGAGCTGCCGTATGTATGGAATCCGCACCATCAGGCTCGCGTCGGCCTGCTGCCGCGGCAGCAGAGCGGGAACGTTCGGTGGATCGAGATCGAGCCATGCTGGGTGTTTCACTGCCTCAACGCCTACGACGATGAGAACGGCCGCGTGGTCGTCGACCTGTGCCAGTACCACGACTCGTTCGACGTCTCGACGCTCTGGGCCGCGCACGGACCCGTCACCTTGGACCGGTGGATCATCGACCCGGCGGCGGGCACCGTGTCGCAGCAGCGGCTGGACGACCGCGGCCAGGAGTTCCCGCGCGTCGACGACCGGATTGTCTCTGAGCGGCATCGCTACGGGTACAGCGCGGTGATCGGTGAGATCACCCGGGCCATCACCGTGGCCGGGGACTTCTCCGATGACGCGTTCGCCAACGCGTTGCTCCGCCATGACCTCGCGCGCGGGACGACGGAGACTCGTGATTTCGGACGCGAAGCCACCGTGGGAGAGGCGGTATTCGCGCCTTCGGCACCGGACGCCGCCGAGGACGACGGCTACGTCATGGCCTTCGTGCACAATCCCCGGCGCAGCGCCTCAGACCTCGTGATCCTCAGCGCCCAGGACTTTACCGGCGAGCCGGTGGCAACGGTGCACCTGCCCGGCCGGGTACCTCTTGGCTTCCACGGCAGCTGGCTACCTGACTCGCACTAGCCACCGAGCCGGCCCGCACCGTCGGCGGCAGGGCAGCCGCGTCCGCACCTGTGCAGGGTGACGACGGTTCCCCGGAGGGCCAGGAGCCCGGCCACCTCGGCGGCAACGAAGCACGAGCGGGCATCGACGTCGTGCCAGTTGTAGTGCAGCGTCACCATGCCGAGCCCGGCCAGGGCGTTGTCGCGGTGGCTGTCGGCCCACCGCTGCTCAGGCGGGTGCGCCGCGCGGCCATCCAGCTCGACGACAAGCATCGCGTCTTCGTAGAGGTTGTCGACGTACCGGTGCTGGCCGCCGATGACGACCCGTGCCTGGCGCTGAGCGGCAGGCAGTCCGTGGGCGAGCTCGACCTTCGTCACGTAATTGCGCTCGAGGGGCGACCGAACCCCGGCGTGGATGTCGCCCAGCCCGACCAGCAGCTCCCGGCGCCAGCGAACCCGAGACCGGCTCTCCAGCGCCGCCCGCAGCCGATCCGCGGTCGTCAGCCCTCGGCCAATGCCGCGGCAGAGCCAGCCGAAGGCGTCATCAAAGCTCGCGGCCGCCTGCGTGAGGTCAAGCACGGTGTCCTCGACCCGAGTCCTGGGCGGCGAAGCAGCCGGCCGGGCGTCCGCCGGCAGCAGCCGAGAGTGGTGTACCACTGCGCCACGGATCGGCTCGACTCGCTGCGACGTCGGCACGGTGATATGAATCGGCGCCGACCATTGGCTGGTCAGGCCGTGCAGCTCCGCGGCGGTCTGATGGCTCAGCGCCGCGAGCGGCCCGGCCCGCAGCAGCGCTGCCCAGAGCAGTGCGTCGCGGCTCGGCGTGCCGGTGAAGGTGGCATAAATGCCGTGCTGGAGTCGCTGCCACCGGCCACTGCGGAGCTGGTTGTCGATGACTGTGGGTGGCAGTCCGGCCGCGACCGCCTGCTGCCGCGATAGCACGGCGCACTGCCGCTCCATCAGCGCGCGGAGGTCCGACGACTGTGCCAGCCACATGCGACTGAGCATGCGACCGCCGCGGCGATCCCGCTGCTCCGCTGCGGCGCCTGTGGATAAGGAACGATTGGGGTTGTCAGCGATAGTTGCTGACAATCCCCATCGATAACCCGCCACCGTCGTGCAGCACCATGGAGCGGTGGCGGAGTTTGTTCTCGTGCACAGCCCGGTGACGGGACCGAGCACGTGGCGGTGGGTCGCGGCCGAGCTGGCCGGGCGGGGTCATCGAGTCGGCGTGCCCGCTGTCCCGGCGGTCGGCCACTGGCGGGAGTTCGCGGATTCGGTGGCGGCGCAGGCCGAGCCCGGTGACGGCGCGGTGCTGGTCGGGCACAGCGGCGCGGGGCCGGTGCTGGCGCAGATAGCCGCGCGGATCGGTGCCAGTTCGCTGATCTTCGTGGACGCGGACGTGCCGCCGGACACCGGGGAGGCCGAGCTGATGCCGGCCGACATCCTGACCCAGCTGCGCACGATTGCGGTCGACGGCCTGCTCCCGCCCTGGTCGGCCTGGTTCGGCCCGGAGGTCATGCGGGAACTCGTGCCCGACGCCGCGAGACGGGCGATCGTCACGGCCGAGCTGCCGAGGATACCGCTGTCCTACTTCGAGGCGCGCGTTCCGGCGCCGATTGGCTGGACGGCTGCGCACGGCGGCTATGTGCTGCTCAGCGACGCGTATGCCGCTGCCGCCGGGGTTGCCGCAGCCCGGGGCTGGCCGGTCGTCCGGCAGCTTGGCGGTCACCTCGACCTGGTCACCAGGCCGGATGTGGTGGCCGACGCGATCGTCTCGGTGCTGGGCTAGGCGCGCGGCGGGGCGGACTTCCCGTACTCGTCGGCCGGGCCCGCGAGCAGGGCCGAGAGCTCGGCGGCGGCCGCGGTGACCGGGCCGCTCAGCTTGCGGCCTGGCTGCTGGCCGAGCCGGGTGACCGGTCCGGACACGCACAACGCGCCGAGCAGCGCGCCGTCGCGAAACACCGGCGCGCTGACGCTCGCCACGCCGGGTTCGCGCTCGGCCACGCTCGCGGCC
>JASHPF010000123.1 GCA_030038295.1 Streptosporangiaceae bacterium
CGCGGCCGCGGTGCCGGCGCTGGCACCCTGGCCAGGCGCGCCGTTCCCGGCCGCTGGACGCGACCCGGCCGGGCGGCCGGTGTCTCGAGCAGCGGGCCGCGGGCCGACCTCCGCCTCGCCCACGCCCACCGCAGTGGTAATCCGCGGCGTCACGCCGAACATGTCCGCGAGGACCTGGCCGAGAACCTGGTCGTAACCGCCGGTCAGAAACCCCCTGGCGGTGCCAGCCTGGGCAAAGTCCAGGGTCAGCACGCCGTCCTCGAACGACAGCACGCTGGCGTTGCTGAGCTGCATCCACGCGACGCGCTTCCGCCCTTGCACGGCTTCCAGCACGTCCGGCCAGCGCGACCGCAGTGCCGCGGCGGTCGCGGCGGTCGCGTCCTGGGCCGCAGCGCCCGGGGCGGAGGCGTCCGCGGCGGTGGCGTCCGGGGCGGTCGCGTCCGCACGCCCGGGGTGGGGTCGCGCCTGCGGTGCGGCATACTCCGCCGGCGGAGCGGGCCGCGGACGCTCTGGCTGCCGCTGCTCCGAATCAGGCTGTCGCCCCGGTTCCGCCGCTCGCGGCGAGGTCTCCCGCCGCGGCGCGGTGGCTGTGGCCTCGGCCTGCGCCGACGTTCCCGCGCTGAGCCGCCGCTCGAGCCGGTCTAGCCGGTCAGCGAGACCGGCCGTGCCGGAGTCGGCCGCAGGCAGCAGGACCTGGGCACACATCAGCTCGAGCAGCAGCCGCGGCTGCGTGGCGCCCCGCATTTCGGTCAGGCCCGCGCTGATGATCTCGGCCGCCCGGGTCAGGCCCGCGCCGCCGAGCGACCCCGCCTGCTTGGCGAGCGGCTCCAGCCGATCAGGCGGGGCATCGATCAGGCCGACCGCCACGGCATCGGGCACCGCCGACAGCACGATCAGGTCGCGGAGCCGGTCGAGCAGGTCGGCAGCGAACCGCCGCGGGTCGTGCCCGGCTTCCACCACGTGGTCGATAGCCCGGAATACGCCCGCGCCGTCGTCGGCCGCGAAGGCCTCGATGACCTCGTCAAGCAGCCGGTCGTCGGTGTAGCCGAGTAGCGCGATGGCCCGCTCGTAACGCAGCCCCGACTCGTCCGAGCCGGCGATGAGCTGATCCAGCACGGACAGGGCGTCCCTGACTGACCCGGCGCCGGCCCGGATCACGACCGGCAGCACCGCGGGCTCATACGGCACGCCCTCGCTGGCCAGGATCTGCTCCAGGTGCTCGCGCAGGACCGCGGGCGGCACCAGGCGGAACGGGTAGTGATGCGTCCTCGACCTGATGGTCGGGATCACCTTTTCCGGCTCGGTCGTGGCGAACACGAACTTGAGGTGCGGCGGCGGTTCCTCGACGAGCTTGAGCAGCGCGTTGAAGCCCTCGCGGGTGACCATGTGGGCCTCATCGATGATGTAGATCTTGTAGCGCCCGGACACCGGCGCGTAGAACGCCCGCTCGCGCAGGTCCCTGGCGTCGTCCACGCCGCCGTGTGAGGCGGCGTCGATCTCGATCACGTCGATGCTGCCTGGTCCGGCGGGTGCCAGGGCGAGGCAGGACTCGCATTTCCCGCATGGGTCGGGCGTCGGACCGAGCTCGCAATTCAAGGATCTGGCGAGAATCCGGGCACTGGAGGTCTTGCCGCAGCCCCGCGGGCCGCTGAACAGGTAGGCGTGATGCACCCGCCCGCTCCGCAGCGCCTGGCGCAGCGGCTCGGTGACGTGATCCTGGCCCTTGACCTCGGCGAAGTTGCCCGGCCGGTACCGGCGGTAGAGCGCCAGGGGCGCGGGGGTCTCGCCTGCCATGCGACCAGTCTGCCAGGAAAATAAGGGACCCCCCGCACACCCGACAGAGCCCGCGTACCCTTGCTGCCTTCCGGCCCTGGGGGGGTTAGCAGGATGAGCGCCGTGCGAGGGGCCTGGATCTCAGTGTAGCCGCGGGCACAGGCTGAGCCGGCCGACGGCGGCCGGCGGACGACGGATGCGCCGATATGGGAGGGACCGGCGGCTACGGCCGTCCGCTGCCGTTATCGGTGATCCGGTATCCCATCCCGGGTCGTCGAGATCACCGGCGGCTCACCGAGCTTGCGCCGGAGACGGAGCCCTCGACCACGAGTACCCTCACGACGGCACACCAGCCGGCGCGGGCGTGACCGCGGTACCCGCCGACGGCGGGGCCCAGCATTCAGTCGACCACCGGCCTGCGCTCGGTACCAATCGGCCCGTGGGGTGGCCTGGGCGTGCAGGCCATCTGGGCAGCGGCGGCGCCGCTGCTCGGTGGGCTGCTGCGGCTCGAAGACGCGTGACTGGCGCGGTCCCGACCTGTCGTTTTAGTGTCCTGCGTGGACAGAGCTCGCGTCGCCGAGCCCTGGCAGGGAGGGTGAGCGTGGATCTGGAGCTTGCGGGCAAGCGCGCCCTTGTCACCGGCGGCAGTCGCGGGATCGGCAAGGCGATCGCGCGCGTCCTCGCCGCCGAGGGCGCCACGGTGGCGATCGCGGCGCGCGACGCGGAGCGGCTGGCGGGCGCCGCCGCCGACATCGAGGCGGCGACCGGCCAGGCCGTAGCGACGCTGCAGTTCGAGGCGAGCGATGACGACTCGGTGCGGGACATGGTCGCCGCAGCCGCGCGGGCGCTCGGCGGCCTCGACATCCTGGTGAACAACGCAGCGCAGCCGGGCGGCACCGCCCCACCGAACCTGGCCGCGGTCACGAGCCGCGACTTCGCCACCGACATGAACGTCAAGGTGATGGGCTATCTGCGGTGCGCGCAGCAGGCCGCGCCGCTCATGGCCGCGAACGGCTGGGGCCGCATCGTCAACATCGGCGGGCTCACCGCGTACACGACGGCCAACATGCTGTCGTCGATGCGCGTCATCGCGGTCGCCTCGCTCACGAAGAACCTCGCTGACCAGCTCGGCTCGGCGGGCATCACGGTGAATCTCGTCCACCCCGGCACCACGCGCACGGAGCGGACCACCGATGGGCAGGCAAACCGGCTACCCGGCAATGTGATCGGCCGCATGGTCGATGCCGAGGAAGTCGCCTGGCTGGTCGCATTCCTGTGCTCACCCAAGAGCGCGTCGATCACCGGCGAGTCGATTGGCTGCGGCGGCGGCATCCACGGCAGCATCCGGTACTGACCTGCCGGCCGGAGCACACAGTGACCGTCTGTGTCAGCTGAGGGCTGTGGCCCCGGCGCCGCCGACGGCGCTGCCGCCGATGCTGACCCAGCCGGTGGCGGTTGTGCGCTCGTACACCGCGTGGGTGGTTCCTTCGGCGAAGAACTCGATCTGCTCGCTGCTGGCCGCGATGGCCGGGCTGCCGATCAGCGCTCCACCCAGCGACACCGCGGCGGTCCACCCGCCGCCGCTGCTGGTGGCTTCCCACAGCGCGTCGTTGGTGCCCTCGCAGGCGAACACGGTGATGCCGGTGGTCGCCTGCTGCGCGGCGGCTGGCGCCCCGACGCAAGCCCACGGCGTCTCGGTGTACCCGCTGGTGAGCGTGCGGGTGTAGATGCGCCCGTTGGTGCCGCGAACAAAGAAGGTGATCACGCCGTCCACAGTGGCGACGGCCGGCGGCGCGGTCAGCACCCCGCCGAGGCTCGTCCATCCGGAATCGAACACCGGCAGCGCCCCGGCGGACGGCACGCCCGCGAGGTGGTAGTACAGCTGGTTGTTGGTGCCCTCGCAAGCGACGATCAGCGTGGTGGTCCCGTCGATGTTGGTGATGACCGCCGCCGGGCTACCCAGGCACGACCCGTCAACCGGGCCGACCTGCTCCCAGCCTCCGGTGAGCAACCGTTCGTACAGCAGCTCGTTATTGCCGGTGGCGATGAACAACGGCGACTCCGGGACCGAGGCGCTGGTGCCAGGTTCGTTGGGCAGCGCGACCATCGCCGGCGGGCCGCTGATCTGCCCGCCGAGTGAGTGCCAGCCGGCGCTCAGTTGCGGCGCCTGCGCGTACAGCGCCCCGGTGGTGCCCTCAACCCCGACCGCGTACGTGGGCGCGATCACCGTGAGCGTGAAGGACTGCGAGACGGTCCCGGCCACGTTGCTGGCCGAGAACTGGATCGGGTACACACCCTCCGTGCCGGCCGCCGGCGTCCCCGACAGCAGTCCGTTGCTGTTGCTCACGCCTGCGGGCAGCGCACCGGTCTCGGAGATCCCTGGCGCTGGGTACCCGGTAGCGGTCACCGTGAAGCTGTTCGGCACTCCTGTCTCGAAGGTCACCTGGTCGGCTGAGGTGATGTCGGGCGCCTCGGCGACGGTGACAGTGCCGGTCTCGCTATACGCCGGTGCCACGCCATTGGCGGCGGTCACGGTGAGCGAGTAGGTGCCGACCGCTGTCGGCGTGCCGGACAGCAGCCCCGACGGGCTCATGGTCAGCCCGTCCGGCAGGCCGGTCGCGGAGAACGTCGCCGCGGGTGTCGCGCTGGCCGCGAACTGGTCCTGCAGCGACTGACCCAGGACGACGCTAGGGTCAACCACGCCGCCGATGATGACCGGGGACATCGTGTTCGCCGCGCTCGGTGTCATGACCGTGAGATCGCCGCCCGTCCCGGTTCCGCCCGCCATGTACAGCGAGCCGCCGGACGCGGGGGTCAGCGCCGCGGAATAGCCGCCCCTCGGGATCTGGTCTTCGATCGCCCCGCTCGAGGTGTCGATCGCGTACGTGACGCCGGGGTCAACGACATTGGCAGTCGCAGGACCGCTCGTCAGAGATACCGCGTACAGCGTGCCGGTGCCAGGATCCAGAGCCAGGGCGCGTGGCTCCCACAAGCCGGTGGTCAAGCTCGACACGCTGTCGGTCGCCGCGTCGATGACCGAGATCGCGCCGGTCCCCTCATCGGCGACGTAGACCAGGCCGGCGGCCTGGTCGAGGGCAACGCCGATCGGAACGCTGCCGGCCGGCAGGGCGATCCGATCGGTCACGGTATTGGTCGCGCCGTCGATGACCGCGACCTGACTGTTTTCGTAGTCAGCCACGTAGATCGTGTCGGTCGCGGCGTCCACGGCCACACCGCGGGGGGAGGCGTCGGGCGCCAGGACCGGATCGGCGAGCGGGATCGTCGCCGTGACCGTGCTGCCGCTGATCACCAGGACGTTGCCGTGCGAGTCCGTCAGGTAGACCGTGCCCGTCTCTGAGTTCACCGCCGCGGAGTTCGGATCAATCCCGGCCGGCAGGCTGATCGTGGCGGTGACGGCGTTGGTGGCCGCGTTGATCACGTCGAGGGTGGCGACGGCAGTGACATCGGCTGGCTCGCTGAACGCGTACACGGTGTCGGTGACCGGGTCCGCGGTAACAAGCGTCGGGGCGAAGGGAAGGCTGATCTGCCCGGTGACCGCGTTGGTCGCGCCATCCAGCACCGCGACTCCGGGCGGAGAGCTGGTAGCCGCGTAGACGGTGTCGGTGGTCTGGTCTGTAGTGACGCTGCCCGCGGTCGCGGCGGCGACAGGCACCTCCGTCACCGCAAAGGCGGTGCTGGCAGCGGAACTGGCAGGCGCAAACACCAGGACCATTCCGGCCAGCAGGGCGACAGCACCCGCTACCGCCAGCGACACTGTCCGCCAGCGCCGCACCACGCGGACCGCGATGCTGACCGGGCGGCGCTGAAGTCTGGCGAGCCGGAACGCAGTCATGGTGCCCCCGTTTGCACGTGGATGCAGACTAACGTGCTGATAATGGCCTATCTGTCCCGGCCGAACAAGGGGGCACGAACCATTTCTCCGCGGCGTGGCCAGCGCGCGCAACGGGTCGGCCGATATGGTCATCTGCTATTCGCGGGCTGCCGCGGGCAGCCTCGACCTAACTGGGGGACGCCGGTGAACAGCGACTCCTCTCCGCCCAGCGGCGCGGATGCGTCCCAGCGGGCCTTTCCGGTCCGAGCCGGGCAGCTGCTGAAGGTGCGATCGGTCTGGATCCTGCCGACGATCCTGGGATCGATCCTGGTGGTGCTGATCACGGTGTTCTATATCGGCTCGGTGGTCGATCCCCTCGGTCACCTGCACGGCCTGCCCGTCGGGCTGGTGAACCAGGATCGGGGCGCCGTGGTCGGTCGCCAGCGAATCAGCATCGGCGAGCGGGTGCAGCACGGCCTGACGAGCACCCCGGCGGTCGCCAGCCGGCTGAGCCTGACCGTCAGCACGCTCGGCGCAGCCGAGCAGGTAATGGACCGGGATGGGTCATACGCGACGGTAGTGATCCCGCCTGGTTTCAGCGCCTCCCTGTTCCGGCTAGCCGGTGTGCCAGCCGGAGCGGGAGCCGGGCGCCCGGAAATCGTCATCCTGACGAACCAGCGGGCGGGCGTGGAGGGAACGAGCCTGGCCACCGGTGTGCTGCAGGCCGCGCTCGCGGCGGTCTCACGCCAGATCGGCAGCCAGCTCGCGCTCCTGGCGCCGGCTCGAGCCTCAACTCCGGTGACCCGAGCGTTCCTGGCCGACCCGGTCACGGTCGTGCTGGTGCCGTACCGACCGCTGCCCAGTCACTCCGCGCTCGGGCTGAGCGACTTCTACATGGCGCTGCTGATCCTCATGTCCGGCTTTCTGGCCGGAACGATCGTCAACTCCGCGGTAGATGCGGCCCTGGGATACGCCACCACCGAGATAGGCCCCCGGTGGCGGCAGCGCCAGCCCGTGCCCATCAACAGATGGCAGACGCTCATCATCAAATGGGTGATGGCGGCGGTCCTGTCCGCGGTGATGACCGGCCTCGTGGTGCTGGTGGCCGTCGTGATCCTGCGCATGGACGCTCCCGACGCCTGGCTCCTCTGGCTCCTCGCCTGGCTGGCCGCAGCCAGCGTGGCCGCCGGCACGCTCATGCTGTTCGCGGTCGTCGGGATTGCCTTCGGCCAGCTCATCGCGCTGCTGGTGTTCGTCTACGCGGGACTTGCCTCCGCCGGCGGCACCGTGCCACTGCAGGCGCTGCCCAGCTCTCTTCGCTGGCTGGCTGAGATCGAGCCGCTGCGGCAGATCCTCGCCGGGACCCGGGCCATCCTCTACTTCCACGCGCAGGCAGCCGCCGGGCTCACCAGGGCCTTCGTCGCCGCCGCTGCGGGGCTCGTGTTCTCGCTCGTCGTGGCCGGCGTGGTCGTGCGATGGTACGACCGCAAGGGGTTCCATCGAATGAACCCGAGGGTGCTGGCCTACGTGCGCAGCGCGGTAGCGGACTACAAGGCCCAGCCCTCCGCCGGCCAGCCGCCAGCGAGGGGGGACCAAGACGACCACGGCGAACCGCCGCGCTGAGATCGGACGGCGGCGGCGGTCGGCCGGGACGGCGAAACGCGCAGGACAAAACTTCTGAAGGCGCGTCGAGGTCTTCGGTGGCACGGTGGACGCTGCGGGTATGGGTATCGCGCGAGCAGCGTATTCCCCACGGGCCAACGTCGCGGAGGATGCGAGATTCGAACTCGCGAGGGGTTGCCCCCAACACGCTTTCCAAGCGTGCGCCCTAGGCCACTAGGCGAATCCTCCGCCGGAAAGCTTATCTGCGCGCCAGCGCGCCTCAAGCCGGGTCCTCAGCCGATCACGCGCCGCTGATCCGCCGCGGGCAACGGGCCCGGCGCGGCCGAGGCCCGGCGGACGGGACCGACGCCGGACGAGCCCGTTCCCATCAAGGGGACGAATCGCCGAACCCGCGGGCGCGCAGCGTCCTCATCTAGACTCGGTACGTGGTCTTCAAGCAGGTCGGGGACGGGCGGCCCTACCCTGACCACGCCTGGACGGGACGGGAGTGGGCCAGCATCCCGCCCCGGCCCGTCCGGCTTGACCAGCTGATCACCACCAAGAACGTGCTGGACCTGCGCACCGTGCTGGCCACCGACTCCACCTTTTACGGTGATCTGTTTCCGCACGTCATCAGCTGGCGCGGCGAGTTGTACCTCGAAGACGGGCTGCACCGCGCGCTGCGCGCCGCGCTGCAGCACCGCTCGGTGATCCACGTCCGGGTGCTCGAGCTCGACTAAGCCGTCCGCAGCCGTGCCAGTGCTCGTGCCGGGCTGGCGTCACGGTTCCCTGTCGGTGTCGCGTCATGGTTGCTAGCGTGCGCCGATTGCACGCAGCTTGACCCTGTCCGCGAGCCGGTCGGGCAGCGCGGTCAGCACTGCCACCAGCGCCATGGCACTGCCAGGCACGAGATACCGCGGCCGCGGATTGCGCCTTGTCGCGGCGTCCGCGATCGCGGTGGCGACGCGGTCGGCCGAGATTCCCTTTGCGACCTGCGCCGTCATGTAGTCCCGACCCCGGGCAATCAGCTCGCGGTACGCGTCGTCGGCTGGACTGGGCACCACCTCGAGCGCATCAGCTGACGCACCGATCGCAGTCGCCACGAACGACGGCTCGATGAGCACGACGTCGATGCCGAAGGGCGCAACCTCGAGGCGCAGCGCGTCCGATATCGCCTCGACCGCGTACTTGGTGGCACCGTAGCCGCCCATGCCGGGGAAGGTGACCCGGCCCACCACGGAGCTGATGTTGACAATGCGCCCCGTGCCGCGGGCTCGCATGGCCGGCAGCACGGTCCGGATCAGGCTCAGCATGCCGAACACGTTCGTGCCGAACTGCCGCTCGAGCCGCCCGGCTGCTAGCGTCTCGATCGGCCCGGCGAGCGCGAATCCGGCGTTGTTGACCAGCACATCCACGCCCGATCCGCCGGTGTCGGCTTGGATCTTCGCCCAGGCACGGTCGACTGACTCCGGGTCGCTCACGTCCATCGCAACCGCGACGATGCCGGGCATCGACTCGGCGAGTTCCGCTAGCGCGTCTTCCCGCCGTGCGGCTGCGAATACGCGGAACCCGCGGCGGGCGAGCTCGATCGCGGTGGCCCGGCCAATCCCCGAGCTTGCACCGGTGACAAGTGCGTTCGGCGGGCTGTCCATGCTGACCTCCACTGGTAAACAGATCTGTGTACAGCAGCATGGTACACAGATCTGTTTCCACCGGCGATACGCGCGGGTAGCCTGGTGGGATGACCAGCGAGAGCGCGAGCGACGCCAGACGGGTCGCCCCTGCGGCCCGCCAGCGGCTGCTGGCAGCTGGCAGCGAACTGTTTTACCGGCACGGGATCGGCGCCGTCGGGGTCGACCTGATCAGCGACGTGGCGCGCGTGTCCAAGCGCACGCTGTACCAGCAGTTCGGCAGTAAGGACCAGCTCGTGGCTGAGTGTCTGCGGACGAGCGGCGCTGATGTGCTCGCGCACTACGTGCGCGGTGCCGTCGACGACGCGCCGCCGCGTCAGCGAGTCCTTGGCGTCTTCGACGGACTCGATGAGTGGTCCCGGTCGGAGACCTTCCGTGGCTGCCCGTTCGTGAACACGGCGACCGAGCTAGCCGATCCCGACCATCCCGCTCGGCAGGTAGCGCGTGAGTTCAAGCTGACGCTGCGCGGCTTCTTCGAGCAGGAAGCGACGCGCGGCGGAGCGACCAACCCGGTGATGCTCGCCGACCAGTTGCTCATGGTGTTTGACGGGGCACTGATCCAGGCCGTGATGGGCACGGCCGCCAGCGGTCGCGATGATCGCGACGCCGTGCCGGCTGCCCGAGCCGCGGTCACAGCGCTGATGGACGCGGCGCAGCTGGTCTGAGTCCCGGTCGTCGCGCGAGTGTGCAGGCCCGCGCCGCCGGGAGACGGGCGAGCCAGGTCTGAGCGGCGGCGGCGCGTGAGCGGTGGAGGTGGGATTTGAACCCACGGAAGGGTTGCCCCTTCACACGCTTTCGAGGCGTGCGCCCTCGGCCACTAGGCGACTCCACCGCAGCAGAGCCTACCCGAGGGATACCCGCCCGGAGCTGCGAGCCGCCTAGCGGCGCTGATCGAAGAACGCCTGCAGCAGCGCGGCGCACTCGGCGGCGAGGACGCCGCCGCGTACCTCCACCGGCGGCCCGAGCCGGGGGTCATGCAGGACGTCCCAGACCGAGCCGGCCGCTCCCGCCCGCGGGTCGTCCGCGCCGTAGACGAGCCGGGCCAGGCGGGCGGCCAGCAGCGCGCCGGCGCACATCGTGCACGGCTCAAGCGTGACGACCAGGGTGCAGCCGTCCAGCCGCCAGCTGCCGCGCGCCTTCGCTGCGGCTCGCAGCGCGACCAGCTCGGCGTGCGCGGTGGGATCCGCGGCCGCTTCGCGCTGGTTGCGTCCGAGGCCGATGACGGATCCGTCGGCGTCGAGCACGACGGCCCCGACCGGAATGTCCGGCCCGGCCGACGCGTCCGCCCGGGCGCTGGCGGCCCGCGCCTCGGCCAGCGCGAGCCGCATGGCCGGTTCGAAGCTCGCCAGGTACCCGGTCACCCGACGGAGCCTACGAGGCCCCGATGACCGAGGCCAGGGCGCGCTCGAGAGCCTGACCGAAGCCGATACGCCGGGCGAGGCTGGCGAGCACCTCGTCGGGGAACAGGTCGAGGTCGCCCGACAGCGCCCCGAGCTCCATTTCGTCGACGCCGAGGTCGTCGAAGATTGACATGTCGCCGACGGGCAGCACCTGATCGAGGTCCTCGTCCTCGGGGACGGGAATATCCAGATAGTCGAGGACCTGCCGGGCCAGCGGCCAGTCAACCGATGCGGTGACGTCGGATAGAAAAACTGACACGTGATTGCCAAGGACGCGCAACGCAACGAAAAAGTCGTCACCAACGGCGGCCAAGCCAATTGTGCCGCCGATGCTCGGCTGCTGACGCAATGCCTGGATAAGCCCATCGAGGTTCTCTGTCAGCGCCGTTGGCAGGACCTCTGCTTCCCACACGTCGTCTTCCCGGTACACGACGACGGCGAAGTCGCTCGGGCTCACGTCGGGCATCGTCACCCCGCTAGTTGGGATCCAGAAAAGAAATGGTGTCAGAATCTGCGGCTTCGCGGGGGCGGATCGGGCGGCTGGGTGCACGGGACCGGGTGCACGGCCGGCCATCGCGCCGACGCCGCCGACCGAGCAGGACGGACGGGCTCCGGCGCCGCGCGCCGGCCCGCTCGGGCCAAGCCGATCCCGTATCGTGGCCTTGGGTTAGCGATCATTGGTTGACAAAATGCGCTGGGCTATGCTGGAGGACACTGACCAAGAAGCATGAATTGCTCTCTCGCGGTAGCGACCTACCGTGGCAGGTCTGAGGAGGTGATCACGTGTTGCGGAAGGTCATCACATGGGCAATCGTCATATTCGTCATCTACTACCTGGCGACTGACCCGGCCGGCGCTGCACATGCCCTCCAGCATGCCTTTAACGGCCTGCGGTCCGCGGGCAACTCGATGTCGCGTTTCGTGAACAAGCTCTAGCCATGCCACAGCCCCCGTCCGACAAACGGTCCCCGGTCATCATTAGCAAGAATCTGCTGCCGCGCGAAGTCGAGATCGCGTGGGTACACCAGCACCGCGCCGTCCTGATCGGACCCATCGCCCTGACCGTCGCCGGCCTGCTCCTCGCGCTCGTCCTCAGCGCGACCTACGTGCACGGCTTGCTCCGCGAGATCATGTGGGCCGCGTGGGGACTGTTGTTCCTGCGGCTCGCCTGGAAGGTCGCCAACTGGTCGGTCGACTACTTCGTCGTGACCAACGAGCGGCTGCTCATGACGACCGGATTCCTGACCAGGCAGGTCAGCATGCTGCCGCTGCCCAAGGTCACCGAGATGCGGTTCCAGCGCACGCTGCCCGGGCGGCTACTCGGTTATGGCGAGTTCATCGTCGAGTCCGCCGGCCCGGATCAGCCGCTCCGGCATGTGCGATTTATTCCTTATCCAGAGGACCTTTACGTTGTTATTTGTGGCATGCTGTTTCCGTCGAGCGCAGAGGACGAAGACGACGAGGGCAGGCCGACGACGGCTTACGCGGACGAGCTTTGATCTGAGCGCTTCGCCCCTTCCCCGGGGTTCGTGCGGCCGGATGACGTGCCGTGACGTCCGGCCGCACGAGCTTGTCTGGAACCGGAGCCTGCCGGCTGCTGGTCGGTGACTCCGGCAAGTTCATCGTGCCGTTGGTTGGTTCGTATGGATTTGCCAGGAAACCGTCGCAACGCGTGGCGGGGAAGCTACGGCGAGTCGTACCTAGCAGTCAATAGGGCACTACAGTTCGATCCTTATATTTGTGCCGACAAGATTGGACACGACTGACATGAGCATGATGCCGAGGCTGGCCATGCTGGGCCTGATCCTGCTGGTACTCGGGCTGTACTGGCTGCCCAGCATCCTCGCGTACCTCCGGCGGCATGCCGAACTCGTGCCCATCGTGGTGGTCAACGCGCTCCTGGGCTGGACCGTCCTCGGATGGGTGTGGGCGGTAGCCCGGCTCGTACGCGGGGACGCGGGCGATGCGCTCGCGCCGCAACCAGCAGGTGCCGCCGCAGGCCGTCAGGATGCCCGACCGCAGCCCGCGGCATCGCCCAGAGCGTGACTTCGCGCCGCGCGGGCGGGGCGCGAACCTCGGGTCACCTGCGCGTGCCGACAGCCAGGTAGCCGACGAAGGTCGCGGTCAGTTGCGGCCAGCCGAGCGCCGCCAGGCGATGTCTCACCCGGCCGAGGAACTCTGCGCCCTGGGTCTCGCCGATCGCGTTAGTGCAGGACTGCGTGGCCAGGTTCGCGAGGTAGTCCCAGGCGCTGTAGCGGATCTGGAAGGGGTAGCGCCGGCTGCCCACCTCGGCAAAGAACTCGGCGGACTCGGGCGGCAGATGCAAGAGGCCGATCTCTTCGGGGGGCGGCGGCGGGCGGCCTTCAAATCCCGCTGCCTGGTAGTCCTCCTGCACGTCCCGCCAGAACGGTTCCGCATCCACCGGCCGCGCCCACTGGCATCCGGCTACCACCATGGCGCCGCCCGGCCGCAGCAGCTCATAGGGCTTGGCGTAGCGAAGATGCGGGTCGATCCAGTGCAGTGAGTTGACGGCCACCACCGCGTCGAACAGGGCGCCGTGCGGCTGCCAGTCCTCGAACGAACAGGTCACCACGTCGGCAGCGGGGAATTCCGTGAGGCGGCGCCGGGCGACGGCCGCGAGTTCGGCACCCAGTTCGACCGCGGTGACAGCCAGTCCGCGCTCGGCGAGCGGCACGGTTGCCTGGCCCGTGCCGCAGCCGATCTCGATCACCCGGTCTCCTGCTGTGAGCGCCGCCAGTTCGACGAGGTCGTCGAACAGCTGAGGCGGACAGACTGGTCGGGTGCGCTGGTAGTCCTCTGCAGCCCGGTCGAATCCGGCGCGCAAGGCATGGCGCCTCTGGTCATCCGCAATGAAGTCCATGATGGTCCTCCGCCCACCCCGCAGCCGAAGGAGGATACCGAGCGCGGGGACCGGGCACCTCCGGGTCAGGGATGAGCGGCGACCGCAGCCCTCGGCAGCGTGGTCATCCCGACAACCTGGCTACGTGTCCTTCAGCGCCGCGGTCATCAGCGCCGCCGACTCGTCGGGCGACAGAGCAGCCGCCTGCAGGTGATGGAAGAACACGTTGTACCGGTCGACCTCGGCCAGATCCTCGATCCACAGCACACCGGTCCCATAGCCGATGCCGACAACATCAGGGTCGGCTGGATCCGGGAACCCCAGGATGTTGAATGGCAGGTCCATGGCGACGTATGCGCCGCTGCTGAACGGGATGAACTGCAGGAACGTAGTCTTCGTCGAGCTCAGCTCGATGAGGTGACCGATCTGCTCGCGCATGATCTCCCGGCCGCCGACCTGCCGGCGTAACGCCGCCTCGTCCATGACGACCCACAGGTTGGGCGGACTGGCCGTGGCGCGCCGCTGGCGCTCCATGAGCATCTCGACCATCCTGTCCGCCGGACCCGGGTACCTGCCCTGCCCTGCGCGGCCGCCTGTCACGACCGCGCGCGCGTAGTCCTCGGTCTGCAGCAGGATCGGGAGGCGGGCGACGGCGTACTGCCTGATCTCTGAGGCCTGGCTCTCCATGCCGAGGTAGGTCGCCAGGTGCGGCTGCACGGTGTCGCCGTAGCCCTGCCACCAGCCCTTCTGCCGGGACTCGCGAGCCAGCTGCATCAGGCTGTCCCGCTGATCCTCGGCCACGCCGTAGACGTCGAGCAGGTCCCTGACATCCCGCGGCGACACGGACACCCGCCCGGTCTCGATCCGGCTGATCTTCGAGGCTGAGCAGTCCAGCCGTGTGGCGACCTCATCGCACGTCAGGCCGGCTGCCTCGCGGAGGCGCCGCAGCTCGGCTGCAAGACGCCGACGCCGGACCATCCGAGCGCCCTCTCTCATCCGCGGTCACGATGCCGGCCATGCTACTCATCGGCGCCGGGACCAGAGCCCCTTTCGCGCCGCGAGCGCCTCCCGCCGCGCCAGGCCGCCTCAGCCCGCCGGGGCGGAAAGCGCTCGCCGCCAGATGGCGGAGGCTCGGGGATTTGAACCCCGGATGGGCGTAAACCCAAACCGCATTAGCAGTGCGGCGCCATAGACCGGACTAGGCGAAGCCTCCCTGGTAGCCCTACCGGGCCGGCCCCTAGGCTACCGGGCCTGACCAGGGTCCAGCAAAGGACCCGCCACTCCCGCGTAGCGCACTCTCACCGGGCTTCGATGACCTTGTAGTCGCCGTTGGCGTAGGCGTCCCGCATCCGGGTCTTCGCGAACTTGCCGACGCTGGTCTTTGGCACCTCGGCGATGAAGGACCAGCGCTCCGGCAGCTGCCAGCGTGGCACCCGCTCGGCGAGGAAGCTGCGCAGCTCCTCGGCGCTCACCGACGCGCCCTCGGCCAGCACGACCGCCGCCAGCGGCCGCTCGCCCCACTTCTCGTCGGTTATGCCGATGACCGCCGCCTCCGCGACCGCCGGGTGCGCCATCAGGGCATTCTCGAGCTCCATCGACGAGATCCACTCGCCGCCGGATTTGATGACGTCCTTGGCGCGATCGGTCAGCGTCACGTAGCCGAGCGGATCGATCTTGCCGACGTCACCGGTCCGGAGCCAGCCGTCGTGGAACTTCGCCGGGTCATCGTCCTTGTAGTACGAGCCCGTGACCCACGGACCGCGGACTTCGATCTCGCCGACGGCCTCGCCGTCGCAGGGCAGCTCGACGCCGCCCTCGCCGACCAGCCGGTGCTCGACCTCACACAGCAGCCGGCCCGCGGTGTTGCGATACTGCCAGGCCTCCTCCTCGGGCAAGCCAGCCGGCGGATGCGCGACGCTGCCGAGCGGCGACGTTTCCGTCATCCCCCACGCCTGGAGAATAGTGACGCCGAGCTCCTTCTCGTAGGCCTCCATGAGCGAGTGCGGGACGGCCGAGCCGCCGCACGGGACCAGGCGCAGCGAGGAAAGGTCACCGCCGTTCGCGCGCACGTGCTGCAGCAGGCCGTTCCAGATGGTGGGCACTGCCCCGGCGAGGGTCGGCCGCTCCGCCTCGATCAGCCGGACCAGCGGCTCCGGCTGCAGGAATCGATCCGGCATGATGAGCGACGCGCCGGCCAGCAGCGCCGCATACGGCAGGCCCCAGGCGTTGGCGTGAAACATCGGCACGACCGGGAGCACGCGGTCGACATCAGAGAGTCCGAAGACCGTGTTCATGCAGACGGCCATGGAATGCAGATGCATCGACCGGTGGCTGTAGACGACGCCCTTCGGCTGCCCCGTCGTGCCGCTGGTGTAGCACATGGCGGCGGCGGAACGCTCGTCAACGGTCGGCCAGTCGAACGTGTCCGGCTGGTCGGCCAGCAGGGCTTCGTAGGAGTGCACGGGCCGGCCGAGCGCCGCGAGCTCCGCGGGAGGAACGAACTCGGTCTCGCCCTCGGCTGCCGTCACGATGACGTGCCGGATGCCGGGCGCGTGCGGCAGCACCCTGGCGAGCAGCGGTACCAGGGTCGCATCCACGATCACGACGTCATCCCCCGCGTGATCGGCGATGTACCCGATGACCTGCGGATCGAGCCGCAGGTTGAGGGTGTGCAGCACGGCTCCCATCGAGGGGATGGCCAGATAGGCCTCAAGGTGCTCGGCGTTGTTCCACATCAGCGTCGCGACCCGCTGATCACCGTCGACGCCGAGCGACCGGAGGGCATTCGCGAGCTTTGCTGCCCGCGCGCCGGTCGTCCCGTATGTCTGGCGGCGGATGCTGCTCGTGGTGAGCGTGACCACCTCAGCACTGGCGTATGCAGTCGTGCCATGACGCATGATCGCCGTCACGGTGAGCGGGACATCCATCATCGTGCTGCGCACGGCCCTACCCCCTGCACAAATGTCGGCGCTCGTTCTCTTCGCCCTCGCCCACAGTGGCCGGGCAAGTCCAGTCGGCCGCGCCGGTCGCCGCCCGGACCGCAACAATCAGTGTCACGGTATAGGCAAACCGGCAGGACTGTCAGCAGCCGAGGCCGCCAGCCGGGGCCGGCCGGCCAACCCCGCCAGCAGCGGCGGGCCTCTAATCCGGCTGGAGGTCGGCGTCGATCCGCAGCTTGGCGACCGCCCTCGCAACCGTGCTCTTGACGGTCCCGAGGCTCACCCCGAGCGCCTCGGCGACCTCCGCCTCCGTCATGTCCTCGTAGTAACGCAGCATGACGACGGCCCGCATGCGCCGCGGCAGGCGGCCAACGGCACGGCGCAGCGTCTCCTGCAGGTCGCTGCTGGTGGCGTGATCGGCAACCGCCTGATCCGGGAGTTCGTCGGTCGGGTACTCCTGAAGGCGACGCCGGCGCCAGGACGAGATGTGCGTGTTGACGATGGCCCGCCGGACGTACCCGTCCAGCGCGCCGCGATCCTCGATTCGATCCCAGGCCAGATACGTCTTGGCGAGCGCCGACTGGACCAGATCCTCGGCGTCGGCAAGGTTTCCGGTCAGCAGGTACGCGGTCCGCAGCAGCGATTGTCTGCGCGTTCGCACGTAGTCGCGGAAGTCCGGATCGCAGGGGGCGGCCGGCGCTTCGACGACATCACCCGGTGGGGCCGGGCGGGCCGGCGGCACCGGGCGGGCCGGCGGCACCGGGCGGGCCGACGGCACTCGGCCCTCCGGAGGCGGCAGCTCGCCGGAG
>JASHPF010000124.1 GCA_030038295.1 Streptosporangiaceae bacterium
TCGACGCCGAGCAATCCAACCGCTCGGCGACGTCATCGCATGTCAGGCCCGCAGCCTCCCGCAGCCGCCGGAGTTCTGCGGCAAGGCGCCGACGCCGGACCATCGGCGAGCCCCCTCGTAGCTGGTCTCGATGCCGGCAATGGTAGCTATCAGGCCTTCGACCGGCGACCGTCTCGCAATGCGGGAGATTCTTGGCACGGCGTGACGCTCAGGCCAGATCTCACCGCGGCCAAGATCGCCGCGACGCGGTCGGCGGTCTTCTTGGTCCGGGCAACGGGTCTAGCCGCCAAAGATAGGCAGCCCCCAGCGCCAGGTAGGCAAAACCGCCATGTGCCCGATGGGTCGCGGCGGTTAGCGTCCGAAGGGAGCACCTTATGCCCGTCAGGAAACACCGCACCGAGATTACCTACGTGATCCCCGTCGCTGAGGTCCTGGCTCTGCTGGGGATCACGGCCGAGCCGGGCGCGGAGTTCCGGGTCAGCATCACCGATCCCGGCGAGACGCTGGAATTGTCCGTGCTGGAGTACGAGCCCGTCATCACGTGATTCTTGGCGAGCCGGGCCGACCGACGGTGCTGATCGCCGGGCTGGGAGTTCCGTGCTTGCGGCGGACGGCTGCCCCTCGTCTGTGTCTGAGTCGTTTACGTTCCGCGCGTGGTGTCCGTCAGCGAGGGCGCCGGGTCCCACAGGTGCTCGGCGGGCGTGGCTGGCGTCGCGTACGGGGAGTCGTAGTCGCCAAGGTCGGGCCGAGGCGTGCGGGCGGCTCGCACGATGACGCACGTGGCGGAACCAGTCAGTAGGCCAGTGCTGAAGCTTTCTGCGCGACCCGAGGTGACGCCCTGGCGGTCGCATGCCACGATCACGATCTCGCGGGCGCGAGGGGCTCCGCCGCGGTGGGCTAGCCGGGAGACCGCCCGGCCAGGAACTTGACGGCGCCGGCCTTGGTAGCGAAGTGCGGGTAGTCGTCCTCGTCGATGCGCTCGCCCGTGCGCTCACTGAGGATCTCGACGAAACGGAGGAAGTCGAGGGAGTCGAGTTCGAGTGTGTCGCGCAGGTCGGCGTCGGCGGGAAGGTTGGTGACGTCGGTGCCGGGCGTGACCTGCCCGAGTGCCTCGTCGATGGCAGATTCTGCCTGCTCGGGTGTCATAGTTCCTCCGGTCGCTGAAGCAGGTCGGATAGGAGCGTCAGGTATCGCGCCCCGGTGTATCCGTCGGTGGCGCGGTGGTCGGCGGCGAGGGTGGTGATCACTACCGGACGAGCGCCGACGAGGCCGCCGACGGCGACGGGCCGCTCGGTGATCCGGCCGATTCCGACGAGAGCAACCTGCGGGGGATAGATAACTCCATATACCGATTCGACGCCCTGATCGCCGAGGTTGGTCACGGTGATTGTGCCGTCGGTCAGCTCGGAGCCGCGCAGCCTGCCGCTGCGTGCCCTGATGACGAGGTCACGCATCTTGGCCATCAGCTCACCCAGCTGCAGGTCGGCAGCGTCGTGGATGGCCGGGGTCAGCAGGCCGCCGCCGCGCAGCGAGATCGCCACGCCGAGGTGGACGGCCCCGGCCGGCTGAAACGCGTCGTCCGTCCAGTAGCCGTTGAGCTGCGGAACTTGCCGGGCCGCCAGCGCGGCAGCCTTCAGCAAGAGCGCGGCCGGGACGAGCCGCTGGCTCACCTCCAGTTCGCGGTTGCGGTCGTGCAGCCAGCTCATGGCGCGTGTCATGTCGGCGGTGTTGCTCACGTAGTAGTGCGGTATCTCCCGCTTGGACCGGGCCATCAGCCGGGCAATTGCCTGCCGCATGGACTGGGTCCGGTCGCCAGCGGACCGGGCAGCCGGGGCTGCAGCGACTTCGGCCGCTGCGGGCTTGCCCGCCGCCTGGGCGAGGCGCACGTCGGACTCCCGGATTGCGCCCTCCGGCCCGGTCCCTCGCACTCCCGCAAGGTCCACTCCGAGCTCGTGGGCGAGCCGGCGGGCCAGGGGCGTCACCCGCTGTCCTCCGGGCCGAGGCCGGGGCTTCGGCCGGGAACGCGGCCGCTTCGGGCCTGCGGCCGTTGGCGAAGGCGCGGCTGCCGGGTGCAGCTCGGCGGCGGCGTGGTCCACGTCAGCCCTCGTGATGGCACCAGCCGCGCCGGTGCCATGCACCGTGGCCAGGTCGACCCCGAGCTCGTGTGCGCGGTGGCGGATCACCGGGGACACAGGGTGCGGTGCGGGGGGCGCTGGCGGAGCTGGCTGCTCGGCCTTCGCGGCTTCTCGTGGCTTGCCTTCCTGGCTGGCTGCCGCGGTGACTGGCTCAGCCCGTTCCGCTCCTCGTTCGGACATGGTGGCGAGCACGGTGCCGACCGGTACGGTCTCGCCGACACCGACCACGAGCTCGTCGATCGTGCCCGCGGCGAACGACTCGACCTCAATCGCCGACTTTGCGGTGTCGATGACCGCGATCACGTCGCCCTTGTGAACCTCGTCGCCGGGCTTGACGAGCCACTCAAGGACGGTTCCCTCGTCCATGTCCGCGCCAAGCACCGGCATGCGGAACTCGGCCACCTCAGCCCACCGCCTGCCGCGCAGCCGCTGTGATCGCGTCGGCTTGCGGGAGCGCTGCCTGCTCCAGGTGCCGCGGATAGGGCATCGGTACCTCGGCCCCGCACACGCGCTCGACTGGCGCGTCCAGGTCCCAGAACGCCTGCTCCATGATCCGGGCGCTCACCTCGGCTGCCAGGCTGCCAGTGCGCCACCCCTCGTCGACGATGACCGCCCGGTGCGTCTTCGCCACCGAGTCGGTGATGGTCTTGTCGTCCAGCGGGCGCAGCGACCGCAGGTCGATGACCTCAGCGTCGATGCCGTCCGTGGCGAGCGCGTCGGCGGCCGCGAGGGTGGTGCCGAGCGTGCCGCCGTAGGTGATCAGGCTCACGTCACTGCCCGGTCTACGCACCGCCGCTGATCGGATGTCCACGGCTCCGGCGTCGGCAGGCAGCGTGCCCTGCATGTTGTAGAGCGAGCCGTGCTCGAAGATCAGCACCGGGTCCGGGTCCTGAAGCGCGGTCCACAGCATGCCGCGCGCGTCGGCCAGCGTCGCCGGCGCGAGCACCTTAATGCCGGGGATGTGGGTGTACCAGCCCTCCAGGCTGTGTGAATGCTGCGCGGCGACCTGCC
Organism: Streptosporangiaceae bacterium; assembly: GCA_030038295.1. Lineage (GTDB taxonomy): Bacteria > Actinomycetota > Actinomycetes > Streptosporangiales > Streptosporangiaceae > JAJYUU01. The sequence goes on from JASHPF010000124.1 coordinate 3,147, forward strand.
GGCCGGCTCCCGTGGTCATGCGGATGACCAGCGGCACATTGCACTGGCCGCCAGACATGTGCAGCAGCGTGGCCGCGTTGTTCATGATCTGGTCGAGCGCCAGCAGGCTGAAGTTGACGGTCATGATCTCGACGATGGGCCGCATCCCGGCCATGGCGGCACCGATGCCGGCGCCAACGAACGCCGATTCAGACAACGGGGTGTCCCTGATCCGCTCGGGCCCGAACTCCTCCAGCAGGCCAAGGCTGACCGCGAAGCAGCCGCCGTACCGGCCGACGTCCTCGCCCATCAGGAACACGCGCTCGTCACGCTCCATGGCCTCCCGAATCGCTGCGCGCATGGCCTCGCGGTAGCTCGTCTTCACCATCTCGGCGCTGGTCATGACCGCGCCTCCGGGCTGTACACGAACCTTGTCAGGTCCTCGACCGGCTCGGCGGGGGCTGCCCGCGCGGCCGCGATCGCCTCGTCAATCTCGCCCGTCAACTCATCGCTCATCGCCTGGAGATCGGCGTCGGTCAGCTCGCCGCTCTGCCGCATCGTGGCGGTCAGCAGTTCGATCGGGTCGCGCTTCTTCCACTCCTCGACCTCGGCCTTGTCCCGGTACAACTCCGGGTCGTACATCGAGTGCGCGCGGAATCGGTAGGTGCGCAGCTCGAGGAAGTGCGGTCCGCCCCCCTCGCGGATGGCCTCGACCGCGCTGCGGGCGGCGTGCTCGACGGCGAGCACGTCCATCCCGTCGACCGGCCAGGCGGCCATGCCGTAGCTGCCGGCCCGCAGTGCCAGGTCGGTCTGCGCCTGCGCGCGCTCCACCGCGGTGCCCATCGCGTAGAAGTTGTTCTCGCAGCAGAACAGCACCGGCAGGTGCCACAGCGCGGCCAGGTTCATGCACTCGTGGAACTCGCCCTCGGCGACCGCACCGTCGCCGAAGAAGCAGGCAGTGACCCGCTGGTCGCCCCGGAGCTGGTCGGCTAGCGCGACGCCGATCGACAGCGGCAGCCCGCCGCCGACGATGGCGTTGCCGCCGTAGAAGCGGCGGGAGATGTCGAACAGGTGCATCGACCCGCCGCGGCCGCGGCTGCAGCCGGTGGTCTTGCCGTACATCTCCGCCATGACCGAGTCCACCGGCAGGCCGCGGGCTAGCGCATGACCGTGCTCGCGGTAGGTAGACACGATGTTGTCGTCGGCCGTGAGTGCCTGGTTCACGCCCACGGCAACGGCCTCCTCGCCGATGTACAGGTGCACGAAGCCGCGAATCTCGCCCGCGCTGTACAGCTGAACGCACTTGTCCTCGAAGCTCCGGATGAGCAGCATCTGCCGCAGCAGGTCACGCTGGTGGGCTGCCTCTGTCCGGGCCGCCTTGGTCGCAGTCCGGCTCATGCTGACTCCCCCATCGTCGAGACGTCCCCGGCGGCCAGGCCGAGTTCCCTTGCCTTCAGCACGCGGCGCATAACCTTGCCACTCTGGGTGTGCGGCAGGTGCTGATCGAAGTCGATCTCCTTCGGCGCCACCGCGCCCAGTCTTTGCCGGGCGAAGCCGATCAGCTCGAGGCGCAGGTCGTCGGTTGGCTCGCGCCCTGGTTTGAGGGAGACGAACGCCTTGACCAGTTCCCCCGCCACCGGGTCGGGCTTGCCGATCACCCCGGCCTCGGCGACGGCCGGGTGCTCCATGAGCACGCTCTCCACTTCGAACGGGCCGACCAGATGCCCGGCGGACTTGATCACATCGTCCGCCCGCGCGACGAACCAGTAGTAACCGTCGCGGTCTCGACGGGCGACGTCTCCGGAGAGGTACCAGCCGTCGGCGAACGCCTCGGCGTACCGCTCGTCGTCGTGCAGGTACCCGCGGAACATCGACGGCCATCCTGGCCGGAGCGCGAGCTCGCCCTCGGTATCGGGCGCGGTGATCTCGGTAACCTGACCGCCGGTCACCATCGCCCTGCCGTCCTCACCCCGCTTCAGCAGGCCCGCGGTGATGCCGGGCAGCGGCCGGCCCATCGAGCCCGGCCTGATCTCCATGGACGCGAAATTACTGATCATGATGGCGCCAGTCTCGGTTTGCCACCAGTTGTCGTGAATCGGCCGACCCAGGGTCCGCTGGCCCCAGACCACGGCCTCGGGGTTGAGCGCTTCCCCTACGCTCGCGATGAACCGGAGAGCGGACAGGTCGTAGGAGGCCGGCAGCTCTGGGCCGTAGCGCATCAGCATCCGGATAGCCGTGGGCGCGGTGTACCACACCGTGACCCGCTGGTCGGCCAGGATCTGGTACCAGCGCCTCGCCTCGAACTCGGCCGCGTCGGTGACCAGCGTCAGGCCGTGGGTGAGCGGCGCGATGATGCCGTAGGACGTTCCCGTGACCCATCCCGGATCGGCCGTGCACCAGAACACATCATCTGGTCGCAGGTCCAGGGCGAACGCCGCGGTGGCGTGGTGCGCCACGACGGCCTCGTGGACGTGAACGGCGCCCTTCGGCGTGCCGGTGGTCCCGCTGGTGAAGTGCAGCAGGGCCATGTCCTCGGGGTCGGTGGGCGGTATGTCGAACTCGTCGCTGCTGGCAGCGAGCGCCTCAGCCAGCCCGGTGGTTTTCTGGTCCTCCGGCTCGCCGGCGACGAGGACGTGCTCCAGGCCGGGCAGCGAGTCTCGGATCGGTGCGATCCTGCGCTCATACAGCTGCGGGCTGGTGACCAGCACCTTGGCGTCACCGAGGCTGAGCCGCTCGCGGATAGGCTCCGGTCCGAACGCCGGGAACAGCGGGGAGAAGACGCTCGTGTTCTTCAGCGTGCCCAGAGCCGCGATGTAGAGCGCCGGCACCCGGCCGAGCAGCGAGAAGACCCGGTCTCCCTTAGCCACGCCCAGGCTGCGCAGCACGTTGGCAAACCGGTTGGTCTGGGCTCGCAGGTCGGCGTAACTGAGGTCGGTCACCGTTCCGTCCCTGGCGATGCACCGCAGCGCCGTGACTGCTGCTCGCGGACCGGCCGCGTGCCGATCGACTGCCTCGTGGCAGATGTTGACACCGCGCCCGCCGGGCAGCCCGTCAAGCGCAGCCCGCGCCTGGTCCCAGGAGAACTCTCGCACCGCCTGGTCATAATCCGTGAGGTTGTACGGCTTGCCAGGCTGCGGCTGCTTGCGGATCGGTTCCCAGGCCATGACCAGACCTCCGCCAACGCTAGGCGCGTAGTTACTTGCCTCTCTATGCCCGGCGAGGCAGGGCGGATAGTGACCAACGTCCCGCCGTCCCCGGCCCCAGGACCGCGGAGGCGGGTCGTGACCGTGGTCTGCCCCTAACCGCCGGGCCCTTCCTGCCGGGCTGCCTTCGCCAGCAGCAACAGCTCGTGCGCCCCCCGCGCTGCGCGCTCCTCATCAGCCTCGGTTCGCTCAGCGGCCATCGGAGCGTCCTCAAACCCGCGTGCTAGCACCTCGAGGGCCTCGATAAGGGCATCGACCTGGCCTTCCAGGCGGCCGACCCGCTGCTCCAGAGCCGATCCTGCGGCAGCACCTGATGGCTTTCCGTGTGTGCTCATAGTCAGCAGCCTTACCCATGACACGCGGCACGAGCAGGGCCGGAAGTCCTGGCACTGGCGCTCGGTGCCAGCGGAGTACCGGGTGGTCTCCCGCATGGCGCGGGCGAACCGTGCCGCAGCCTGCTTCCGGCTGTCGGGCAGCACGCCAGCAGGTGGGTGGCGTGGGTGCCGCAGGTCGGCTACCAGGTCAGGTCGGTCTCAGTACCGCGGACGTCTTCGCCGATACCACGGTGAAAGTAGTGCAGGACAAGCGGGACGTCGGGGTTGGGCACGGCGAATTCCAGCTTGCCGCCCGGGGTTTCGCAGACAATGACGGTGAAGCCTGCGTACTCTAGCGGCTTCCCGACCTCGTAGTTCCATTTGGAATGTATCCGGCGGTCTGTGACGGGGTCACGAGCCCGTGTATAGGCGGCAGTGACGGTCTCGGTGATCTTCGTCGTGTGCCGGTCGGGGCTGTACCAGAGCGGACCGAGGATGACCGCATCCGCGGTGAGGTCCAGTGTCCGGACCTGGAACCGGACTGAGTACGGCGGATACAAGCCGCGGAACAGACATGCCACCCGCCGAGCCTCACCGCGATCGATGGCAGCTATGTCAGCGCGCGAGGCGGCCGCCTTAGGCCGACGGAAGCCCGCCTTGAGCGTGTCCCACTCATTGCGCGTCCCGGCGGCGTGCCTTATCCGCGGCGAGCGCGCCATCACCAAACACCTCTACGTGGGTCGACGCCT
>JASHPF010000125.1 GCA_030038295.1 Streptosporangiaceae bacterium
GACCGGCTCAGCGTGGTGGCGGCGGCCGGTGCCGACGACGTGGTCCCGCTGACCGCCGATGACGAGGCGACGGACACAGCGCTGGCCGCGGCCGCAGCGGAGGTCGACATCGTCCTGGACTACCTGTGGGGCAAGCCTGCGCAGCGGGCCATCATGGCGCTGCTCACCGCCCGGTCCGACCGCAGCCGCGCGATGAACTGGATCCAGATCGGGTCGGTGGCCGGCCCGACGATCGAGCTGCCGTCCGTGGCCCTGCGCTCGGCGAATCTCCGCGTGCTGGGCAACGGTCAGGGCGCGGTGTCCGGGCGGGCCTACCTCGCCGAGCTGCCGTCGCTCGTGGCCGAGATCGACTCCGGCGCGATCGCGGTCACCGCGAACGCGGTTCCGCTGGCCGACGTGGAGACGGCCTGGACCGAGCCCGTCCGGCCGGGCGAGCGCACCGTCCTCGTTCCCTGAGGCCGGGCTGGCAAACAGCCGCCGGTTTCGCGCAACGTCGTGTTCCAGGACCCGCGCGTCTTCGAGATCTTCGGACTCGGCCAGCTACGGCCGGTCAGCCCATCGGGTTGAACGGGTCGGGCACCCGCTCCCCGATGTCCTGCCAGACGACCTTGGTCTCGGTGTACTCGTCGAGGGCCTCGATCCCGTTCTCCCGGCCGATCCCGCTGTGCCCGTAGCCGCCGAAGGGCACCGCGTGGTTGAGCTTGCGGTACGTGTTGACCCACACCGTGCCGGCCCGAAGCTGAGCGGCCACCCGGTGCGCTCTCCCCGCGTCCGTCGTCCAGATCCCGGCTGCCAGGCCGAACTCCGAGTCGTTGGCCTGCCGGATGGCATCGCGCTCGTCGGTGAAGGTCTGGATGGCGAGGACGGGCCCGAACACCTCCTCGCGGGATATCCGCATCTGCGGCGTCACGGCGTCAAAAATGGTCGGGCTGAAGAACAGGCCGCGCTCGAGCGCCGCGTTGTCCGGCGGCGTCCCGCCGGCCACCAGCGTCGCGCCCTCGGCCCTGGCGATGGCCACGTACTGCTCCACCTTGGCGAACTGGGCCCGGCAGGCGATGGTGCCGACCTCGGTCTCCCAGTCCAGCGGGTCGCCCAGCCGGATCCGCGCCACCCGCTGGACGAGCCGGTCGACGAGCTCGTCGTGGATCTCGGCGGCGACCAGCACGCGCGACCCCGCGATGCAGGTCTGGCCCGCGGCCGCGAAGATGCCCCCGACGATGCCCTCCACCGCCCGGTCGAGGTCAGCATCGGCGAAGACGACGCTCGCCGACTTGCCGCCGAGCTCGAGTGTCACCCGCGCCAGGTTGTCCATCGCGGCCTTCCCGACCGAGCGGCCGGCGTCCGGCGAGCCGGTGAAGGCGACCTTCTGCACGCCGGGGTGCGCCGTGAGCGCCGCGCCGGTCGCGGCCGCCCCCGTGACGACGTTGAGGACTCCGAGCGGCAGGCCGGCCTGCTCGCAGATCTGCACGAATCGGATCGCGGAGACGGGAGTGATCTCGGACGGCTTGACGACGACGGTGTTGCCGGTCGCGAGGGCGGGCGCGACCTTCCACATCAGCAGGCTGAGCGGACTGTTCCACGGCGTCAGCGCCGCGACCACGCCGATCGGCTCGCGGACGGTGTAGACCAGGCTGGACAGTACGCCCACCGGGATGGTGGCGCCGCGCAGCTGCTCGCACAGCCCGGCAAAGTAACGCAGGTAATTACCCAGGGCCGAGGTCTGCGCGTGCTGCTCGCGGATCGCCTTCCCGTTCTCTTGCACCTGCAGCGAGGCGAGCTCGTCGACCGCTGCGTCCAGCGCCTGGGCGATGTCGCGGAGCAGGGCGGCGCGCCTGATCGGCGGGATCGCCCGCCAGTCCCCGTCAAAGGCCGACCGCGCCGCCGAAACGGCCAGGTCGACCTCGGCGGCGCCGGCGACCGGCACCTGCGCCCAGACCGCACCGGTGTAGGGGTTCTCGACGTCGAGGACCTCGATCCCCGCGGGCAACACCGGCCGGCCACCGATGATCATCGGGTACACCGTCGGCGTCGCGGCCCGGGGCTGCGTCACGGTCATGATGACTCTCCCTTCGACAGTGCCGTCACGAACCGCAGCCGGCACGCGGCCGCGTCGCGATCCACCGGAACCTGCATCGATGCCTCCGGGCCGACCTTGAGCACGACCAGCGACGCGTGCGCGGTCGACCGCAGCACCGCCGCTCCCTCGGCCAGGTCAGACTCGGTCCGGCAGGTGACGGCGGCGCGCATTCCGGCCCCCAGCGCCATCGCGGCGATGTCGGTGCCGAACGACGTGTGGGTCGCCTGGCCCCCGGTCAGCCCGTAGCTGCCGTTGTCGAGGCAGAGGACCGACAGGTTCGGCGGATCCTGCACCGCGACGGTCGCCAGCGACCCGACGTTCATGAGCAGCTCGCCGTCCCCTGTCACGACCAGCACCAGACGGTCGGGCCTCGCCAGCGCCAGCCCGAGCCCCATCGGGACCGCGGCGCCCATCGCGCCGTCCAGCGGAAACACGGTGTCCGCGTGCCCCGACAGCCGCACCATGTCGGACACGGCGCTGCCCAGGCCCGCGACCACCGCGAAGTCACGGTGATCACCGATGACCGCGGCCAGCGCCTCGAACCGGGACAGCATCAGAACTTCTTCACCCCGATCAGCCGCTGGGTGAGGAGCACGGCCACCGCCCGGCCGGCCCGGTCCACCATGCCGATCGCCGCCTCGACCGTCGGGACGGCGTCAGCGGCGTCGTCGACCGGCAGCGTGATCACCCCCATGGCTTTCAGCACGGGTTCGACAGCCTGGCCCATCGGGTACTGCCAGGGATTCTGCTCGCCCCGGCCGCCCCGCATGGTGACCAGCGTCAGGAACGGGAACCGGCCGTGCTGGATCAGGGACAGGACATTGACGCAGTTCCCGACCCCGCTGCTCTGCATGAGCAGCACGGACCTGGCGCCGCCTAGGTGGGCGCCCGCCTGAATGGCCACGCCCTCCTCCTCGCTGGTCAGCGGCACGGCGGTCACATCGGGATCGGCGCACGCACGCTCGATCAGGCGCTGGTGCCCCGCGTCCGGCACGTAGCAGAACACCGTCGTGCCGCGTTCGCGCAGCGCGCGATACACGCCGTCCGCCCACGCCGCGGCACCGCCGCCGACACCGACCGTCACGCCGCCGCCCCCCGTCCCGCGATCCTGCCGAGCACGGTCCCTGACGTCAGCCCAGTCCCGCTGGCGTAGTTGAAATAGTGCAGCCCGCCGACGGCTTCGCCGCACGCATACAGCCGTGGGACGGGGTTGCCCGCGACGTCGAGCACCCGCGCGGCGGTATCTACCTTCAGCCCGCCGAACGTGAAGGTGATCCCGCACGTCACCTCGTACGCCTCGAAGGGTGGCGTGTCGAGCGCCACCGCCCAGTTGGTCTTGTCGATCGCCAGCCCGGTGGTCCGGCACCCGTCCCGCACATACGGGCTGAACGGCACGGCGGGCGCCACGGCGCCGTTGAACTCCGCCACCGTCGCGACGAGCTGCCCGGCGTCGACACCCCGCCCGGCGAGCCGGCCGGCCAGCTCGGCGAGCGTCGCGCCCGTCACCCTGGCCGCCTCGGGATTCTTGTAGCGGTACTCCGAGGTCTGCAGGTCACTGGCCTTGGCATCGAAGAGCTGCCACGCCGTCTGCCCCGGCTGGGCGAGGATCTCCCGGCCGTACCTGGCGTACGTGTACGCGCCGAAATCGCTGCCCTCGTCGATGAAGCGCCGGCCGCCGGAGTTGACCGTGACGCCGAACGGATAGCTCTCCCGCTCGAAGACATGGTTGGCGTCACGCCGGCCGGCGTCACCGGAGCCCACGCTCCACGCGACCGCGTGACAACCCGACCAGTTACCGTGCGAGGCGGCCCCGACAGCAAGCGCGGCCTTGATGCCGGCCCCCGTGTTGTGCCGGCTGCCGCGAACCTTCGCGAGGTCCCACCCCGGGCCCAGCACCCGGGTGCGCCACTCCGCGTCGGCCTGGAATCCTCCGCTGGCGATCACGACCGACTTGGCGGGGAACGGGGTCGTTCCGTTCTCGGTCGCACGGCACTGCACGGTCCACCCGTGGCCGTCAGGAGCAGGGTCAAGCGCGACAGCCGTCCGGCCATAGCAGATCCGCGCGCCGGTCTTATCCGCCAGCCGGAGCAGCGCGTCGGTCAGGCCAGGACCGGCCGCGGCGGCCTCGATGAACCCGCCATGCCAGCCGGGACGGCTGTGCCGGGCTCGGCCGCTGCCGTCGACCACGATCGGTGAGCGGAACGGCACCCCGATGCTCGCGAGCCAGCGCAGCGCGTCCTGGCTCTGCTCCACGATCAGGGCCGACAGCTCGGGATCGGTCCGGTAGCCGGTGACCCGGCCCCAGTCAGACAGGAAGTCGGCCTCGGTGTAGGCGGCGAAATCGTCGACCCCCGCGGCGCCGTCCAGGCCCATCGGCCCGACGATCCGCTCGATCTCGTGCAGCGAATCGTAGGCCACGCGGAACAGGCCGCCGCTGAAGTACGAGTCGCTGCCGTACGACTCCTGCTCCGCCGCCTCCAGGACGACGACCGCCGCTCCCGCCGCGCGCGCGGCCAGCGCGGCGGACAGGCCGGCGTTGCCCGCCCCGATGACGACCACGTCCGCCGCGCTGTCCCGGTCATCCCTGCCTGGCGTCATGCGGGGTCATCCTCGCCGCGATAGGTGACGACGCGCCCGAACAGGGAGACCGGCCCCCAGACGCCAGCGCGCAGGCTCTCCAGGTGCAGGGCCTGGCTGTGGTCGACGAACAGGTTCACGTCCGGTCCGTAGTTCTGGATGTACCACTCGAAGACCGGCGGGTCGGCGGCCTCGAACATCATGCGCTCGAGCCCGAACCGTGCCATGAACGTGGCGGGCACGTCTGTCCGCCAGGTGGGGACGGACTCCGTGACGCCCTCGGACTCCAGCACGATCATGTCGGCACCCGCGTCCAGGGCTCGCGCGGCTCGGTCAAGCGCCCACTCGAGCGACCCGGTCCCCGCGCTGCTCAGCGCCTGCGCGGACGACGTGCCGCCGGCGCCGAACTGCACACCGACCTCGGCCTTGACCGTCAGGCCGGTCTTGCTGGCCCGCGTGACCAGGCGAAGGTAATCGCGCGTCGACATCGCCAGGAAGCCCGCGGACACCTCGACCACGTCGAACCCGAGGTCCGGCAGCGCGTCGAAGTACGCCGCGACGGCGTCGGGGCCGCGGGTCACGGCGAACTCGATGAGCCCGCCCGCGCTCAGCTTCACCTCGTGCCGGACGCAGATCTCGGCGATCTTCGCCAGCGCGGCGGGCGGCAGCAGCGCGATGGCGGGGCCGGGGATCTTCAGCCAGTCGATGTACGGCCCGGCGACGGTGAACAGGTCATCGAGATAGGCAGGCCCGATCGAGGCGTAGTACGGTCCCCGCACCTCGGTGAGCGCGACGCCGCGCGGCTTCGGATCCCGGTGGTTACGGCGCAGGAATGGCAGCGCGTGCTGCGCCCGCTCGGGCTCCGACCCAGTCACGCCGGCACCCGCACGTCAAGTCGACCCCGAAGCGGCGTCAGCACGGCCCCGATGTCCCCGTCTGCTAGCAGGTCGCGCACGCCGGCCACCACCTCGGCGGCGGCCGCAGGACCGATCAGCGCGGCCGCGGTCTGCCGGAACTTGGCCTCGGCCACCGCCCAGCCCTGGCTGCTGGCCGCGTCCGCGACGCCGTAGCGAGCGAACTGTCTGCCGTCGGTCAGCGTCACGGTCACGCTGCCCTCATTGGAATCCGGGTAAGCCGCCTGCGCGCGGTCGTCCACTCGCACCTCGATCCGCCGGGCCAGCGCCCGCACATCGTCGTCCTCGTGTTGTCCGCAGCAGTCAGCCTCGACGGCGAGGAACCGGCTCGCGTCCCGCACCCGGCCCTGCAGCGCGAGTGCGACGGCGTACTCCGCCGAATACTGAGCCGACATGACGTCGTGCGGGTCGGGGTTGCTGTTCTGATCGACCGTCCGGCGCGAACTGCCGACCACGGCCGTCGCCACGGTCGCCGGGGTTGCGACGACGCCCGCGGCGTCCAGCGCAGCCTTGACCTGCTCCGCGGCGACGATCGCGCCGTGCAGTGCGCCGCAGGCTGCGTAGGGCTTGAGGTAGATGTCGTCGACGATCCACGACTCCCCGAGCCCCTCCGTCAGTGCCTCCGGCCTCGCCGTGCCGCCGAGTTCTGGGTCGGCGAGCGCGAACACGGGCACGAAGCCGAACTTGCTCGTCAGCGGGCGCCGCGGGCCCGCCAGCCCGTGCAGCGTCGCGTGTGCGGCGAGGATGCCGGCCTCGGCGGCGCGGCCCGCGTGCAGCCGCTTCACCATGCCGGGCCCGGCGGTGAACGCCTTGATCCCGCCGCCCAGCGACACGGCAATACCGACCGCGTTCTCCAGCTGAGCTGCGTCGAAGCCGAGCAGCCTCCCCGCCGCGACCGCTGAGCCGAGCGGACCCTGCTGCCCGGTGGCGTGGAACCCGTGGTCGACGTTACGGATACCCACGGCCTGGCCGACACGGCCCATGCATTCATAGCCGGCCACGACCGCGGTCACCAGGTCGAGACCGCGTGCGCCGGTCGCCTCCGCGACCGCGATCGCGGCCGGGATCACGATCGCTCCCGGGTGCGTCATGGCCGGCAGGTACAGGTCGTCCAGGTCGAGGCCGTGCCCCGCCGTCGCGTTGACCATCGCCGCGGTTGTCGTGGCCAGCAGGCGGTCGCCGCCGTAGCGGGATGCGGGCCCGAGATAGGAGCGCCCGACTGCGGGGCCGGGCTGAGCTGAGCCGGGCCGGAAGGCGTCAAGCTCGGCGTACATGCCGCGGACCGCCCGCGTCCAGGGCAGGTTCATGCCGACGATCGCGCAGGTCAGGTGGTCGAGGATGAGCGCGGCCGCGTGCTGCCGGCTCGCCGGGTCGATGGCGTCTGCCCGCAGGCCGGCGAGGAACGTGCAGAGCACGGCGTCGTCTGTCATTCCGTCACCCACAACGGCCGGTTCAGGCCGCCGTTGCCGCCTGCGAGCGACAGCGCCTTGTGCCTCGCGACCTCGAAGGTCGCGGCCGGGACGTCGAGGCGTGCGGCGAGAGCCAGCACCGGTGTCACGTCGTCGAGCAAGCGGCCGAGCGTCGGCGCGGGTCGGCGCTCCGGTGCCGGCGTCCGCCACCAGTCCAGGCCCGCGTTCCCCGCCGATCCGTTCTCGAAATGCTCGGCAGCTTCCTCCGGAGCCATGCCGGACAGCCGGGCGAGCTCGATGGCTTCAACGGACACGAGCGACTGGACGGCGGCGACTCCGGACACCAGTGCAGCCAGAGCCTGGCTGGCATCGGATTCGACGGTCCGCGGCGCAGCGGCGCCCGCCTCGAGCCAGCGGATCACCTTGAGGTGGTAGTCGTCGCCGAAGCCGTAGGCTACGCAGCCCCGGTAGCACGCGGCGGCGAGGCCGCCGAAGAACGCGGGGCAGCCGAGCTGCCGGGCCAGCGCGTTGCAGAGTGCCACGTCCTTGGCCATGTAGCGGGTACTGAACCGGCCTGGCCCGAGATCGTCGGGCAGCACGTACTTCACGATGTGGTTGGGCAGCACCCAGCTGCTGACCCCGCCGGCAGCGAGTGCTTCCGTCACGTCCTCCGGCGTTAGCCCGGCCACGCCGCCGAGGACGATGGCCTCGTTGATCGCGATATCCAGCGCGGCGACGACCATGTTGTTGATCATCTTGACCGCCTTGGCGGCACCAAGGCTCCCGACGAGGAACACGTCGCTGGCCATGGCGCCGAATGCCGCCGCGAGCTCAGGCGGCAGTTCCCGGACGCCGCCGACGAACAGGCCGAGGGTGCCCGCCTGCGCGGCCGCCGTGCTCCGGGTCAGGACCACGCTGATTGTCTGCGTGCCGACCGGGGCCAGGCAGGCGGCGACGTCGTCAATGGTGGCGGGGCTGATGGAGCTGAAATCCGCGAACCAGCGGTTACCCGCCCGCACGGCGGCGACCTCGCGCGCCACCGCGGCGACGTGCTGGTCCGCGGGCAGCACCGTGAACACGGCATCGGCGCCCTGCACGGCGTCCGCGGTCGAGCTAGCGAGCCGCGCTAAGCCGTCTGCCTGCCGCAGCCGGTCGGCCGCGATGTCAAACGCGGTGAGCTCGGTGCCCGCCAGCGACGCGAGGTTCCTGGCCATCGGCAGGCCCATCGCGCCGAGTCCGATGAAGGCGATCTTCATGCCTACCGCCCGAGCACGAACGGGTCGCGCACGGCCGTCGACAGGTCGATCATCGTGTTCTTGGTCGTGGTGTACTCCAGGATCCCGTCTGTGCCGCGCTCGCGGCCGTACCCGCTGTTCCGAAATCCGCCGAACGGGGCCTGTGCCGCGCTCGTGCGGTAGGTGTTGATCCAGCACGTCCCGGCCCGCAGTTCCTTGGCCACCCGGTGCGCCCTGGTGATGTCGCCTGACCACAGCCCGGACGCGAGCGCGTACCGGGTGCCGTTGGCGATCTCGATGGCTTCGGAGTCGGTACGGAACCGCTGGACGGCGAGGACCGGCCCGAAGACCTCCTGCTGCGCGAGGCGCATGCCGGTGGTCACATCGGCGAACACGGTCGGCGCCATGAACAGCGTGTCTTCGAGGCCCGGCGGTGGCGCGCCGCCGGTCACGAGCCGGGCTCCGTCTTCGAGCGCGTCCGCGATCGCCCGCCGCACGCGGGTCAGGTGACCCGAATGGGCCAGCGGACCCATCTGCGTCTGCGCGTCCATCGGATCACCGAGCCTGACCAGCTGTGCTCGCTTCGCGACCGCCTCGACCACCTCGTCGTAGAGGTCCGCGTGGACGACGAGGCGCGAGCCGGCCACGCAGGTCTGCCCGGCGGCGGCGAAAATGCCCGAGACCGCGCCCGGGATAGCGCGGTCCAGGTTGGCGTCGGGAAAGATGATGTTCGCGGACTTGCCGCCGAGCTCGTAGGTCGCGGGCGTCATGTGCGCCGCGGCGTTAGCCGCGATCACCCGCGCGGTCTCGACGCCGCCCGTGAAGCTGATCTTGTCGACGTCCGGGTGGCTGGTCAGCGCCGCGCCAGTTCCGGCGGCCCCGGTGATGACGTTGATGACGCCGGGCGGGAATCCGGCCTCGAGGATCACCTCGCCGAGCGCGAGCGTGCTCACGCTGGTGAACTCGGACGGCTTGATGACCGCGGTGTTTCCGGCGGCGAGCGCCGGCGGAAGCTTGTTGGCCAGCAGTTGCAGCGGCGAGTTCCACGCGGTGATCAGCGCGCAGACGCCGAGCGGCTCCCGGACCGTGTAATCGACCGTGTCGTAGTTGTCGAGCGGCTTGGTCTCGCCGTTGAGCTTGTCGGCCAGGCCGGCGAAGAACCGGTAGATACGCGCCGCGAACGCGATCTGGTTCTTGTTCTCGCGCACGATCTTGCCGTTGTCGCGCGTCTCGAGCTCCGCCAGCCGGTCGATGTCCCGCTCCATGAGGTCCGCGAGCCGCAGGATCAGTCTCGCCCGGTCGTAGCCGGAGGTCTGCCGCCAGGCAGGAAAGGCCGACCGGGCGGCCGCCACCGCCCGGCTGACGTCCGCTTCGGAGGCGTGCGTGTGCACGGCCCAGGCGCTGCGGGTGAACGGGTTGACCGACTCGTACTCGCCGCCCGAGCCGCGGACCCACTCGTTGCCGACGAGATGCCTGGTGTAGTCCTCCACCGCGGTTCCTTCCAGCCCGATCGAGCCTGTCTGCTGGTCGTACAATCGCTCGAGCCAAACGTAAGCCGGCCTGCCGCGAACCGTCGAGCCCAGAATCCCCGGAGGAGCGCCGTTCCAGCGCGAGCCACGCCACCATGGTGGCCTCGCTCCTCGCGGCTATGATGCGCTCGTGACAGAGCTCCGCAGTGCAGATGTTCCGGACTGGGTGAGAGCCCTGGCGGATTCTCATCGCTTTGGTGCGGGCGATCTACGGGGCACCGCGAACCTCATTGACGAGCAAGCTCGATCGAGGGCAGCTGCCTGTATCAGGACTGGAGAATCCGTCAGTCTGGCTCGCCCGCTGCTCGGCGACGATTACAACAGCACGCCGGCTCGCCCTGGGTTCCTGCACCAGACGTGGGAGCGGGTTGCGCCCGACGGGATTACCTGGAACCTGGATCACGTCGTCCTCAACCCGCACGGTCTGCGGAACACCCACCTCGACGCCTTGAATCACGTCGTTGTCAACGGCACCAGCTACGGTGGCAGGCCGGTCGCCGACGTCGCTCAGGGGACGGTCGACGTGCTGGCCCCCCATGGCCTCGTGACCAGGGCCGTCTATGTGGATATTCCTGCCTACCGCGGCACCGACTGGGCCGACCGCCCGGTGGATGGCGCCGACATCGACGGCGCGCTGGCCGCCGCCGGGATCGTCGTGGCACCGGGTGACGCCCTCTGCCTCGACATGGGACGGGACCGCTTTGAGGCGGCAGCTGGTCACGTGCTCGGCCGGCCAGACACCGAGCACGACGCGGGCGGGGGACTGTCGAGCGACGGCGCGCGCTGGGTAGCGGAGCACGACGTCTCGATCCTGGCCTGGGACATGCTGGACTCACGGGAGGCGACGGAGGCGCACGCTTCCGCGCACATCCTGACCTGGGCAATCGGACTCCTGCTCCTCGACAATTGCGACTTCGCCGCGTTGCGGGCACGGCATGGCCGGGGAACGAAGGTCGCCGGGGCCCTGGTGGTGTCGTTGCTGGCAATCACCGGGGCTAACGGAGTGAACGTCAATCCGATCGTGGTGACGTAGGCAGGCGGCTGACCTGCAATTTCTTCGGGATGAGCGATGGGACAGGAACCCACGACTCCACAGTTCGCTGCGCGACCGGCCCGCCGACGAGGCCGCGCCTAGTACAGCAGATGGTGGCTGATCAGTACCGCCAGCACCAGGCCGACTACCGCGGCGAGCAGCAGCCAGACCGCGATGACGCCCATGCGTGACAGGACGACCAGGTGGAACCGGGCCATGCGGGCCGCGGCCTTGGCCTCGGCGCGGGCGGCGGCCTCGCGCTCTTCCTGGGTCAATTCCGGCGGGCCCGGCGGCACCGGAAGCAGATATCCGCCGCGCCGCCCGGTCTTTCCGGCTACCCGCCATCTGGGGTCGTACCGCTCGAAACCGGCTGACGCCGAGGCTTCCGGCTTGGCTGCCTCCCCCATCGCTACCTCCCGAGCAGAGAGAGCGCTTGATCGCTCCATTATGCCCCGGAACGGAGGGACGGCGGGCCGCGCCGACACCGTCAGGCCGGGCCGGCGAAAAGGTCTTCGACCAGGTGCACCCGGTGACAGACGCTCATCGGCAGGTGCGAGCATCTCAGCAGCGGCACCGGCGCGCTCAAAGCGCTCGGTTGCTGGGCCACCCGGCTGAATGAATATGCGGTGCCTAGTTTGGGAGCGAACTAGCTCCCGCGTCTGGCCACCCCGTATCGGGCGGGCGCTGCCTTCGTGCGAGCTGCCTGAGGCGCGGGAGATGAGAGCCGACGATCGGCTGGTGGGTCTGCCGGGGTGTTGCAACCCGAGGGCGGCAAGAGCGGAAACCTTGCGGGCCTCATTTCGCATGCCTGAGTCGGCCCGGGCCCGGATCACGCGGGGAAGGCTCAGCGCTGTCGGATCCCGTGGTCGGCTTCACCGGCCGGCCCGGTGTCGGTGTCCTGCTGTGACCTGGCGATGATCCGGTGCAGGGCCTCCACGTGCTGCTCGAATGCCTGGCGGCCGGCTGGGCTGAGGCTGGCTGACGTGCGCGGGCGCTTGCCTACGAATCTCTTATGAATCGTGACGTAGCCGGCCGACTCCAGGGCGGACAGCTGCTTGGACAGG
>JASHPF010000126.1 GCA_030038295.1 Streptosporangiaceae bacterium
ACCGGCTGGGTCGGGTCGCCGTCCAGCCAGCGCGCCACGTCGTAGTAGTACAGCTGCTTGCTCCAGAGCAGTCCGGCGAACGCCTGGCGCATGACCATCGCCTCGTCCGGCCCGGCCGTAGACGGCGTCAGCTCGGCGTAGAACTCGTCGGCCTCCGCCCGCCGCTGATCGAGCACGGCGGCGAACCGCCGCCCGAGCGGGTCAGCGCGGGGCGCACCGCCGGCGGGCACCGGCCGTAGCCGGATCCGCAGCTGCGCCGAGCCGTGCCCGGGCAGCGTCAGCCGGTACCAGAAGGCGCACTTGCTGCCGCGTCCATCCGGGCTGACGGTAGCCGCGCCGCCGACGACGTGATCGTTGATGCCGTCTTTGGGGAACGGGGTTTCTGGTGGCGAGTCAAAAAGTCGCGCGACGTTAGTTTCGTTCTCGCAGAACAGCGCGGCGGGCATCCGGCCGTCCGGACCGGGGCCGGCCAGCAGCTCCATCGGGCCCACCAGGGGATGGTCCAGGGTCACCCGCCCGGACCCGGCGGCGACGATTTCCGGACGCGCCGCGCCGCTGTCCCACGACCACGTGTTGCGGAACCACGCGGTGGGCAGCACGTGCACGTCGGCGTCGTCCGGCCCGGCGTTGGTGACCTCGATCGACATGAGGATGTCGTCCGGCCCGTCCTTGGCGTAGTGCACCTCGGTGATCCAGTACCGCCCACCGTCGAACGCCCCGGTGTCGGCGAGTTCGTACTCCGGCTGCGTCCGGTCGCGCCGGGCGTTCTGATCGATGAGGTCCTCGTAGGGGAAGGGCCGCTGCGGGTAGTGGTACCGCCAGCGGTTCCACGTGTGGCTGGGCACGGCGTCGAGGTACCACCAGTACTCCTTGACGTCCTCGCCGTGGTTCCCCTGCGCGCCGGTGAGGCCGAACGGGCGCTCCTTGAGAATCGGGTCCTGCCCGTTCCAGAGCGCGAGGCCGAGGCACAGGTGCTGCTCGATGTCACAAAAGCCGGCCAGGCCGTCCTCGCCCCAGCGGTATGCGCGCGACCGGGCCTGATCGTGCGGCAGATAGTCCCAGGCTTCGCCGTCGGCGCTGTAGTCCTCCCGGACCGTGCCCCACTGCCGATCGCTCACGTATGGGCCCCACCGGTACCAGTCGCCAGCCTTGCGCAGCCCGTCCTCCAGCCGACCGAAGCCGGCCACCCGATCGCTCTCCGCGCCCATCCGTCGCCTCTCCTTCGGTCGGTGGCCACTATAAGAGCGGCCCGGCCGGCGTCGGCGATCACCCGGCCGTGTCCGGGTGCGGGCTCCCGGCTAGCGAGCGCACGCCTGCGGGTGTCGCCAGGCACACCATGCGGATGGCTGCGCGGTGCCGGCGCGCGGCCACGTCAAGGAGCCGGCACCAGCGCACGTCGGCGTCGACCGGCTGCCCGGCTCCGGGCCGGGTCAGCACGATCACGGCGGCGCCGCCGGCGTGCTGCGCGAGCGCCTCGGCAATCACCCAGCACACGCTGTCGACGAGCATCGGGTCGGGGCGCTCGGGCACGTCGTCGATGGGGACCACCACGGGCAGCTGCCCGCCGTCAGCGGCCAGGAACATCAGCACGACGCTGCGGAGGTGCCGTGCGTTGTCGTCGAGCAGCAGATCGACGCGGCGGAGCACGTCATCGTCGGTGTGCAGCGGGCCGGCGAGATCGAATTCGGGCGTGGCGCCCGTAGTAGCTGTCGTCATGTGCCCAAGCCAACTCCGCAGCCGTGACAGCGGTGTGACACGGCGCCGCGCCGCGCGGCACCATCCGAGTAGGCTCGGATCGCCATGGCCGAGACGATCAGTAGCGTGGCGAATCCGCTGGTCAAGCGCGTGCGAGCGCTCGGCGACCGGAAATACAGGCGGCGCGAGGGCGCGTTCGTCGTGCAGGGCATCCAGCCGGTCTGGCAGGCGGTGGAGGCCCGCGCCGACATCGAGGTGCTGCTGGTGGCCCCCGACCTGCTGCGGCACGCCGGAGCGCTGGCCATGGTCGAGGCGCAAGCGGCCGCGGGAGTCCGGGTGGCCAGGCTGTCCGGAGAGCTGTTTGGCCGGATCGCGGACCGGGACGCGCCAACCGGGCTAGCCGCGATCGTCCGCGCCACGCCGGCCGCGCTGCCGTCCCTCCCGGTGCCCGGCGACGCGGTGTTCGTGGCGCTGCACACGCCGGGCAACCCTGGCAACGTCGGCACGATCGTCAGGACCGCCAGCGCCGCCGGCGCGACGGGCGTGATCCTGATCGGCCCCGCCGCCGATCCCTACGACCCGGCTGCGGTCAAGGCGAGCATGGGCGCGCTGTTCACCGTTCCCGTCGCGACGGCGGCTTCGGGCGCGGAGTTCCTGACCTGGGCGCGCAGCCACCGGGTCGCCGTGGCGGCGACGTCGGCGGGGGCGAGCGAGTCGCACTGGCACGCCGAGTGGCGGCTGCCGCTGGCGCTGCTGCTGGGCAGCGAGGGCACTGGCCTCCCGGCCGACCTGCGCGACGCTGCGGACCTGCGGGTGGCTATCCCGATGACCGGCACGGCCGAGTCGCTCAACCTGGCTGTCGCGGCCGGGGTCCTGCTTTATGAGGTGCGGCGCCGCACCTGGGCCGAGTCTGGCTCTGGCTGACGGGTGCCCCCTTCTGACCGGTTCAGCCGGGCGCTCGGCCGAGCCGGAAGTCGTGCCGCAGCGAGTACCAGGGTTCGCCGGGCGGCACCCCGTCCGGCGCCGGCCCGCTGCCCGGCTCGTGTCGCTCGAAGGTGCGGACCAGGCTTGACTTCACGGCGAACACCGCGTCGCTGGTCAGATACCTGCTGTCGGCGTCGAAGATGTGTGTCGCCACCGTCTGGTAGCCGGGTGCGCTCACGATCACGTGGATGTGCGCGGGCCGCCACGGGTGCCGGCCCGTCCTGGCGAGCAGCCTGCCGACCGGCCCGTCGGCGGGGATCGGGTAGTCCGTCGGGCGCACGCCCAGGAACGCGAAGCTGCCGTCCTCGCGGGTGCGGAAGACGCCGCGCAGGTTGTCGGGCGGCGAGTCCGGATTCTGGACGGCGTACAGCATGTCGTCGGCGTTCTGCCAGACATCCAGCGTCGCGCCCGCGATGGGGTTGCCGTCGGTATCGGTGACCCGTCCGGTGTACCAGGCCGGCTCCCCGGACGGCCGCTCGGCGATGGACGCGCCGTACTCGCGCGCTGGGCTGTGCTCGACGTAGAACGGCCCGAGCACGGTGGTCTCGGTGGCGAACCCCGCGCGCCCGGATTCGGCCGGCTCGGCGAGCAGGTCGACGAGCATGGACACGCCCAGCGTGTCGGACAGCAGGATGAATTCCTGCCGCTGGTCGGTGGAGATCTGGCCGGTCGCGGTGAGGAAGCGGATGGCGGCCAGCCATTCGTCCCGGCTGAGGCCGACCTCGGCGACAAACCCGTGCAGGTGCCTGACCAGCGCCGTCATGACCTCGCGCAGCCGCGGGTCGGGTGTTGCCTGGAGGCGCTCGAGCACGGCCCCGGTCAGGTCCGCTGCGGACATTGGTTCCATGCCGTCTGATTCTGTCAGCGCCGGCGGGTCTGGACCTGCGCCCGCCGTCGTTGGCAGGATGCTTGCACGGCGCGAACTAACGGAGGCTGGACAGATGGGCGAACTGCAGGTCGAGGTGGACCCGGCGGAGGTCGGATTCGACAAGGGCCGTCTGGACCGGCTTGACCGGCACTTCGCGCGGTATGTGGACGAGCGCAAGCTGGCGGGCCTGCAGCTCACTGTCGCGCGGCACGGGAAGCTCGCGCACGTGCTCAGCTACGGGCAGCGTGACCTCGAGGCGGGCCTGCCGGTCGAGCCCGACACGCTGTGGCGGATCTACTCCATGACCAAGCCGATCACGTCGGTCGCCGCGATGATGCTGTTCGAGGAGGGTGGCTTCCAGCTCACCGATCCGCTCTACCAGTACATCCCCGCGTTCCGTGACGTCCGCGTGTTCGCCGGCGGCAGCGACATTAGCTACGCCACCGTGCCCGCGACCGAGCCGATCCGCATCTGGCACCTGCTCAGCCACACCTCCGGCCTGACCTACGGGTTCGTGCGCAACCACCCGGTCGACGCGATCTACCGGGCGGCGGGCTTCGAGTGGGGCTCACCGCGCGGGGAGGACCTGGCGGCGATTTGCGACCGCTTCGCGTCGTTCCCGCTGCTCTTCCAGCCGGGCAGCGAGTGGAGCTACTCGGTCGCGACCGACGTGCTCGGCCGGGTCGTCGAGGTCGTCTCGGGCCAGCCGCTGGACGAGTTCTTCGCTGAGCGGATCTTCATTCCGCTCGGCATGACCGACACGTCGTTCTGGGTCACGCCGCCGGACGCGCCGCGGCTCGCTGCGCTCTACAACCGCAGCCCGCAGGACGGCTCGCTGGCTCGGCTTGACTCGATGGGCAAGGCCGCGCTGCGCGAGCCGGTCTACCTGAGCGGGGGTGGCGGGCTGGTGTCCACCGCGGCCGACTATCACCGGTTCACCCAGATGCTGCTGCACCGGCTCGACAGCCCGGCCGGCGAGCTGGACGGCGTCCGGCTGCTCAGCCCCCGCACCGTGGCGTACATGGCCAGCAACCATCTGCCGGGCGGCGTCGACCTGGAGACGTTCGGCCGGCCGCTGAACCCGGAGACCAGCTACGCCGGAGTCGGTTTCGGACTCGGGTTCGCCGTCGTCATCGACCCGCTGGCGGCCAAGACCCTGGTCTCGGCCGGGGAGTTCCACTGGGGCGGCGCGGCGTCGACCGTGTTCTGGGTGGACCCGGCCGAGCAGGTCACCGCCGCGTTCTTCACCCAGCTGATGCCGTCGGCCTCCTACCCGATCCGGCCGCAGCTCCGTCAGCTGGTGTACCAGGCGCTGGTGAGCTGAGGTCCAGCCACGCCGCGGTGTCGGGCGGCAGCTGCCCGCCCGCGAGCGGTCCGCTGGCCAGCAGCACTGCGCCGTGCGACGGCAGCGGTGTCGGCTCGGTGCCGAGGTTGACCACGCAGCAGAAACCGCCAGGGCGGATGAAGGCCAGCACGCCACTCGCGGCGCCGAGCCAGGTCAGCGCGTCGTCGGCGAGCTGGCCGTCGGCCCGGCGGGCCCGGCGGACGCCCAGCGCGGCCCGGTAGAGAGCCAGCATGGAGCCGGCGTCGGCGGCCTGCCGGTCGGCCGCGAGCTGCCGCCAGCCGGCCGGCTGCGGCAGCCACGGCGGGGCGCCGGTTGCCGGGCCGAAGCC
>JASHPF010000127.1 GCA_030038295.1 Streptosporangiaceae bacterium
GGCCTGGATGCCAGGTGAACGCCACGGCGGCCGGCGGCTCCCAGCGGGTGACGGTGCCCCAGACGGCCCGCTGCCCGTCGGCCGATCGCTCGACGATCTGCCCGCCCGCAAACGCGACCGTGGCGCCAGCTCCGTAGACGCTCAGTTCGGCTACCGGCCACCACCGGCCCAGGCGCGCCGTGAAGATCTCGAAGGCGGCCTGCGGTCCGGCATCGACCAGGACTTCCCTGCGGATGGGCGGGACGGTGCTCACGGCCGCTCCTTGGCGAAGGCTTCCGGTGGTTCGTGCCGTTGCCCGGCGTGCTGGACGGCGCGGCCGACTTCTGCGGCGTAGCAGGCCAGGGCCGTGTCCCAGGTCTGGGCCAGCCACTGCTGCGCGGCCGCCGTCCCTCCCGGCGCCAGCACGTACAGGTTGCGGGTGCCGACGCTGCGATGCTCGATGAGCCCGGCGTTGCCCAGCACCCGCAGATGCTTGCTCACCGCCGGACGGCCGACCGGCAGGCGCTCGGCGAGCCGCCCGACCGGCGTGGGCCCGTCGCGCAACAGTTCGAGGATGCGCCGGCGCACCGGCTCGCCGAGCGCATCGAACACGACATCCGCAGCTTGGTTACTCATCGGCAACGGTTACTTTAGGGCAACGAATTGGGCGGCACAAGGCAGCGCTCCACTGCACGCCTCGCGCGGCCGGCACAACTCGCATCCACCTGGTAACTCGAACTCGCACGGAGCCAAGACCGGGCAGGCCGCGCGTCAGCTGTCCCGTGGCAGATAAGCCGACCCGCCGTGGTGGCTTTGACGTTGCCGGGCCTGATTAATCTAATCGGCTCTCAGCGCAGGGCGGTCGCTGGCTAGAAAGCGGAAGTCGGCACAGGCTACTTTGCGGGCGGACGCGAAGTACCGCGCCTTCAGGGGGCGTGCGGGGCTATTTCAACGATGAGGTCGGCGTCTAGGGCGGCGGAGATGCGGTCCAGCAGTGGGATGGTCGGGATGACGCCGCCTGCTTCGAGCCGCTACAGCACGGGCTGGGTCATGCCCGCCCTGGCTGCAAGCTCTACCTGGGACAGGCCGAGGGCCAGGCGGCGTTCGCGGCTCGCCGTGCCCTAGCACGTCCGTAGAGTGGGGCATATGACGCAGCCGGGAAGCTACAAGATCAATTACGAGCCGCTGTTCGGGCCGCTTCAGCTCATCGATGTACGTGACGCAATCGAGCGGGCAGACCATCCCTGGTACAACCAGACCCTGATCGAGGTCGGCGGCGTGCTGCTTCGCCTGGGCGTCTTTGCTGGCGGCGAATATCACTGGCATAAGCACCAGGAGCAAGACGAGTTCTTCTACGTCATCGACGGTCGGCTGCGCATTGAACTCGACGGTCGCGACCCGGTGGAGCTGGCGCCCGGTGTGGCGTTCTCAGTTCCGCGTGGGATGCTGCACCGCCCGGTGGCGCTGGAGCCCACGCAGGTGCTGATGATAGAGAAGACCGGCATCGCAGTCACCGGCGACTGATGCAGCACCGCGGCCCTGGCCACGCCGCGCTGTTAGCCGAGCAGCCTCAGCAGCCATTCGGCTGGCCCGGCAGCGGTGCCTGGCAGATTGGGCGGGTGCTCAAGGTTAGGTAGTGCATCTGCTCGCCCGGCCGCACCGCAATATCGGACACAGGCTGGTCGACGATCACTAACCGCACTAACGCCAGGCGAGCACAGCACACGATCAAGGCGCACGGCGGCAGATGCGCGCGTTGATGATACGGCCGCTCCCGACTTGACTGGGGCGTAAATGGGAAGGCGCCGGTCAGTAGTAGGACCGAGCGGGCGGCTGACGGTCGGGCTGCCCGTCCGGACCGCGTTCCGCCCTTCCTTTCCAGCTCTGCTGCGCATGACAGGTAGTTCTGCGAGTTCGGGCGGCAACGGGATCCGGCCAAGCCTGACTGCCACATTCCCGTTCAGGTAAGCGCCGAGCGGAAAATAGATCGGCCACCGCCACGATGTGATGCATCGAGCGGCCGCGAGGTCCGGCTCTTCCTCGAACGTCGCCTCTGATATCCACGAGCCATAAGGACGGTCACGTCGGTGGAGCTAGCGCCGCCTTAGCCGGTCCTATGGGCGTCGGTGGCTGCGCGGCGCGACCATGTCCGCCGGGGACAGACCGACACGGGGCGCTACTTGCTCTAGCCGCATATCGACGCTCTGCGTGCGCGCTTGCACGAGAAAGCGAGTGCGGTAGGCGGCTGGAGAGGCGGATGTTCGGGCTGGGCGCTGTTGGCACGAGCCGCGAGGAGCCTTGACCGTGCTGGCGACCTGGGGGGTGTGTGAGGTCGGTCAGCCCGATCGGGGTTCGCTGGCGTGGCTGATCAGGTAGCGAGCGGAGTCAGCGATCGTCTGGGTTGCCGGGCGGGGTCGCCAGCCGAGTAGCCTGCGTGCCTTGTCGGAGGAGTGCTTAAGGTCGCGGCCCAGAAGCGGGAGCAGGTTCGCAAGCAGCAGGCTCGTCTGGGCGAGCGAGCGAAACTGCTCGTCCGCCAGGGCCGCTGACGCCACGTTCGCAGCCTCCTCGCCGAGGTGGGTGCGGAGGATGCCGGCGATGTCGCTGTACCACAGCAGCTCACCCGACACGATGAAACGCTGATGTTCGGCCTGGGCGCTGGTCATGGCTAGCAGGTGGGCGGCCGCCACGTCACGGACGTCGACAATTTCGAACCCCAGCCGCGGTATCGCCGCCACCGACCCGTCGAGCAGTGCGCCGATGAGGCCGAGCGGGCCAAGTGCCGATGCCGATCGGGCCGGCCCGAGGACCGCTGCGGGCAGCACCGTCGTCAGCGAGAAGCTCCGGCAACCGGCGGCATAGTCCCACGCTGCGCGCTCGGCGAGCGTCTTGGAGCGGCGGTAGCCCGACAGGCCCGGTTCGTCAGCGTCGGTCCAGCAGCTCTCATCGACCGTGCCCGACAGCACCGAGCCAGCGGGGGTGGCTGCCGCGCATGCCGAGGTCATCACGACCCGCTTCACACCAGCGCGTTCCGCCGCGGCAAGCACCCTGCGGGTGCCGTCGACCGCCTCAGTGATCATCGTGTCGGCCTCTCCGGCAGACATGGGCGAGGCGACGTGCAGGACGACCTCACACCCCGCGAGCGCCTCGTCCCAGCCTTCGTCGCGAGACAGATCGGCGACGCCGAATGAGAGCCGGTCCGCCCCGGCGGCTCCGAGCGCAGCGCGCAACCCGGCCTGGCGCTGGGCAGACCGGATCGTCGCCACGACCTCATGCCGCCCCTCCAGGAGCTGAGCGATGCACCACCCCGCGATGAATCCGCTCCCACCCGTGACAGCTACCCGCGTCATGGCCGCAGTCTCATCCCGCGCCTCACCCGATGTCCATCGCCTCGGCTTCACCCCTCGGGTCGGCCGATGCGGTCGCATCAAACGTCGAGGGCACCACAGCGACCGCGTCGAAAGATGCCGCGTCCCCGGCAGAGCGCGAGATCCCCAGCCCTCAGCGGCAGCTCGTCCGGAACCCGTCCCGCCTTCGTGGTCGCGGCATGTGCCGGCGTTGCATTCATGAGGCGCATGCACCGCGCCTAGCGCCGGTTGCGGCGACCGATACGCCTCAAGTGACGGAAGTACTGGCCGCGAAAGTGACGGCGCGCTGCTTCCATGCGGACGGAATCGGGATCCGCTGCGTGTTCGTAGTAGGAGCTTTCTGCGTCATCTCGGCCGCCGTCAGCATCCACGATGCTGGCCAGCGCAACCTTGTCTGGCGGTCCTGCCGGAAGGTAACTGGCCCAGCCGACCGGAACCGGTCGATGCAGCGGAAGTCATCCGCGCCCTGCTTCAAGAACTAACGCAGAGAATTCCGACCCACAAGTACTATCCTGTCTATCTGCGTGCGCTTTTCAGATACAAGCGGACTTACGCTGAGCATGTCGGTGAGTTCAATGACTGCCTAAGGGCGCTCGGCAAGGCGAATGAGCGGTTCCTGTCAGCCGTGCGCGCTGATCGCTTGTGCCGCGAGCATGCCTGGCAGGCGTGGCGACCGCCCAAGAGCGAGACGATCTCAGCAAATGAGTTGCTAGCCCTAGCGAATATAGAACGCTGACGCAGTCTGGCAACTACACGCCCCATCAAAGTTGTCGATGCACGACAGTTCCGGCAACACTCGGGCCCAGGTCAGCGACCAGGACGATGAAGATCTCGTAGTCATCGAGCAAGGCCCGGAGGGTGGTTGTCTGTCACAGGATCCAGGTTGGCTGGCAATACTTGCGTATCACGGGAGGTATATTGCGTGTTATGCAAGTCCCCGCTCCGCCACTGCTGCCGCTCCTGCGGTCACGGCTCCAAGCCGAGCTGCTAACACTGGTGCTTCTGTCTCCTGGCCGGGAGTGGTCGCTGACTGAGCTGGCGGACCGGGTCGGCTGCTCTCTATCGTCAGCGCAGCGGGAGATGGTCCGGGCTGAGGAGGCCGGGGTGGTGTCGACGCGCAGGCTCGGTAACACGCGGCTGGTGAGCGCGGCCGATTCACCGCTGACGGGCCCTCTGGCAGAGCTGCTATTGCGCTCGTTCGGGCCGCGAGAGGTGGTCGCCGAGGAACTCGCCGGAGTGCCAGGCGTTGAGGCGGCATATCTTTTCGGATCGTGGGCGGCCAGGTATGAGGGAGAGCCGGGCCGTGCGCCGGCGGACATCGATGTGCTGGTTCTCGGCGACCCCGACCGGGACGAGCTCGACGATGCAGCGCAGCGGGCAGGTGCGCGGCTGGCCAGAGAGGTCAGCGTCACGGTCCGGTCCCCGCGATGGTGGCAGGAAGGCGAGGACGGCTTCCATGCCGAGCTGACCAAGCGCCCCTTGGTCCCGGTCCTGCCCGGTGGGGGAACGCCGTGACGTGGCAGCCCGGGCGGGACAGGATTATCGCGCTCCTTGAGGCGGATGAACTCCAGCGCGTGACTGCTGATGTGGACATCGCGCAATTGCTGCTCGATGACGCCGGCCGCCACCTGGCGACAGCCGCGGCAGCCTCTCTATCCGGGGACCTCTCGGGTGCCTATCAACTGGCCTACGATGCGCTTCGCAAGAGCGCCGCAAGCCTGCTGGAGGTGCAGGGCCTGCGCGCGACCAGCCGTGGCGGACATATCGCGATCCAGGAAGCAGCCCAAGCCCAGTTCGGCTCGACTGTCCGGGCGTTCCGGTCCTTCAGCCGCATCCGCCGCGCCCGGAACACGTTCGAGTATCCGAGAACTGACGCTCCTGGACCCTCGCCGGACGATGTCTGCGACGCGATCACTACAGCAACCCAGGCGCGCGACGCAGCCGTGACGATTCTTTACCAGGACGTACTGACGCTTTGGCAACAACTAACAGACGAGACCGAGGCCTGAACTATGGCACGCCATCAGAGCCCGAGATGGCCGGTCAGCATGGGCTGGCCGCTGCCATAATCAGGGCGGTTCCGGCTGCTCGGTGTGGGAGCCAAAGCCGACAGACGTCAAGCCGCGCTAGTCGTTGCGTGGCGATGCCCGTTGCGGATTAGGCCCATATCGGCGACGCGGGGCGACGCCGGACATCGTTCGGGTTTGCCTCCTAGGCAGTAGGCCGCAGGTTCGAGTCCTGCTCGGGGCGCAAAACCCGCAGGTCAGCCGCCTGTTCTTGATCATCTCGTGTGCTTTTTTCGCCGGGCGTGCCAGATTGGCTCCGCGGGGATGCCTTGCCGGCCCTACTTACCTTGGGGACGCGGCCGAGAGCACTGCGTCCATCTCCTCGGGAGATACTGCTGACGCAGGGAGAGGATCAGCAGCGGCGGGCTGCGCGCGCAGTCCCTGGAGCATGATGGCCAGGTAACGCCGCCACAGGTCAGGAGCGACCTCGCGGCCCGCATCGATGACGGCTCCGACCATCAGTTGCAGGATGCCGAAGTCCTGAGGCTCGCTGTCGGGCCGCACCGCTCCTGATCGGACAGCTCGCTCGACCAATTCGGCGGCCAGCGGGTGCAGGGTGGCGCGGCTCCTGGTGATCCGCGCGGATGAGCCGGGGGCAATGCCCATGAGGACTTCCTTCAGGCCGCGGTCTTTGGCTTGCTTGTCGAGCACTCGCTCGAGAAAGCAGGTGAGCCCGTGCCACGGGTCAGGGTCATCGAGAGCCTCTTCGAGCATCCGGACGATCTCGTCCAGTCGCTGCTCGAAGAGAGCGTCGACCAGCTGCGCCTTGTCGGGAAATCGCCGGTAGACGGTCCCCACGCCGACCCCGGCGTGGTGTGCCACGTCGTTGAGCGTGGCACTGAGGCCGCGGTCGGCAAACAGTTCGCGCGCGGCATCGAGGATCAGCCGTCGGTTCCGCTCAGCATCGCGTCTCAGGCGCGGCTCTGTTATCTCCACGCCCTCAGCGTAGCTAACTGGATTCTGGTTATCCAATTAGATAGACCGCATCCGGTTCGCTGCGTACACTGACACTAACCGGATACTTAGTATCCAGTTACATGCGTTCGCGGGGCTGGCTCCGGCAAGGCGCCGAGCCCGCCGGGTCCGCTGAGGCGGACGGTTCCGGGAGGTCTCACGACATGAGGAGCAGGAAATGACGACGAAAGTAGTTGTGGTGATCGGCGCGGGAGGGATCGGCCGCGCGATCGGCCGTCGCCAGGGATCGGGCAAAACCGTGGTGCTCGCTGACCTCAACACCAAGACGCTCGCCTCGGCCGCAAGCGAACTCGAAGCTGACGGGCATACCGTCATCTCCCGCCAAGTCGATGTCTCGTCACGCGATTCGGTACACGATCTGGCGCTGGCAGCAGTCGACATTGGCGATGTCGTCGAGGTTGCGCATACGGCCGGGTTGTCCCCGGTGCAAGCCTCACCCGCCGCGATCCTCGCTGTCGACCTGGCCGGTACCGCGCTCGTGCTGGAAGAGTTCGGCCAGATCATCGCGCCCGGCGGAGCTGCCGTGGTGATCTCCAGCATGGCCGGGCACATGCAGCCACCGCTAGACCCCGCAGCCGAGCGAGCGCTCGCCAGCACCCCGGCCGACGAACTCCTGGCCCTGCCCATCCTGACTCCTGCTGCCGTGCCCAACTCCGGCGCCGCCTACGCGCTGGCCAAGCGCGCTAACCACCTGCGCGTCCAAGCCGCAGCTGTCACCTGGGGCGACCGCGGCGCGCGGGTCAACACCATCAGCCCCGGTATCATCCTCACGCCGCTGGCACGCGAGGAAATGTCCGGCCCGGGCGCCGCGGGATATCAGGACATGATCAACACATCCGCGGCAGGCCGGGTAGGAACAACAGACGAGGTCGCCACCGCCGCTGCCTACCTCCTCGGCCCGGACGCCGCATTCATTACGGGCGCAGACCTGCTCATCGACGGGGGCGTCATCGCCGCACTGCGCGCCGACCGCCTGCAAGTCCAGTTCCGGTAGCCGCCAGAAGGAGTCTCACCATGAAGCATGTCAAGCTCGGCACTCTCGACGTCGGTCGGATCGGCCTTGGCGCCATGGGCATGTCCGCCGCTTACACCGGCGCCGGCGACGACGACGCCGGATCCATCCGCACGATCCACCGGGCTATCGACTTGGGCGTCACGCTCATCGACACCGCTGAGGTGTACGGTCCCTACACCAACGAGGAACTCGTTGGCCGCGCCATCCAGGACCGCCGCGACCGGGTGGTCATCGCCACCAAGTTCGGTTTCATGTCCCACACCGGCCGGCCGCAGGTCGACAGCACCCCGGCCAACATCCGCATCGCCGTCGAAGGGTCGCTGCGACGGCTCGGTATCGACTACATCGACCTGTACTACCAGCATCGCGTCGACCCAGACACGCCCATCGAAGAGGTCGTCGGCACCCTCGCCGAACTGGTCATCGAGGGCAAGATCCGGCACCTCGGGCTGTCCGAGGCTTGGACCGGCACGATCCGCCGCGCCCATGCCGTTCACCCGATCACCGCGCTGCAGTCGGAGTACTCACTTTGGACCCGTGACCCAGACCTAGACGTGCTTCCTGTGCTCCGCGAACTCGGCATTGGCTTCGTGCCCTACTCGCCACTCGGGCATGGGTTCCTCACGGGCCAGATCAGGTCTATCGACGACCTAGCCGACACCGACTGGCGCAAGACCAACCCGCGGTTCATCGGTGAGAACCTCCAGCGCAACTTGCGCATCGCAGACGAGGTCCAGGCGGTCGCCACCGAGTCTGGCGCCACCCCGGCGCAAGTCGCGCTGGCGTGGATACTAACGAAGGGCGACGACATCGCTCCCATCCCCGGCACCAAGCGCGTCGACCGGGTCGAGGAGAACATCGCTGCCGACGACCTCGTGCTGAGCGCCACCCAGGTCGCCAGGCTAGACAGCCTCCCTGTCGCCGCGGGTGCCCACCACAACGAGGCCCAGATGCGCCTGCTGGAACGCTAGGCCCTGGTCAGCAGGCGGAACCACCTAGCGCTAGGAGTCCGGCGAAATGCGAGTGACCGATCCGGCCATGGCGGCTACGGGCACTCCACGACCCATGGGTGCCTCGCGGGCCGATCATCGTGGCAGCCTCTGCACCGGAACCTGACACGCGGATGATCAACTTCGCTGGGGCCGGCCAGCCGGGCCGACCGAGGTTGGCACTCGGCGATCAGCCGACCCGACAGCGGCCCGCTGGCGTGGCAGCAGCACGCTGAGGACGAGCCCGATCAGGGCGAACCCGAGAAGCAGCCCGGCCGATGCCGCGAACGGGTAGCCCGCGGCAGCCGCGACGAGGACGGAGCCGACCAGCGCGGTGCCCAGAGACGACCCGAGGTTCGACACGCTCCGCGACAGGCCGGAGATGTCGCCCTGGTCGGC
>JASHPF010000128.1 GCA_030038295.1 Streptosporangiaceae bacterium
GCACCAGCGGCCCGGCCCGCCCCCCCGGCCGCGCCGGCCGCGCCGTCCCGCACCGCCGCCTCGGCGGTCATCACGTCCACGACGTCCCGCACCTCGAAGGCGATGGCCTCGAGCGCCGCACGCACCAGGTGCGCCCCGGTGGTTCCGCGGGTGAGGCCGAAGACCGCGCCTCTCGCGTCGGGATCCCAGTCGGGTGCGCCGAGGCCGGTGAGGGCGGGCACGAACACCACGCCGCCAGAATCGGGCACCGAGCGAGCCAGCGCTTCGCTCTGTGCCGCGTTCTCCAGCAGCCCGAGCCCGTCCCGCAGCCACTGAATCGCCGCACCGGTCACGAACACGGAGCCTTCGAGGGCGTAAGTGAGCTCGCCCGCCGACGTCAGCCAGGCGACTGTCGACAGCAGGCCGGCGTCCGAGCGAACTACCTTTGATCCGGTGTTGACCAGCACGAACGAGCCGGTCCCGTAGGTGCACTTGGCTGCCCCGGGCGCGAAGCACGCCTGCCCGAACAGCGCCGCCTGCTGATCCCCGGCGATCCCCGCGATCGGCAGCGACAGGCCGAGGAACGCGGCCGGGTCGGTCTGGCCGGTCACCCCGGTCGACGGCACCACCTCGGGCAGGGCGTGCGGGGGGACGCCGAAGAGCTCGCACAGCTCGGCCGACCACTGGCCGGTTTCCAGGTCGAACAGCAGCGTCCGGGACGCGTTCGACGCGTCGCACACGTGCCGCCGGCCGCCGGTCAGCCGCGCGATCAGGTAGGAGTCCACCGTCCCGACCGCCAGCGAGCCGTCCGCCACTCCCGCCCACACCGCTGGCTCGTTCTCGGCCACCCAGGTGAGCTTCGTGGCGGTGAAATACGGATCGAGGCGCAGGCCGGTCAGTTCGGCAACGCGCGGCTCGTACCCCGTCTCCCGGAGCGCCGCGCAGATCCCGGCCGTGCGCCGGTCCTGCCAGACGATGGCGCGGCGGGGCGCGGCGAGCGTGGCCCGGTCCCAGATGACCGCTGTCTCGCGCTGGTTGGTGATGCCGACGCTGGCGATGGCAGGCGATCCGGCCGCCTCCAGCGCCTGCGCGACGGCGGCAAGGGTGGCCTGCCAGATGCCCTGGGGCAGGTGCTCGACCCAGCCCGGCTGCGGAAAATACTGCCGGAACTCCTGGTAGCCGCGACCCGCGACGGTGCCGGACTCGGTGATGATGGCAGCGGTGACGCCGGTAGTGCCGGCGTCGATCGCCAGTACGCTCATGACCACTAGTGTGGTGGGTCGGAGCGCTGCGAGAGGGGACTGCTGCATGCGAGTCGGAGTGCTGACCGGGGGCGGGGACTGCCCCGGCCTGAACGCCGTCATCCGCGCGGTGGTGCGGACCGGCGTGACCGAGCACGACATGGAGTTCATCGGCTTCAGGGACGGCTGGCGGGGTCCGCTCGAGGGCGACACGATGGTGCTCGACGTCGCCGCGGTGCGGGGGATCCTGCCGCGTGGTGGCACGATCCTCGGTACGTCGCGGACCAACCCGGCGTCCGCCGGGAACACCGTCAGCGACAAGACGGGCATCGAGCGGGTCCTGGAGAACCTCGACAGCCTGGGCGTCGACGCGCTCATCGTGATCGGCGGGGAGGACACCCTCGGGGCGGCCGGCAAGCTGCACGCCGCAGGCGGCAAGGTCGTCGGCGTGCCGAAGACCATCGACAATGACCTCGGCGCCACCGACTTCACCTTCGGGTTCGACACTGCCGTCAACATCGCGATGGAGGCGATTGACCGGCTGCACACCACCGCCGAGAGCCACCACCGGGCGCTGATCGTCGAGGTGATGGGCCGCAATGCCGGCTGGATCGCGCTGCACGCGGGGATGGCGGGCGGCGCGAACGTCATCCTGATCCCCGAGAAGCCGTTCGACCTTGACCAGGTTTGCGAGTATGTCCAGCACCGGTTCCGGAGCCAGTACGCGCCCATCGTGGTCGTGTCCGAGGGTGCCCACCCGAAGTCGCTTGACCAGGCCGTCGGCGGTCCGCAGCGGGACGAGTTCGGCCACGCCCGATTCGGCGGAATCGGGCAGTTGCTGGCGGACGAGATCGAGCGCCGCACCGGCAAGGAGGCCCGCGTCGCGGTGCTCGGGCACATCCAGCGCGGCGGCACGCCTACGGCATTCGACCGGGTGCTCGCCACCCGGTTCGGCGTGCAGGCGAGCCGGGCGGTCGCCGACGGGGCGTTCGGCAGCATGGTCGCGTTGCGCGGCACCGACATCATCCGGGTACCCCTGGTGGAGGCGACGGCGGCGCTCAAGCTTGTCCCGCCGGAGCGCTACGCCGAGGCCGAGGTCTTCTTCGGCTGACACCGCGGGGACGGCCCAGCGCGGCGAGAACCGGTTGCTGTGCGGCGTGCTGCCCGCGCGGGCGCTGGCCGATTCGACGCCTGCGCGGTGGCAGACTGAGGTAATGACAGCGGCGTCGGTGGCCGGCCAGGCGGAGCCCGTCGAGGATGGCGGGCTGTACGAGCCGTGCGTGCTGCTCAAGCTCGGCGAGATCGTGCTGAAGGGCCGCAACCGTCAGCAGTTCGAGCGGCTGCTGCACGAAAACATCCGGCGGGCCGTGCGGGACACCGGCTTCGAGCTTCGCGTCTGGCAGCGCGAGGGCGTGATCGTGCTGCGGCTGGCCGGGGCGGAGGCCGCGAGACTGGACGCCGAGGCGGCAGTGAGCGTGCTGGCCGAGCGGATGACGCGGGTCATGGGTGTCGCCAGGGTGTGCCGGGCGGTCCGGGTCGCGAAGGACCCAGCCGCCGCGACCGCGGCGGCGGTCGGTCTGATGGCCGGCTGTCCCGGCTCGTTCGCGGTCCGGGCGCGCCGCCGGGACAAGCGCTTCCCGGTCACGTCCGCCGAGCTTGCGGTCCGGATCGGCAGCCGCATCCAGCAGGAGTACGGCTACCCCGTGAATCTGCGCACCCCCGACACCACCGTGTTCGTGGAGGTGGACCAGCGCGAGGTATTCGTGTTCACGCAGGGCTGGCCGGGCCAGGGCGGACTGCCAGTCGGCATGAGCGGGCGCGCGCTGGTGCTGATGTCGGGCGGGATCGATTCGCCGGTGGCCGGGTACCGGATGATGCGCCGCGGGCTGCGGTGCAGCTTCCTGCACTTCTCCGGGATGCCGCTGACCGGCCCGGAGTCGGTGTACAAGGCGTACGGGCTGACCCGCCAGCTCGACCGGTTCCAGCAGGACTCGCGGCTGTTCGTGGTGGCCTTCGGCACGGCGCAGAAACAGCTGGCCGCCTCGGGCGCGGGCAGGCTGCAGATCGTGGCGCAGCGGCGGCTCATGCTCAAGACCGGCGCTGCCCTGGCCCGGCGGCTGCGCGCGGCCGCGCTGGTGACCGGCGACTCGCTGGGCCAGGTGAGCAGCCAGACGCTCACCAACATCACTGCCCTCGACGATGCGGTCGCGCTGCCGATCCTGCGGCCGCTGATCGGACTCGACAAGGCGGAGATCATCACCGAGGCGCGGCGGATCGAGACGCTGGCGATCTCCGAACTGCCCGATCAGGATTGCTGCTCGCTGCTGACGCCGCGGCAGGTGGAAACGCGGGCGCGGATCGAGGATCTGCGCCGCATCGAGGCGCGGCTAGACGCGGACGACCTCGCCGAGGAACTCGCGGCCAGGGCCCAGGAGCACACGCCGGGCCGGGCCTGACCGGCGAGTCGCCTGGGCTGGGTCAGGTGCCGATGTCGGACTGGCTGAACGGCTGCCCGAGCTGACCCGTCCAGATCACCGCTTCGCCGCCGAGCCGGGTGAGCACCGCGCCGCTCGCCCACAGCGACGTGGCCCCGTCGGCCAGCGCGACATCGCTCACGCTGCCGTAGTCCAGCCAGGACTGCGCGCCGACGACCGGCCGGCCGCCGGCCGCGGACACCTCCAGGATCAGCCCGGCCGCGGAGGCGTCGGCAGGTGTCGCCGTCACGAGCGCGCTGCCGTCGGCACCGGCGGCCAGCCGTCCGGCCCACGCGTCGATGTGCGTCACGAGACTGGCCCAGCTCGCACCGTTCCAGTGCAGCAGCACCAGCCGGACGCCGTCGGTCGGGTCGGACATCGTGCCGACAACCCACACGTCGCTGGGCGTGATCGCGAGGATGTCGCGCGGCTGGACGCCGTCAAGCTCGGTGCCGGTCGGCACCAGCTGCCAGCTGGTGCCGTCGTAGTGCACGATCGAGTACGACGCAGGGCTGGCCGTGATCGCCCAGATGTCGCTTGCGGACGTCGCGCTCGCCCTGCTGATCGAGCCCGCCAGGCCTGGCACCCGCAGCCAGGAGGAGCCGTCGAAGTGCCAGGTCCCGATTTCGCTGGTTCCGTCGGCCGTGGTACCGAAGACCCACACGTCGGTAGGGCTGATCGCCGTCAGTCCGGTGATCTGGCCGCGCGACCAGCGCCGCACGACGTGCCACTGCACGCCGTCAAAGTGCAGCAGGTACCGGCCGTACTGGCTCGCGGCCCAGACGTCGACGTCTGAGGTGGCGGCCGCGTCGCTGATGAAGCTGGTCAGGCCCAGCGGCAGCAGGGCGGGCGTCAGCGTGCTGCCGTCCCACTGCGCGGCCACTGGCGCGCTCGGCCCGCCCGGATTCGTGCCGCCGAACACCCAGGCCGTAGCCGGGCCGGTGCGGACGATGACCGAGTAGCCGGAGGCATTGGTCGGCTGCCCGTAATGGCGGCCCGCGCTCAGCTGGAATACCGAGCCGGCCGTGGTGGCCGGCTTGCTGGGAGGAAGGGTTGCCAGCCCGCTCGGGCGGGTTCGCGCCAGCTCGGTGACCGTGCGATGAGGCTCGGACGGCCGGATCGCCCCGCCTGCGACCAACGCGGGCACCATGGCGCAGGCGGCGATGGGTCCCGCCAGGGCCACGGTGAAGCGGATCCTCAGCATCCACGTCTCCGCAGGTTGGTCAGCTACGGCGGGCCCTGACTGAGCGGGACCCGCGGGGTGCGCGCAGCCCTTCTCTTTCGCTGGCGCTTAACGTGCAGGTCAATTCTTTCCCAAAGATACCGGTAAATTGGCGTGCACAGCGTGTATCAGCCGCCCCGCGGCGTCGCGGCCGGCCGGGCCGCGCACTACTCCCGATCATGGGCGGCAAGGGAATTCCCGCGGTGGCCGTGCTAGGACGGGCACCCTCTGCACGCGGCAGGTGCTCACGCGACCGAGGCGAGCTGCCTGGCCGGCGTGACCGTCCGGCCGAGCAGCGGGGGCAGGGTCTGCATCAGCGCCGCGAGCTCGTCGATGTCGGCCCCGGTCAGCGCCTGATCGCCATCGCAGAGGGCGGCCGCCGGGTGCGGGTGGACATCGATGATGAGGCCGTCCGCACCGACGGCGATCGCCGCGCGGCTGAGCGGGAGGACGAGGTCCCGGCGGCCGCCCGAGTGCGAGGGATCGACGATGACCGGCAGGTGCGAAAGCCGCTGGGCAACCGGGACGGCGCTGATGTCGAGCGTGTTCCTGGTCGCGGTCTCGAACGTCCGAATCCCGCGCTCGCACAGCACGATGTCCAGGTTGCCGCGCTGCGCGATGTACTCGGCGGCCATCAGCCACTCCTCGATCGTGGCGTTCATGCCGCGCTTGAGCAGCACCGGCTTGGCCGCGGACCCGACGGCCTGGAGCAGGGCGAAGTTCTGCATGCTGCGGGTACCGACCTGGAGCATGTCGGCGTACCCGGAAACCAGGTCCACCGAGGCCGGGTCGATGACCTCCGTCACGACGGGCAGGCCGGTCTCTGCCCTGACGTCGGCGAGGATGCGCAGCCCGGCCTCGCCGAGCCCTTGGAACGCGTACGGCGAGGTCCTGGGTTTGAAGGCACCGCCGCGCAACAGCGACGCGCCCGCTGTCTGCGCGAGCCGCGCCGCGGCGAGGGTCTGGTCCGGTGTCTCGACCGTGCACGGGCCCGCTATCACGGTCAGGTGGCCAGGCCCGATGGGCACCCCGCCCACGGTGACGGTTGACCGGCCGGCGTGGTTCTCCCGGCTGACGAGCTTGTAGGGCACGGAGATGCGGATGACGTCGGTCACGCCGGGGTAGCTGCGCAGGTTCAGCGCGCCGAACTCGTGCACATCGCCGACCAGGCCGATGATCGTGCGAGATAGGCCGCGGCTGACGAACGCCTCGCCGCCCGCCGTGGCGACGAGCCTCACGATCCGGTCGATGTCGGCCTGCGTGGCCTCCGGGGCCATCACCACCACCATCGCATCCTCCCTGGTCCCACCATGACGAAAGCCCCGGGCCGTCGGCCCGGGGCTCGAGTTGCGTATCGCTCGCGTCAGCACATGGCGTGGCGGGCGACCGTCCGGGAACCGGGCCGGTAGCCAAAGCCAAACCACCACGTGTGACGCACGACGGACAGCGTAGCGCATCGCGGGGGTGCCGCGCTGCCGGTGGGGGCGGGCAGGTCCGCTGGTTGGGGGTGGCAAGATAGCTGCACCTGCGCGGGCCGCGGGCGGGCATCGCGGTCGGCGGCGGCAGGGAACAGGAAGGGGCAGGTCAGCGGGACATGGCGGATGAGCCGGTGCTGCCGCCCGGTCAGTACGTACCGCGGACGCTGCCGGTGCTGCACTACGGCCCGATCCCGGTGTTCCACCCGGAGACCTGGCACCTGCGGATCTTCGGCGCGACCGCAGCCGCCGGCGAGGCGCGGCTCTGCTGGGAGGACGTAGCGGCGCTGCCGGCGTCCGAGGTGACGGCCGACTTCCACTGCGTGACCAAGTTCACCGTTCCGGGCATCTGCTGGGCAGGCGTGCTGGCTACCGAGCTGCTCTGCCGGTTTCCGCCGGCGGCCGCGGTCACCCACGTGATGATCTGGGCCGACTTCGGCTACAGCGCGAACGTCCGGATCGGCGACTTCGCCGCCGAGACGACGCTGCTGGCCACGCACCGCGACGGCGCTCAGCTGACGCCCGAGCACGGCTACCCGCTGCGCCTGGTCGTGCCGCACCTGTACGCGTGGAAGAGCGTCAAATGGGTGCGCGCTATCGAGTACATGACGGCGGACCGGCGCGGTTTCTGGGAAGAGCGCGGCTACCACAACACCGCCGACCCGTGGCGCGAGCAGCGCTACTCCTACCAGGAACGGGACGGTGAGGGGCCGCCGCTCTGAATCCAGTCGGCCGCCGCGCTAGAAGTAGCCAACCATGATGGTGATCGTGGTGCCCGGTGCCGCCTCGCCGGTCGGGGAGTAGCTGGTCACCCGCTGGCCGAAGATGCCCAGGTCGACCTGGACGTTGAAGCCCGCCGCCTGCAGCGCGCTCTCGGCGTCGCTCTCGGTCATCCCCGTGACGTCCGGGATCGCCACCTGCCCTGCCTGGCTGCCCGAGGAAACCTGCAGCGTGACGACCTCACCCGAGGTGATCTGCGAGCCGGGCGCGGGCGACTGGCCCGTTACCGTGCCGGCCGGCTGCGTGCTGGTGTTATCGGTGACCGCGTTGATGATGTAGCCCCCCGCCGCTGCCTCGGCCTGGGCGACGCTGATCTGCTGGCCGACGAAGTTCGGCAGCGGCTGCCCGGAACTCACGACCAGCTGGACCGGCTTGTCCTTCGGCCAGTGGGTGTAGGCAGTCGGATTGGTCGAGATCACCACCCCGGCCGGGATGCTCGTCGAGGTCTGCGACGTCGGCTCCGAGTACTTCAGGCCGGCTGCCGTCACCGCGTTCTCGGCCTGGTCGAGGGATAGTCCGGTGACTGGCGGCATGGTGACCAGGACCGGCCCGAGCGACGGCACGAGGACGACCGTGCCGCCGTGCCCGATCCGGCTGCCGGCCGCCGGGTCGGTCGAGATGACCTGGCCCGCGGGGACCGTGTAGCTGTTCGCGCCGCGCCCGGTCACGGGGTGCAGGCCCGAGTTCGCCAGATCGCCGCGCGCCGTGCTCACGGTCATGCCGGCGACCGAGGGCACCGTGGTGTACCGGCCCAGCGCAAGCCACCAGGCGAGCCCGCCGGCCACCAGCACCGCGATCACGATGAGGATCCGCCGGCTGAACAGCCAGCGCTGCAGGCGCGGCTCGGCGTACGGGCGGTAGACCGGTTGCCCGCGCCGGCCACGATAGCCGCCGTCGGGATAGCCGGGCTCTTCGCCGACCGGGACAACCATGGTGTGGTTGCCCGGCGGCACGCCGCCGCCCGGCGGGTACTGCGCGGTGCCCCCGTAGTAGGCGGGCGGCGCGGCGACGGTGCCTGCTCCGTCCGCGCGGTCGGCGAGCGCGACAGCGCCGTCTTGGGTGCTGCCTGCCGGCCGGGACGCGGTGGCCGCCCCGTTGGCCGCCGTACCATCCGGGGGCGGCTGACTGGCCGCCCCGACCGGCAGGTCGCGCCTGGTTACCGCCGGGAGCGGCATCCCGCGGCGGACTTCTTTGATCGCATGCAGGTAGTGCCGCGCGTCGGCCGGCCGGAGCTCCGGGTCACGGCTGGTGGCGATCGCGACGAGCGCGTCCAACGCCGGCGGCAGGTCAGGGTTCACGCTCGACGCGGCCGGGACGACGGAGTTGACGTGCTTGTAGGCGACGGCGAGCGGGGTGTCTCCGGTATGCGGCTGCTGGCCGGTAAGCATCTCGAACAGCAGGACGCCGGCCGCGTACACGTCGCTTCGCTGGTCGGCTGCATTGCTGGTCACCTGCTCGGGCGCCAGATAGGCCGCCGTTCCGATCAGCAGCCCGGATCTGGTGTGCCGGATGCCGGAGGCGGCTCTGGCCAGGCCGAAGTCGGCCACCTTGACGGCCGTGCCGTTGCCCAGCAGGACATTCTCCGGCTTGACGTCCCGGTGAATGACGCCCGCGTCGTGCGCGGCCGCAAGGCCAGCCAGCACGCGCTCGATGATGTCGAGCGCCTCGCGCGGGCTCAGCCGGCCGCGGGCGGCGAGCAGTTCGCGCAGGGTTGGTCCCGGCACGTACTCCATGGCGATGTAGTGGAGGTCGCCGGTGGAACCCTGATCAAACACCGCCACGACATTGGGGCTGGACAGCCGGGCGACGGCTCGCGCCTCGCCGATGAACCGGTCGACGAACTCCCGGTCGCGCGCCAGCTCCGGGTGGGCGATCTTGAGAGCGACGGTCCGCTCGAGCCGCACGTCGCGAGCGAGATAGACGGTGGCCATGCCACCGCGGGCAAGCTGCGACTCGACCAGGTACCTGCCGTCGAGTAGCTGCCCTATCGGCGTCGACAACGTCGCATCCATCGGCAGAATTGTAGGGGTCACGTACCGGTGCGCGCCCCAGAACAGCGCGCAGGCGCGGGTGGCCAGGGGCCAGGAGAACCGGGTTAGCTGACCGGCGGGGAGGACGCAAGGGCTAGCCGGCGGCGTGGCACGCGGCCCGCCAGGAAGGCCTGCCGGCCTGCGGCGACCGCGAGCCGCATGGCGTCGGCCATCAGTTCTGGGTTACGGGCCCTGGTCACCGAGGTGGCCAGCAGCACGGCCGCGCACCCGAGTTCCATCGCGATGGCCGCGTCACTGGCGGTGCCGATCCCGGCGTCCAGCACGACCGGGACCCCGGCCGACTCGACGATCAGCTCGATGTTGTGCGGATTGCGGATGCCCAGCCCCGAACCAATGGGCGCGCCGAGTGGCATCACGGCGGCACAGCCGGCCTGCTCGAGCCGTCGGGCAAGCACCGGG
This sequence comes from Streptosporangiaceae bacterium, assembly GCA_030038295.1. Taxonomy (GTDB): domain Bacteria; phylum Actinomycetota; class Actinomycetes; order Streptosporangiales; family Streptosporangiaceae; genus JAJYUU01. The sequence goes on from JASHPF010000128.1 coordinate 9,622, forward strand.
TCGTCATTCGTGTAAGGCAGCACCACGAAACCGTCGCCGACCAGGTGCTCGGCGGCTGCCAGCAGCTCCACCGGGTCGGGCAGCAGCGTCCGCTCGTCGGCGATGACTTCGAGCTTGACCCAGTTCGTGCCCAGCGCCTCCCTGGCCATCGCCGCCACCCGGACCGCCTCGGCGGCGGTATAGCAGCCAGCGGTGTTGGGCAGCACCCGGATGCCGCGGTCGGCGAGCAGGCGGAGCACCGAGCCGGTGGCGGCGGGGTCAACGCGCCGCATCGCGACCGTGGTCAGCTCGGTGCCGGAGGCCGCCAGCGCGCGGTCGAGCACGTCGAGGCTCGGCGCGCCTCCGGTGCCCATGATGAGCCGCGAGGTGACAGACTCACCGGCGATGACCAGGGGGTCGTCCACGGTCAGCCGCCCTGCACCGCGGTCAGCACCTCGACCTCGTCGCCATCGGCCAGCGCCGTGCTGTCCCAGGCCGCGCGCCGGACGACGGCACCGTTCACGGCCGCGGCCACGCCGGACTGCGCGGTCGTCAGCACCGCCACGGCCTGGCCCAGCGACAGCGCGCCCGCCGCTTCGTGTGGTCTGCCGTTGATGGTCACCTTCATGTCAGCGCACTCTCCGGCTGCGGCGAGACCGCCCGGCCGGCCGCGGCGAACCGCGCCGCCGCGAATGCCCGCCAGATCGGATCGGGCGATCCCGTGCACAGGAAGGACGCCACCGTGTCCGCGGTGACCGGGGCCAGCAGCACGCCGGCCCGGAAGTGGCCGGTCGCGAGTACCAGCCCTGGCAGCTCGCTCGGGCCGATAACCGGCGCGTTGTCCGGGGTGCCCGGTCGCAGCCCGGCGACGACGTCGACGAGCTCGAGCTCGGTGATGCCGGGCACCAGGGTGCGGGCGTCCCGCAGCAACTCCCACATCCCGCCGGCGGTGACCGCTGTGTCGGCGCCGAGTTCCTCCTGGGTGGCGCCTACCACCAGCTCGCCGCTGTCCCGCGGGACCAGGTAGACGCTGCTGCCGTGGACGAGCCCGCGCACGGTACGCCGGAGCAGCCCTGGCGGCAGCCCGGCGGCGGCCATGGCGGCCGTGGTCGCGAGCCGCATGATCTGCCCCTTGACCGGCCGGACCGGCGGCGCGAGGCCGGCCGGCAGGCCCGGCATCGTGGCCGACTGCCAGCCCGCCGCTAGCACGATCCAGCGCGCCTGGACCACCGAGTCGTCGGCCAGGCGCACGCCGCCGGCCCGGCCGGCGGTGCACAGCACCTCCGTCACCGGCTGCCGGATGAGCCGGGCGCCCGCGGCCGCTGCCGCCCGCAGCAGGGCCGCGGCGAGCAGCCTCGGGTCGACCGAGCCGTCGCTCTCAGCCAGCAGCCCGCCCCGCACGGACGGGTCGAGCATGGGCTCGGCCGCCCGGCACTCACGCGCCGTCAGCGGCTGCACGACCACGCCGAACGACTCCTGCAGCAGCCGCATCTCGGTCAGCAGCGCGAGGTCATCCCCGTCGTAGGCGACCTGCAGCGTGCCACCCTGCCGGAATCCGGTCGGCAGCCCGCTGGCGGTCGCCAGCTCGCTGGCGAAAGCCGGGTAGCGGCGCAGCGACTCGCGGCCAAGCTGGAAGATCTCGCGCTCGGCGTACGCCGCCTCCGCGATGGGGGTGAGCATGCCTGCCGCCGCGCGAGTCGCCCCCCGCCCAGGATCGGGATCGGCGATGACGACGCGCAGCCCCTGCTGCGCCGAGCGCCATCCGATCGACAGGCCGATGACGCCGCCGCCGATGATGACGACGTCCGGCTCTGGCTCGGGCTGGGCGCTCACGGTCGGCTCCCTTCGCCGGCATGACCCGGATCAGGTTCCTGCGGTCGGCGGCTCGCCAGCCGCCCTCTCAGTCCGGTCACACCGGACTCCCGCGCGATGTGTTCCTAGCGTAGCGCGGTCGGGTCAGCCCAGCTGCGGCGTGCCGACTGTCCAGGTCCGCCCGGAATCCCGGGTCTGATACAGCTGCCGCCCGGCGGAGACCCAGGCGAAGCCGAGCTCCGAGCTGACGAAATCGAAGCTCGCCCCGCTGCTCCCGAACTGCCGGCCTTGCGGGACCGCGCGCCAGCTCAGCCCGCCGTCGCTGGTCAGGTAGAAGTCCGTGCCGATGATGCCCTGGGCGCCAGCCGAGACGGCGATGGCGTCAGTGGAGCCGAAGAACGTGACGCGCGGGTACGGCCCCGCCGCGGCGGGCATCGGCTCGCTCTGCCAGCTCTCCCCGGCGTCCGTGCTGACCAGCAGCACCGCGGGGGCGGGATACGAGCCGACTTCCAGGACCGTGACGTCACCGGCGAACTGAGGCTGGAAGGCGACGCAGCCGTCGCGGCACGCCGAGCTCGGGAGCGGCAGCTGCGCCGCGGCCCACTGTGCGCCGCCGTCCGGCGAGACCAGCACCTGATATCCGAGGACGCAGTCGCCGGTGATCCACCCGGTCCCGGCGGGGCTGAAGGCCATCCCGCCCTTGTCGCACGCGGCCGGCAGCCCGGCGGCGAGCAGCGACCAGGTCGCGCCTCCGTCCGCAGTCTCGTACACGCGGACCGGGTTCTGCCCCATGGCAGCGCCCTGGCTCTCCAGCAGCCAGCCCCGATCCGGCCCGGCGAAGTCCATCGCCACCGCCTGGGAGCCGGCGATCGGGTTCGACTCCGTCCAGGTCTGGCCCCCGTCGCTGGTCCCGAACACCGCGGTCGTGCTGCCCTCGCCGTGGTTGACCGCGATCCACGCGCGCTGTTCGGACGCCGCGTACAGCAGCGCCTCGCCATTGTTGAGCAGCGGCAGCGCCGCCGCCGGCGTGACGACCGTCCAGCTCCGCCCTCCGTCCGTCGTCCGGGCAGGCTCCAGTGCAGCGTTTCCGCTCCCGGCCGGGTTAGTGCTCCACACGAGCGCCCAGCCGCCAGTTGCCGAGATCATCTGCAGCGATTGCAGCCACACCGGACGGCCGCCGGCGAGCCGCCCGGCGGCCCCACAGGCACAAACCGCTAGCGTCACGACGGCAAGGACAATCAGGCGACGCATACCTTGGAGACTGGATGACCCCGGCGACGGTTGTGATCGTCGGTGCCGGGCTTGCCGGGCTGCGAACGGCCGAGGAACTGCGCACCCGCGGGTACGCCGGCGCGATCACGCTGATCGGCGCGGAGGTCCGGCCGCCGTACGACCGGCCGCCGCTGTCGAAGAAGGTGCTCACCGGTGAGCTCGACGACACCGGGTTGCGGCCCGACCTGGATTCGCTCGGCATCGACCTGCGGCTGGCCGAGACCGCTGTCCGGCTCGGCGACGGCGTGCTCTACACCACCGCTGCGCGCTACCCGTGGGACGCGCTGGTCGTCGCGACCGGGGCGCTGCCGGTCACGCTGCCGGGCGGCGGCGAGCAGCTGGTCCTGCGGACCGCCGACGACGCACTCGCGCTGCGCGCGCGGCTGACGCCGGGCACGAGGCTCGCCGTCGTCGGGGCCGGCTGGATCGGCGCCGAGCTGGCCACGGCGGCGGCG
>JASHPF010000129.1 GCA_030038295.1 Streptosporangiaceae bacterium
TTGAGCGCGCCGCGGGACAGCTCCGCCAGGTTCTGACCCTGGAAGATCACCTCGCCGCGCTTGGGCGGCGGTGCCTGGATCACCGAGCGGGCCAGCGTCGACTTGCCCGAGCCGGTCTCGCCCACGATGCCGAGCGTCTCACCCACGTGCAGGTCGAACGACACATCCGCGACGGCCTGCAGCACGCCGCCCTTCGCACCGCCGAAGTCGCGCAGCACGAACTCCTGCACGACATTGCGGACCTGAAGCAGGACGTCGTCATCGGTCGCTACCACTGCGCGGCTCCTTTCCGAGCGGATGCCAGCACGCCCACCAGCGACCGGGCTCGTGCTGCTGCAGCGGCGGGCTCGTGTCCCGGCAGTCCTGCTGCACCCTGGGGCAACGTGGCGCGAACGAGCACCCCGACGGGATGAAGGCCAGATCCGGCGGGCGACCGCCCACCACCGGGAGGAGCACGTGCGGTTCCGTCTCGATCCGCGGGATGGCGTCCAGCAGTGCCTGCGTGTACGGCATCCGGACCCCGGCGAACAGCTCCTTGGTGGGTGCCTGCTCGACGATCTTGCCGGCGTACATGACGATGACTTCCTCGGCGTAGGAGGCGGCCAGGCCGAGGTCGTGACTGATCATCAGCAGCGCGGTACCGGTCTGCTGCTGCAGGTCGAGCAGCAGGTCCATAATCTGCGCCTGGGTGGTGACGTCGAGCGCCGTGGTCGCCTCGTCCGCGATCAGCACGGCCGGCCCGCAGGCCAGCGCGATCGCGATGACGACGCGCTGGCGCATGCCGCCCGACAGCTGGTGCGGGTACTCGTAGAACCGCCGGTCCGGGGCCGGCAGCCGGACCATCCGGAGCAGCTCGACTGCCCGGGCGTGCGCCTCCTTCTTGTCGACGGGCAGATGGCACTGGACCGCCTCGGCGATCTGGGTGCCGATCCGCATGGTCGGATTGAGCGAGCGCTCCGGGTTCTGGAACACCATCGCGACCGACCGGCCCCGGTAGTCGCGCAGCTCGTGCTCGCTCCGCCCGACGATCTCGTCGCCCTTGAACTTGATCGAGCCGGCGACCTGGGCTGTCCGGGGCAGGATGCTCATGATGGCCTGCGCGCTGACGGTCTTGCCCGACCCCGACTCGCCGATGAGGGCCAGCGTCCGGCCGGGCTCGACCGTGAAGCTGATGCCCTGCACGGCGTAGACGATGCCGAGCCGGGTGCGGAAGGTCACCCGCAGGTCCGACACGTCGAGCAGTGGGCTCGGCCGGAGCTCGAGGTCAGGCACGGCCGCGTCCGCCGTGGCGGCCATCAGCGGACGCCCCAGCGGGCCCGGAGGCCGTCACCCATCATGTTCAGGCAGATGCAGGTGAGCAGCAGGAAGAAGCTGGGCACGAGGACGAGGTCCGGGTACACCGAGATGAACTGCTGGCCGGTGGCGATCATGTTCCCCCAGCTCGCGGTCGGCGCCGGGATGCCGTAGCCGAGGAAGTCGAGCCCGCCCTCCAGCAGGATCGTGATGCCGGCGCCGAGCAGGCTGAACGTCAGCAGCTGCGGCGCCATGTTGGGGACGATGTGCTGGAACATGATCCGCCAGGCCTTGGTCCCGGCGAGGCGGGCCGCGACGACGAACGGCTGGTCGCGCAGGCGCAGCGTGGCGGCCCTGGCCACCCGCGCGAAGGCGGGGATGCTGAACGCCGAGAGCGCCCAGATCACGTGCATCTCGCTAGGCCCCAGGCTGTCGGCGATCGCGAGCACCAGCACCAGGGAGGGAAAGGCGATGAACACGTCGAGGATGCGCATCAGCACGGCCTCGACCCAGCCGCCCCGGTACGCCGCCGCCATCCCGAGCAGCCCGCCGACCACCAGCCCGATGATCTGGACCCCGGCCGCGACCTCGAACGAGACCCGGCCGCCGTACAGGATCCTCGACATGATGTCGTTGCCCACGTCGTCGGTGCCAAAGATGTGGCCGGGCGAGAACAGCGGCAGGTTGACCTGCAGCAGCGAGCCGCCAACCGGCTTCGGCACCGAATAGACGAGCGGCCAGATAAAGCAGAAGAACAGCAGCAGCACGATGATGCCGCCGGGAATGGTGATCTCGGCCGAGCGCAGCCAGCCGCGCGCCCGTGGTGCCGGGCCGGCCACCTCGCCGACCGGCACCGTCGATGCGGTCGTGAGGACGTTAGCTGCGGGAACGGACATGGCGGATCCTTGGGTCGAGCACACCGTAGAGCAGGTCGGTGAGCAGGTTGGCGAGGACCACGGCGATCCCGAAGACGAGCACGATGCCCTCGACGACCGGGACGTTCCTGTTGCTGATGGCGTTGAGCAGCTCGTAGCCGATGCCGGGCAGGGAGAAGATGTCCTCCACGATTACCGTCGCCCCGATCAGCGTGGCGAGGTTGAGGCCGATGATGGTGAGCAGCCCGATAAACGAGTTGCGCAGCGCGTGCCGGGTCAGCACCCGCCACTCGCTGACCCCCTTGGCCCTGGCGGTCACGATGTAGTCCTCGGCCTGCATCTGTTCCAGCAGGTCGGCGCGCAGGAACCGGATGTAGAAGCCGATAAGCGGCACCGCGAGGATGATGCTCGGCAGCGTCATGGTGTGCAGGTTGCCGCCGATGCCCTGGCTGAGCGGCACGTAGCCGATGGCCGGGAAGATCGAGAACTTGACGGCGAAGACGATGACGGCCAGCAGCGCGAGCACGTACGGCGCGATCGAGATGCTGCCCATCGAGAGCACCAGGCTGAGCCGGTCGATGACGCCGCCCGGCCGGCGAGCGCACAGCACCGACACCGGCACCGACACCACGAGCGTGATGATGAGCGCGTAGACGACGAGCTCGAGGGTGACCGGGAGGCGCTGCCCGAGGATCGAGGCGACCGACTGCGGGCTGGCCAGCGACGTGCCGAGGTTGCCGGTCACCACCCCGGCGAGCCAGTGCCCGTAGCGCGTCCACAGCGGTTCGTTCAGGTGAAGCTTGATGGAGAATGCGCGGATCTCAGCCTTGGTGGCGTTGATGCCGAGCAGCGCCGAGGCGGCGTCGCCCGGCAGCGCGTTCAGGACCAGGAAGGCCAGCAGCGTGACGCCCCACAGGACGGGGATGGCGGACAGCAGCCGCCGACCACTGACCCGAAGGGCCGGGGAGCTGGCCAGGCGGCGCAGGAACGCGCCGCCTGACCAGCGTGCCGGCTGAACAGTTGCCGAGGTGCTCATGCCGGCAGCGATCCCCGTCTCATCGAGTCGTCAGCCTCTGTCTGTTGTTATCCGTTGTTGTAGACGTACTGCCAGAGAATCTCCGGGTTGACGTCGGTGACCGGCAGCGGGCTCGTCAGGCCTGGCCCGCCGACGCCCTTGGCCGCGATGTTGTAGCCGGCGATCGGGAACAGGAACGGCCCGTAGGCGTTCTGCGCGATGTAGGCAGCCGCCTGGTCGTACAGCGACTTCCTGGTGGCCTGGTTGGTCGTCCCGGCCGCGCCGATCAGCAGGTCGTTGAGGTGGGTGTCCCACACGCCGGTGAACGGCGAGGTGGAGCAGAACCGGAAGCACACGCCGACGCCGGTGCCCGGGTCATACGCCCCTGCGGTCTGCAGCATGGACTGCCACTTGCCGCCCAGGAACGCCCCGATGAGGCCGGTCAGGTCCCAGCTCGCCAGGGTGACCTTCATCCCGGCGGCCTGCCACTCGGTCTGGATGGCCTCGTCCATTTCGGTGGCCGTCGGAACGCTGATCGTGCCGAGCTGGAAGCTCAGCCCGCCGGGGATCGACGCCACCAGGGCCTTCGCCTTGGCCAGGTCGTAGGTGATGTAGCCGGGCACGGTCTGCTCGTAGAACAGGCCAGCCGGGGCCGTGAACGACTCGCCGACCGGGTAGGTGTCACCGAACAGGCTCTTGTCCAGCAGCGCCGCGTCGGTGGCGTAGTAGATCGCTTCCCGCGCCTTGATGTTGTTGAACGGGGCGATCTTGGTGTTGAGCTGGATGTCGTACGGCGAGGTTGAGGGCTCGGCCGTGGTCTGGAACTTCGCCTTGAACGCGCTGACCAGCTGCGGCGTGGACATGCCCTCGTAGGCCTGGCCGGAACCCGCCTCCATGGCCGTGAGCGCCTGCTCGTCGCCGGCGACCGACTTGAACGTCAGCGAGTTCAGGTACGGCAGGCCCTTCTGCCAGTACAGCGGGTTCTTCTTCAGCACCAGCTCGGAGTCCGGCACGTCCTTGACGACGGTAAACGGACCGGCTCCGACCGGCTTGAGCGCGAACGCCGTCTCCCCCATCGTCTTAATGGCGGTCGGCGAGGCGATCCAGTTGAACACGCTGCCCTGCAGGGCGTTGACGAACGGCGCGTCCACGTAGGTGAGAGTGAGCGAGACCTGGTACGGGCCAGTCGCCGTGATCGTCGGCGGGCTCAGGAAGACCGGCTTGCAGGTACACGTCGCGGTCAGGTCGCGGTCCCAGTTGTAGACGACCGCCGCCGCGTTGAACGCCGTGCCGTCGGAGAACTTGACGCCCTGCCGCAGGTTGATGACGACGGTCTTGCCGCCGTTGGTGAACTGGTAGCCGGTGGCCAGGTCACCCGTCGTCACGCCACCGGCGGTGAGCTCGAACAGCTCGCCGTAGATGGAGTCCATGTAGCTCATGTTGGCGGCGCCGTCGGTGTCCGTGGCGGGGTCGAGGCCCGGCCAGGCGCCGGCGAAGCTGGCGCCTTCGAGGACGGTCAGGGACCCGCCCGCGTGGGGCGTGGTGCTGGACGAGGAGGGGGTGGACGACCCGCAGCCGGCCAGCGCGACTGCCGTGGCCACCGCGGCAATGACCGACGACACCCGCAAGGCTGACAGCCCTCGGGTGGTGCGTCTCCGAGACATCTTGGGTATCACGTCGATGCTCCTGCTATAGAGATGCTCCCGATAAGGACAGGCGGCTGCGCAGGCCGTGCTGCCCGGGGTCCCGGGCGACGCGGTTCGGCAGACCTCGGTGTGCAGTGCGCTTGGCTGGCACTGACGACGCGCCCAGCTTCCGCGACTCGCCCGGGGTGCGTCCACAGCGCTTCCGCCGGGCGAAAGAAAGATGCCACCGCAGCCCGGGGTGTCACAGTCCTGTTGCGATGTTGTTGCCAGTCCGTGTCCGGTACTCGATCCACGGCGAAGTTGTTAACCGCCGAGCCGTCTGGTAGTTCGGCTTGCTTTGCCGCTATTCACAGAGTTCTTGCGGAACGCTGCCCGAAGTGCCAGCATGATTTTGGGCGTATTAACTGGCCTCCAGCCGTCCGTCGGCTCGTACGTCGGCAATTCATATCGTTGACAATGTGTTCGGCCCGGCTTGGTGACAGAGCCTTTGGTAACAGAGCGATGACGCTGAGGACGGAGGTGGGCATGACGGAAGTGCTCGAGGTCCCGGCGGAGGCGACAGCGCTGGCCGACCACGGAGCACAGGCAGCCCGCACCAACGCGGCCGGCCGGCTCCTGGCGGTGCTCGATGCCTTCGGCCCTCGCAGTCGTGCTCTCTCACTCAGCGAGATATCCCGCCGGTCCGGGCTCAGTCTGTCGACCACCCACCGCCTAGTCCACGAGCTGCTCAGCTGGGGTGCCCTCGAGCGGGACGCGAACGGGCGCTATTCCATCGGCGTCCGGCTGCTCGAGCTGGCCGCGCTCGCGCCGCGAGGCCTGGACCTTCGCGAGGCCGCCTTCCCCATCCTGGACGACCTGCATCATCGCACCCGTGGCAACGTGCACCTCGGCGTGCGGAACGGCCTGGAGGTCGTCTACGTCGAGGCCATCCGGGCGTGTGCCACCCACCCGACCAACGGCCGGATCGGCGACCGCTGGCCCATGCACGCCACCGGCACCGGCCTGGTGCTGCTGGCGTTCGCCGACCGGGAGTTGCAAGAGGAGGCGCTGCGCCGCCCGCTCGAGCAGTTCACGCCCCTGACCATCACCGACCCGGCCGAGCTGCGCCGCAAGCTGGCCCAGGTGCGGCAGTCCGGGTACGCCGTGGCGGTCGGCCAGATCACGCTGCCCGACCTGGTCGTGGCGGTGCCCGTCTATGACCCGTTCGGTGACCTGGCGGCGGCGATCAGCGTCGTGGTCGAGGCGGCCAGGGCGAAGCCTCAGGTCCTGGTCAGCATGCTCGCGGACGCCTCGGGCGAGATCACCCGCAGGCTCGCCGCCCAGTCCGGGCAGCGCCTGGTGCGCGCCGTGCCACGGGTCCGCGGGTTCGCTGGGGGGCACGGGCAGTCCGCGGCTGCGGTGTCCCCGGGGACCACAGTCGCCCCCCGGGCGGACACCGGGCCGGCGGCGAGCGCGGTCAGGGTCAGCGCCCCGGCCTGACGCTACGGCTTGATCCCGAGCCAGCGGAACGCGTTGTTCCAGGTGATGTCCTCCAGCTCGGCGGGCGGCAGACCGAGGGACCGCAGCGTCCGGCCGGCCGGGTCCTCCCGCGGCATCGCCGGGAAGTCCGATCCGATCAGCAGCCGGTCCGGGCCGAGGTAGTCCACCAGGAACCGCAGCGCCCGGCGGTCGAAGACCAGCGAGTCGTAGTAGAAGCGCCGGGCGTACTCCACCGGTGACGGTCCGTCGTCGGGCATCACCGCTCGCTCGGGCACCTTGGGCTCTTCGTTCCACGTGCCGCCCCAGAAGTACTGTGCCCTCGGCAGCATGAGCGGAAAGCCCCCGGCCGCGTGGCTGAAGGCGATCCGAAGCTCCGGGCACTTCGCGGCGGTCCCGCCGGTGATGATCGACGCGGCTGCCATCGCGCCCTCCAGGCCCACCACGTACGTGCCCATCGCCCGTGGCGGCAGCCGGTCGGTGGCCGCGGGCATGGCGTGCACGAAGATCGCTACACCGAGCCGTGCCGCCTCGGTGAAGAATGGCAGGAACTTCTCGTCCCCGATCGACGCGCCGAGCACGTTGGAGGCGATCTCGACCCCGGCCAGCCCGAGGTCCCTGACCGCCGGCAACTCGGCGGCCGCGAGATCGGGATCCTGCAGCGGCACCATGCCGAGCCCGATCAGCCGGCTCGGGTCGGTGGCGCACAGGTCCGCCGTGACCTCGTTGACGTACCGCGCGAGCGCAAGCCCGTCGACGGGCGCGAGGTCGTAGCGCAGCAGCGGCGGCATGGGCGTGAGCACCTCGGCGTCGACGCCGGACGCGTCCTGCGCCGCCAGCCGCTGCTCTGCCGCGAAGAACACGTCCCTGGCCCGGAACCGGGTGGGCCCGAAGACCAGCAGCCGGTCGGTGCTGTCCTCGACGGGCTCCATCCGCGGGAAGCACGCGGGGGCATCCGCCGGGTAGTCGCGCGGGAGCAGGTGGGCGTGGGCATCGATGAGCACGGCGGCCTCCGGAATGGCTGGCGAGTGGGCTAGAGAGCGGGGTGGACCGAGACGTGGATGGCGTGCTCCCCCGGCACCTCGCCGCCGAGGGTCTGGATCGCGAGCGCCGCGTCGTCAAGCCCGAACGTGTGGGTGTGCATCCGCTCCAGCGGGAAGCGGCGGGATTCGATCAGGGCGATGGCGTCCGCCATCCCCTTGGAGTCCACGCCGAAAGCACCGCGCACCGTCAGTGCCCGGTTGATGATGAGGTCGGTCCGAACCGGTATCTCGCGGTTGCCCTTGAGCCCGGCGAGCACCACCGTCCCGCCGCGCCGGGCGGCCAGCAGCGCGTCCGATACCGGTCCGGCGGCCAGCGGGGTCAGCTCGAGGACGACGTCGGCCATCTCGCCGCCGGTGATCTCCTCGACCCGCGACACGATGTTCTCGGCGGCGTCACCGTCCACCACCACTGTGTAGTCGGCGCCGAACTCGCGGGCGACCGCGAGCTTGTGCGCGTCGGCTTCGAGCCCGGTAATGATGATCGTCCCGGCCCCGGCGGCGCGCGCCGCGACGACGGCGGCGATGCCACGCTGGCCCGCGCCGAGCACCAGCACGGTGTCGCCGAGGCCGACGCCGCCCAGATGGCAGGCCCACCGGACACCGGCGCCGAGCGAGTTGTACATCGCGGCGAGCTCGGTCGGCAGGGTCTTGTCCATCGTGTGCAGCACGGAGGTGGGCGAGATGTACATGTACTCGGCGAGCCCGCCCCACAGCGCCGGCTCGGTGTCGATGCCGGTCACCCCGTGGCCGTACTTGCGGTTGCGGCAGAACTGATAGCGGCCCGTCAGGCAGTCCTGGCAGGCCCGGCACGGCACGATGACCTCGACCGCTACCCGGTCGCCCGCCTGGACGCCCCAGCGCTCAGCCGCCCGGTCGCCAATCTCCTCGATGATCCCGAGCGGCTCATGACCGGGGATGAAGGCAGGCCTGGGCCCGCCCAGATGGCCGCGGAAGGTCTCGACGTCGCTGCCGCAGATGCCGTTCGCCTCCACTCTCAGCAGCCCGTCGTCGGCGCCGGTCTTCGGCCGGGGGAACTCGCGCAGCTCTAGCTGTCCCGGCGCGACCTGGACCGCGGCGCGCACCATGTCAGTCATCTGCTCTCCTTGAGTTAGCTAGGGCCGGATCACCGGCACTGCCGTGCCGGACCAGCCGCCGAACAGCCGGACCACCATCGAGATGCCGGCGTTGCGCGCGCCGGCCACCGCGATCAGCAGGTGCTGCCGGTCTGCGCTGGGGAGCATGCGCTGGAACCCGCCGTTCCCGCCGTGCTGGCCGGGGTGGTGACCCCCGGAACCCCCGCCCGGCCCGCGCACGCCGTTGTCGTCGCTGGCGTCTTTGCCAACCGCAGCCAGCTCAGCGGTGCTGCGGCCGGACCGCTCGGCGAGGAAGTCCCGCACGGCCGCGCGATCGAAGCCCGCCCCGGCGAGCAGCTGGGCGTGCTCAGGACAGAACACGAGGCCGGCTCCGGCGTACCGGAAGATCCACGCTCCGGAGCGGCCGATCGTGTCGGCGAAATCGGCGAGCAGCTGCTCGGCGCTGCCGGTGTGCCGGTTGTCGACGAACTCGCACGTACGCAGCAGCGTGGCGGTGACCGCCGAGTCGCCCGCGGCCAGCCCGGCCTCGGCGGCCAGCGGCGGCCACGGGCTCTCCTCCTCGTTCTCCCCCAGGCAGATCGACCAGCGCCCGGGCAGGCCCTGGGTGGCCTGCTCCAGCTCGTGCGGGTGAATGCCGTAGGCGTTGCGCACCATCAGGCCGATAGCCCGCGGGATGGTCGAGTTCGGCCGGAAGCCAGGCCCGAAGACTCCACCGGCGGAATTGATCCCCAGCTCGGCGCGGACCGGACCGTTGACGATGATCAGCGGCGCGGGCCCGCTTGTCGACTGCCAGCCGCCCCCGGTCGTCGAGCGCTCGCGCATCAGGGCGTCCCAGGCCGCGAGCACCACCGGGAAGTACTCGGGCAGGCAGCCGGCCATGGCCGCGTTGATGGCGGCCAGCTCGACGGTCACCGTGCGGTCGAGCTGCGGCAGCCGGCCAATGATCTCGTCCGGGCTGCGTCCCGTCGCAGCCAGGAACTTCCCGACCAGCGGCCGGGTAGCCGGGACCAGCGGCAGGCCGTCCGACCAGCCCTGCGCGTAGCAGTATTCGATGGCGACCTGCGCCGCGTCGGGATCGAGCTCGGGTTCGGTCTCGGTCTGCTCCGCCGTCACGGCCCGCTGTGCTCCGTGATCGCGGCAACGACGTCGGGCAGCAGTTGCTTGGCTCGCTCCCGCACCTGGTCCGTGGTCAGCACGGCGACCGGATGCGGGGTCCGGATGTAGTGGTAACCGGGTGCCCCGCGCAACTCCGCCATCGCATCCGCGGTGACCACGAAGGCGTCGCTGCAGATGACCGCCGCGGGCAGGCCAGCCTGCTCGAACAGGATGCCATCGGCGACCGCGGAGGCGCTGCACGACCCGCAGTCGCCGACGCCGGTGATGACGACGTCGCACGCCGCGCGGTACCGCGCCACGAGATCGGCCGGGGCGGGCGCGGCGAAGTTGGCCTTGGTGGCCTCGACCGTGACCGTCGCGCCGTGCTCGGCCGCGAGCAGCGCGCCGATCTCGGCCAGCAGCAGGGCCGCGTTGTGCTTGGTGTTGTCCATGAGGCCGACGCGCGCTCCGGCGAGGTCGGGGCGCCGGGGCGCGAGCTCAAGGCCGGGCTGCGCCGCGGTGGTGGCGCCAGCGCGGCCGGTCGGGTCGAGGATAGCGTTCGGCATGAGATCGCCCTTCAGGTGCGGGACACCCGCTAGTGCTCGTGGATGATGACGCCGCGGATGTTCTTGCCGTCGTTCATATCCTGGTAGGCCTCGTTGACCTGGTCGAGCCGGTACTTGCGGGTGACCAGTTCGTCGAGCTTGAGGTTGCCGGTCTTGTACAGCCGGATGAGCCGCGGGATGTCGAACAGCGGGTTGCTGTCGCCGAACAGCGCGCCGCGGATCTGGCGCATGTAGCTGATCAGGAAGCCCGCGGGCAGATGCACGGCGCGCTCGTCGAAGTGGCCGACCGCGGTGATGGTGACCTTGCCGCCCTTGCCGGTCATGAGCACCGCGGCCTGCACCATATCCTCCGTCACCACGCCGGGTGTGAGGATGACGTGGTCGGCGAGCTGCCCCCAGGTCGCCTCGACCACGAACTCGCGCGCTTCGTCGGCGGTCGCGAACGCGCGGGTCGCGCCGAAGACGGTGGTGGCCATCTCCCGCTTGAACTCCACCGGGTCGACCACGATCACGTCCTTCGCGCCGGCGAACCGGGCGCCCTGGACCGCGTTGCTGCCAACCCCGCCGGCGCCGAAGATCACCACCGTGTCTCCGGCCTGGACGCCGGCCGCGTGCACCGCCGAGCCCCAGCCGGTGGGCACGCCGCAGCCCACGAGGCAGGCGATCTCCCACGGGATCTCCTCCACGAGCGGCACGCAGGCCCACTCCGATACGACGGCGTACTGCGAGAAGGTGCCGAGAGTGCAGAACCCGCCGAGGTCCTCCGCCCCGAGGTGGAACCGGAAGGTGCCGTCGAGGAACATGCCCGTGCCCGCGTTGAGGCCCTTGACGCACATGTTCGAGTGACCGGTCGAGCACGGCCGGCACGCGCCGCAGGCGGGAATGTACGAGCAGACGACGGGGTCGCCCGGCTTCACCCGGCGCACGTCGGGACCGACCGACTCGACGATGCCCGCGCCCTCGTGGCCGCCGACCACCGGTAGCCGCACCCTGGCGTCCCCGGCGGTGATGTGGTCGTCGGAGTGGCACAGCCCGGCGGCCATGATCTTCACCCGGACCTCGTGCGCCTTCGGGTCGTCAAGCTGCAGGTCGGCGATCTCCCAGCCGGTGTGATAGGCCTTCGTGATGGCGGCTCGGGTGGTGATCTGCATGGGAGTTGCGTTCCTTCCTACCGCCCGGAGAAAGCCGGCAGTACATCGGCGCCGATGAGCGCGATGTGGTCGAGGTCGTGGATGTCAAAGATGTGCAGGTAGACGGTGTCAGCGCCGGCCTTGGCGAGCTCGGCGACGCGATCGGTCAGCGCACCGGGCGGGCCGATCACCGCGGCGTCCCTGAGCATCGGCGCGCCGACGATCTCCGCCCGCCGCTCGATCTCGGCAGGAGTCGACCCGACCGCCACCGGCAGCACGGCCGACAGCCGAGCATCGGCCGGGTCGCGGCCGATCGCCTCGCACGCCTTGCCGAAGCGCTGGAACCGCTCCCGCGGTTCCCCGCCGTACGCAGCGTTGAACTCGGCGGCGAACCGCGCCGCGAGGGCCGGGGTGCGGCGAGGCCCGCCGCCGCCGATGATGATCGGCGGGTGCGGCCGCTGGGTGACCCTGGGCGGCGTCCGGTTGTCGGCCACCTGGTAGTGCCGGCCGGTGAACGAGAAGCCCTGGCCTTCGCCTGGCCCGGCGTGCCACAGCCCGGTGATCACCTCGAGCTGCTCCTCCAGCCTGTCGAAGCGCTCGCCGACGGGCGGGAACGGCAGGCCGAACGCGGCGTGCTCGCGGGCGTACCACGCGGCTCCGATTCCGAGCTCGGCCCGGCCGCCGCTCATGTCGTCCACCGAGGCCACGATCGTCGCGAGCAGCCCAGGGGCCCGGAACGTCGAGGCCGTCATCAGCGCCCCCAGCCGGACCCGGCTGGTGTCGCGGGCCAGGCCGCCGAGCGTGGTCCAGCAGTCGGTGGGCTTGTACTGCGGATTGTCCGGGTTGCCGCCCAGCAGGTGATCGGACCGGAAGAACGCGTCGAACCCGGCTCGCTCGGTCGCGAGCGCCAGCGCGAGGATCTCCTCGTACGACGCGCCGTTCCTGGGCTCCATCAGGACCCGGAGCCG
>JASHPF010000130.1 GCA_030038295.1 Streptosporangiaceae bacterium
GCCGGCGACCCGCCCGGCTGGTGGCCGAGGCATCAGGCTCGGCGTGCGACGATAGACCAGCCCAAACCCACGACCAACCTGGCGGATGTCCGTGTCACCAACGCCGCAGCAGCCGGCGAAGCCGCTGGCTCCGCCCGAGCCTGCCCGGACCCCGCAGTCGGTCATCCGCAATTTCTGCATCATCGCGCACATCGACCATGGCAAGTCCACGCTGGCTGACCGGATGCTGCAGCTGACCGGCGTGGTCGACGCGCGGCAGATGCGCGCGCAGTACCTGGACAGGATGGACATCGAGCGCGAACGGGGCATCACGATCAAGAGCCAGGCGGTACGGCTGCCCTGGCGCGGCCAGGATGGCACCCAGTACGTCCTGAACCTCATCGACACGCCCGGCCATGTCGATTTCAGTTACGAGGTGTCCAGGTCGCTAGCGGCCTGTGAAGGAGCGATCCTGCTGGTGGACGCGGCGCAGGGCATCGAGGCGCAGACCCTCGCGAACCTGTACCTGGCGCTGGATGCGGACCTGCACGTGATCCCTGTGCTCAACAAGATCGACCTGCCCGCCGCCCAGCCGGACAAGTACGCCGCCGAACTCGCAAACATCATCGGCTGCGACCCCGCCGACGTGCTGCGCGTCTCGGCTAAGACCGGCGAGGGCGTGGAGGCGTTGCTGACCGCCGTGGTCGAGCAGGTGCCGCCGCCGTCCGGCGACCCGGAGGCCCCGGCCAGGGCGCTGATCTTCGACTCGGTCTACGACACCTACCGCGGCGTGATCACGTACGTGCGGGTCATCGACGGGCGGCTGAGTCGCCGCGAGCGGACGCTCATGCTGTCGACCAAGGCCGTGCACGAGACGCTGGAGATCGGGGTGATCTCGCCAGATCCCGTGCCGTCCGAGGGTCTTGCGGCCGGCGAGGTCGGCTACCTCATCACCGGGGTCAAGGACGTCCGCCAGGCCAGAGTCGGCGACACGCTGACCAACGCCTCCGACCCGGCGAGGGAGCCGCTGCCGGGCTACGCCGACCCGAAGCCGATGGTGTTCTCCGGTCTGTATCCGGTGGACGGCGACGATTACCCGGAGCTTCGGGACGCGCTCGACAAGCTCCGGCTCAACGACGCGTCCCTGGTCTACGAGCCGGAGACCTCGACCGCGCTCGGGTTCGGCTTCCGGTGCGGCTTCCTGGGCCTGCTGCACATGGAGATCGTGAGGGAGCGGCTCGAGCGGGAATTCGACCTGGTGCTGATTTCGACCGCGCCGAACGTGGTCTACCGGGTAGTGACCGAGTCGGGCCAGGAATCCATCGTCACCAACCCCAGCGAATTCCCGTCGGGCAAGATCAGCCAGGTCTTCGAGCCCGTGGTGCGGGCGACGGTGCTTTCCCCGGCGGACTTCGTCGGCACGATCATGGAACTCTGCCAGGCCCGCCGGGGCGTCCTGCTCGGCATGGAGTACCTGTCCGCCGATCGCGTCGAGATTCGGTACACAATGCCGCTCGCGGAGATCATCTTCGACTTCTTCGACCAGCTCAAGTCGCGCACCCGCGGGTACGGCTCGCTCGACTACGAGCGCGCCGGAGAGCAGGAAGCCGACCTGGTCAAGGTCGACATCCTGCTGCAGGGCGTGCCGGTGGACGCGTTCAGTCAGATCGTCCACGCCGACAAGGCGCGCGAGTACGGCCTGTCGATGACGGCCAGGCTCCGGCAGCTGATCCCGCGCCAGCAGTTCGAGGTGCCGATCCAGGCGGCGATCGGGTCACGGATCGTCGCCCGCGAGAACATCCGCGCCCTGCGCAAGGACGTGCTGGCCAAGTGCTACGGCGGCGACATCACTCGCAAGCGCAAGCTGCTCGAGAAGCAGAAGGAAGGCAAGCGGCGGATGAAGGTGATCGGCCGCGTCGAGGTGCCGCAGGAAGCGTTCGTGGCGGCGCTGTCGACCGAGCAGACGCCGGATAAGCGGCGCTGACGAGATTCAGAGGGGAACGCCGGCCGACCCAGACCCGGCCGTGCGCCGGTCCGCGGCCGCTGCGGCCGAACACCGGCCTCCCCGGCCCCAGCCGTGCCGGGCCGCGGCGACCGGCGCCTGGCCGGTCAGTGCGACCTGACGCTGACGCCAATGATGATCACCAGCACGATGATCACGAAGTACGCGACGCCGAGGATGCCGAGCACCAGCCCTGCGATCGCCAGACCGCGGCCGCGCTCGCCCCGCTGATTGATCTGCCTGAGACCGAGCGCCCCGCAGATAACCGCCGGGATCGCCAGCAGGATGTTGCCGACAACCAGCAGGCCAAGCACGAACTGGGCGATGCCGCAGACCAGCGCGGCGATCGCCAGCGGGTTGTTGCGCGGCACCGCGCCAGGGGGGTAATAGGGCGACTGCTGGTAGCCGTACTGCCCCGACGGCGGGTACTGGCCGGCCGGTGGCGGGTACTGGCCGGCCGGTGGCGGGTACTGCCCCGACGGCGGGTACTGACCGGCGGGCGATGGGTACTGGCCTCCGGCCGGGGCTGCCCAGGGATCTGCGCCGCCTGGGCTGAACCCGTTCGGGGTCGCTGGCTGCTGCACGGTGCCGCCCGGGCTACCCGGCTCCGGGGCATCGCCCGAGGCGGCAGGCGACGGCGCGGACCAGGGATCGGGCGGCGCGGCCGGCTGACCGCCGGGCGCCGGCGCGGTGGATCCGGGCTCCCCGAAATCGGCAGGTCGCGACCACGGATCCGGTTCGCGCCCGGGCTCCCCGCTGCCTTCGCTCATGGAGTCGTCCTTCTCGCGCTGATACACCTGTTCGCCCGCGTATCGCTGACCTTAGCGCCGCCCAGCGACCGCCGTCGGCCGTTCAGAATCGGTTCGACGCCCCGCGTCCGGTCAGCTAGCTTCGAGGTCATGCCGGGCGCTCGCGTTCTCTCCGTCAACCGTGGATCGGAGGCCGATCTGCTGGTCGGCGGGCGACCAGCCCGGTCCGCTATCGACAAGCGCCCGGCGGCCAGCCCGGTCGAGGTAGGTCCGCTCGGCCTGGTGGGTGACACGGTCGCGGACAAGGTCAACCACGGGGGGCTCGAGCAGGCCGTGTACGCCTACGGCCGCGAGGACCTGGACTGGTGGACCGAGCAGCTGATGCGAGAGCTGCCCAACGGCATGTTCGGGGAGAACCTCACGACCGCGGGCATTGACGTGAGCGCCGCGCAGATCGGGGAGATCTGGCGCGCGGGCACGGTGGTCCTGCAGGTGACGTCGGCCCGCATCCCGTGCAGCACCTTCAAGGCCTGGATGGGCGAAGAACCGCACTGGGTGAAGCGGTTCGCCGCGGCCGGCCGGCCGGGCGCCTACCTGCGGGTCCTGACGCCAGGCGCGGTGGCGGCGGGCGACGACCTGGAGGTGCTGAGCCGTCCGGACGTGGCCGTGACGGTGGCTGAGTCCATGCGCGCGTATTACGGCGACCACGAGCTGCTGCGCAGACTGCTCGATGTCCCCGGCCGGGGTGCGAAGTGGGACGCGATCGCCGCGGACGTGCTGAGCCGCGCGTGATGCGCAGCCCACAGGGGGCGAGCTGACGATGGCCGGCCAGCCACCACCCGGCGCGCCGGTGCCGGCGGACGGCAGCCTTCCTGAGACGTCCGCGGCCCGGCTAGGCGCCGCCCCGTTTGGTGTGTACGTGCACGTCCCGTTCTGCCTGACCCGCTGCGGCTACTGCGACTTCAACACCTACACCGCGGCCGAGCTCGGGCCGGGAGTGTCCCGAGACGGCTATGCCGCGCTGGCCGTCGCGGAGATCCGGCTGGCCGCCCGCGTGCTCGGCGGCCGGGCCGGCCCAGTCCAGACCGTGTTCTTCGGTGGCGGCACGCCGACACTGCTGCCGCCGGCGAGCCTGGGCGCGATGCTGCGGGCGGTCGACGGCGAGCTTGGCCTGGCGCCGGATGCCGAGGTGACAGTCGAGGCGAACCCAGAGACCGTAGACGAGCAAACGCTCGCGGAGTTGCGCGCGGTCGGCGTTACCCGGTTGTCGCTCGGCATGCAGAGCGCGGTGCCGCGCGTGCTCGCGGTGCTGGACCGCCAGCACGAGCCTGGCAGGCCGGAGCGGTGCGTGCGCTGGGCCCGCGCGGCCGGCTTTCGGCAGCTGAGCCTGGACCTCATCTACGGCACGCCGGGGGAGACCGACGCGGACTGGCTGGCCTCGCTGGATGCGGCGCTCGCCGCCGGGCCTGACCACATCTCCGCGTACTCGCTCATCGTCGAGGAGGGCACCCGGCTGGCGGCGCGGATCCGGCGCGGTGAGCTGCCGCCCCCCGACGATGACGTGCTGGCGGACCGGTACACGCTGGCCGACGAGCGACTGTCTGCGGCGGGCCTGAACTGGTACGAGGTGTCCAACTGGGCGGCCGGACCTGCTTCCCGGTGCCGCCACAACCAGCTCTACTGGACGGGCGGCGACTGGTGGGGCGTCGGCCCGGGCGCCCACAGCCACATAGCCGGCACCCGCTGGTGGAACGTGCGGCACCCGGCTGCCTACGCCCGGCGTCTCGGCGACGGGGCGAGCCCTGGCCAGGCCAGGGAGATCCTCACCGACGCCGACCGGACCATCGAACGGATCATGCTGCTGACCAGGCTGGCCGCGGGCTGCCCGGTTGCCGAGCTCACCCAGGCGGGCCAGGCAGCGGCGTGGCAGGCGGCGGCGGACGGGCTGGTCAGCAGCCAGGCGCTCGCGGTCGGCCTCGTCCGGCTCACCCGCCAGGGTCGGCTGCTGGCTGACGCGGTCATCCGCGCCATCACCGACTGAGTCCGGCGGCGGGAAGGGGCGCGAGGATACTCATCACGCCCTGCTAGGGCCGTGGCGGGCGCACTGGCGCCCCTGGGGTCCACGGGGCGGCGCGAGGGTGCGGACGGCCGGGAGGGGAGCGGAGTCCGTTCCCCTATGCCCGGGTTTCTCCCGGCCTGCTGTTCACCCGACAAGTGCCGGAGCGCCGAATCGGCCCTAGACTTGGCACTCAGGGCCGGGGAGTGCCAGGGAGGTGCCGCGTGCTAGACGACAGGAAGCTGGCTGTCCTGCGCGCCATCGTGGAGGACTTTGTCTCCACGAACGAGCCGGTTGGCTCCAAGACCCTGGTGGACCGGCATAATCTGGACGTTTCCCCCGCGACGATCCGTAACGACATGGCGGTCCTTGAGGAGCAGGGCTTCATCGTGCAGCCGCACACCAGCGCCGGCCGGATCCCGACCGACCAGGGCTACCGGCTGTTCGTCGACCGGCTGTCCGGGATCAAGCCGCTGTCGCTGGCGGAACGCCGCGCGATCGAGACGTTCCTGGCCGGCGCGTACGACCTCGACGACGTGGTGCTGCGCACCGTGCGGCTGCTGGCGCAGCTCACCAGGCAGGTGGCCGTGGTGCAGTACCCGTCGCTGACCAGGTCGGCGGTGCGGCACATCGAGCTGGTGCCGCTGACCGACCGGCGGCTGCTGCTGGTGCTGATCACCGACACCGGCCGGGTCGAACAGCGGACGGCCGAACTGCCCGCCCCGGCCACCGAGGACATGATCTCCCAGCTGCGCGCCCTCCTGAACACCTGCCTCGATGGCCGCAAGCTCGCCGAGGTCGCCAGGATCGTGGCCGAGCTGCCGGAACGGCTGCCCCCGGCAGAACGGCCGAACGCGGCAGCGGTGTTCTCGGTCATCGTGGAGACTCTGATCGTGCGGCACGAGGAGCGGGTCGTGGTCGGCGGTGCCTCGAATCTCACCGCGGCGGACTTCTCCAGGGGATTGCGCGAGGTGCTTGAGGCGTTGGAAGAACAGGTAGTCCTCATGCGGCTACTCGGCGAGTCGGGCGACCAGGGTGCCGTGACGGTGCGGATCGGGTCGGAGAATGTGGTGCAGGAGCTGCAGAGCACGTCGCTGGTAGCGGCCGCGTACGGCACCGGTGACCTGGCACTCGCGCGGCTCGGGGTGCTCGGACCGACCCGGATGGACTATCCGACAGCGATGGGAGCAGTGCGCGCGGTGGCACGGTACGTGGGTCAGATCCTGGCGGAGTCCTAGGAATGCCGGTGGCGAACGACTATTACGGGATCCTGGGCGTCCGCCGGGATGCGGGCCCGGAGGAGATCAAGAAGGCCTACCGGCGGCTGGCCCGCGAGCTCCATCCGGATGTGAACCCCGATCCGGCGCTGCAGGAGCGGTTCAAGGAGGTCACCCAGGCCTACGAGGTGCTCTCCGACCCGGAGAAGCGGCAGATGTACGACCTCGGCGCCGACCCGTTTGCGCGGGCCGGGGCCGCCGGCCCCGGATTTGGCGCGGCCGGGTTCCCGTTCAGCGACCTCATGGACGCGTTCTTCGGCGGCGGCGCGCAGCCGCGCGGGCCGCGGAGCCGGGCCCGCCGGGGTCGTAACGCGACCATCCGGGTCGACCTGGACCTGTCCGAGTGCGCGTTCGGTACGACAAGGGAGCTCGTCATCGACACGGCCGTCGTGTGCCCGACCTGCTCGGGGGAGGGCACCGCGCCGGGCACGCACCCGGTCACCTGCGACGTCTGCAACGGCCGCGGCGAGATCAGCCAGGTCACGAGGTCCTTCATCGGGCAGATGATGACCTCGCGGCCGTGCCCCGGCTGCGGCGGGTACGGCACGGTCATTCGCAAGCCCTGCCCGGAGTGCGACGCGGACGGCCGGGTGAGGACCCGGCGAACGATCAAGGTCCGCATCCCGGCCGGCGTCGAGGACGGCACGCACATCCAGCTGGCGGGCGAGGGCGAGACCGGCCCCGGCGGCGGCCCGCCTGGAGACCTGTTCCTGGAGATCGTGCAGCGCGCGCACCCCATCTTCGAGCGGCAGGGTGACGACCTGCACTGCACGGTCACGATCCCCATGGTGGCGGCGGCGCTCGGCGCTACCCTCACGGTCGACACTCTGGACGGTCCGGCCGACCTCGACCTCCGGCCGGGTACCCAGTCGGGTCAGGCCATTCCGATGTACGGGCGGGGCACCGAGCGGCTGAACAGCTCGGGCCGGGGCGACCTGATCGTCCATGTCACGGTCGAGACACCGACCAAGCTCGAGCCGGAGCAGGAGGAGCTGCTCCGCCAGCTCGCCAAGCTGCGGGGCGAGGAGGCGCCGCCGGGCAAGTTCGCGCCCGGCCAGCAGGGCTTCTTCTCCCGGCTGCGCGATGCGTTCAACGGCCGCTAGCCGGGCTGGCCGATCCTGAGGCCGCCGCTTTTCCTCGCCCCTGCCGCCGACCTGGCGGGCCAGCAGATCGTGCTGCGCGGCCGGGAGGGCAGGCACGCGAGCACGGTTCGCCGGCTCGACGCTGGCGAGCGCGTCGACGTCACCGACGGCGCCGGGACGGTGGCGGAGTGCACGGTCACCGCCTCGGCGCCCGGCGAGCTGACGCTGGCCGTGCTGGCGCGCCGCACCGAGCCGCCGGCGCAGCCGCGGCTCGTCGCGCTGCAGGCCATCCCCAAGGGGGACCGCGGCGAACTGGCCGTCGAGCTGCTGACCGAGGTCGGGGCGGACGTCATCGTGCCGTGGGCAGCAGAGCGGTGCGTGGCGGTGTGGCGCGGCGACCGCGCCGCCCGGTCGCGCGCCCGGTGGAGCATGGCGGCGCAGGAGGCCGCCAAGCAGAGCCGCCGGGCGTGGTTCCCCGAAGTGGCTGAGCAGGCCGATCTCGCCGCGGTCGTGCGTCGCGTCGAGGCGGCCGCACTGGCGATCGTGCTGGATCCCGACGCCGCCACGGCCGCGGCGAGCCTGGCGCTGCCGTCCAGCGGTGAGATCGTGCTCGCGGTCGGGCCAGAGGGTGGCGTCACAGCAACCGAGGCCGACGCCCTGCGGGCAGCCGGCGCCATCCCGGCCGCGCTAGGCCCGACGGTGCTGCGGGCCTCGACGGCCGGGGTGGTGGCCGCGAGCGTGATCCTGAGCCGGACCGGCCGCTGGCGGCAGCGTGCCGGGGGCTAGCTCCGGGGCGAGCGCCTGCGCGGCGGGCCGGCGGCCGCCGGCTCCTGCGCGACGCTGTCAGCGGCCGGCTGGCTGAGGGTGGCCGCCGACAGCTGACTCGCGGTCGTCACGTCCGTCACGGTCCCGTCAGCGCTCGGTGCTGGCGTGGCGGCGCTCGCGGAGTTGCTGGCGCACGGGGCGGGCGCGGCGTTCGCGTGCGTGCTGGAGGCGACGTGCGTGAACGCGGTCAGCCGGACGGCGCTCACGGCGTCCGGGCTCGGATCTGAGCTTGGCGAGGACGGGCTCGTGCCTGGAGACGACGGCGTAACCGTGGGGGTCGGCGTCGGACTCGGGGACGTGGTCGGCGATGTGGTCGGCGACGAGGACGGCTGCGAGGACGGGGTGCAGCTCGGCGACGGTGAGGGGCGGTGTGTGGCCGACCCCAGCCCTGAGCCGGACCGGACCGGGGACGCGCCAGGCGCGGCGTGACTCGTGTGCTTGGCCGGACCTGGCTGTCCCTGGCGCGGATGCGAGTTCGAACTGCTGGGCGACACCGCGGTGGAGACGTTGATCGCGACGTAGGTTCCGGCCGCGACGATGAACATGACCGAGGCCATCGCGGCCAGCGGCCGGACCCAGCCCTCGGTGCGGGAGCGGTGCCTGCCGGACGTCGGCCCGGGCGCAAAGCGGTCCCACGCCGCCCGTACCTCCGCCGCGAGTCGGTAGTACGCATCCTGGAGGAAGGCTGGAGCGCGTAGCCGAAGCGCGTCCCCGGCGGCGGCCAGCCAGGCGACCGCCCTCGGCCGCGGGTGGTGCAGCCGCGCGCGGATGCGGCTCAGGCCTTCGGTGCCCGGCTCGAGCGAGTCGGCCGCGGCGTGCAGCGCGGCGCGGAGGAAGCCCTCGTGGTCAGCCTGAGCGTTCATCCGTCGCGCTCCAGGATCGCACGGAGCGCCTGCATGGCCCTGGCGGTGTGGCTCTTCACGGCGCCGCGGCTGATCCGCATGGTCTCGGCGATCTGCGCTTCCGGCATATCGGCGTAGAACCGCAGCACGAGAGCCTCGCGCTGCCTGGCGGGCAGTGTCCGCAGCGCTGCTATCACGGCTGACCGCTCGAACAGGGCTATCGCGCCGTGCTCCGCACTCGGCATGTCGGGCGGCGGCTTGGGGGCATTCCGGTCGACCACCTGGCGGTGGCGG
Source organism: Streptosporangiaceae bacterium (assembly GCA_030038295.1). GTDB lineage: Bacteria > Actinomycetota > Actinomycetes > Streptosporangiales > Streptosporangiaceae > JAJYUU01. Next base: position 9,107 of record JASHPF010000130.1, read on the forward strand.
AGCACGGATCGGGACCGGTTGACTACAGCCTGGCGCAGATAGGCCAGCGCCTTCTCGTCGTCGCGCAGGCGATGCCAGCCGCCGTGCATGGCGACGAATGCGTCCTGCACTACTTCCTCCGCGGTTCCCAAGTCGCGGACCAGGAGCGCGGCAAGCCGCACCAGCGAGCGGTAGTGTGCGCTGTACAGCTCCGTCACAGCCCGGTCGGCGTCGGAGTCGGCCCGAGCTGAAACCAGCGGGACGTTTCCCGCCCAGGCCTCCGTCACGTCAGTTGGACGCGCAACCACCTCGGAAGGTTGACTCGCGGTCAATCCTGGGTGGTGCGACACGGGGTCGCCAGACGTGACTTCCAAGCTGCTTCCATTCCCCCCGCGCCCATCTCGCCGTCCGCGAGTGCCCGCGCACGAGCCATCCCGCGGAGACGGTGAGCCAGGAACTGGCGGGCCGTTGCACCGGCGGGGTGGTGCACCGTGGGTTCGCAGCAGTGCAACGATATATGTCCGTGCGCCCGTCGGCCTGGCAGACGTTAAGATCGCCGCGTGCCTGATTGCCTGTTCTGCGGCATTGCGGCCGGCGAGGTTGCGGCGACGATCGTGTCGGCTAACTCGCGCACGATCGCGTTTCGTGACATCAACCCGCAGGCTCCGGTTCACGTCCTGATAGTCCCGCGCGTCCACTACGCCAACCTGGCGGAGCTGGGCGCTGCGGAGGCGGACCTGCTAGCCGAACTGGTGGCCCACGCCAGGGAGGTGGCCGTCGGCGAGGGCATCGTCGACGCCGGGTACCGAGTGGTCTTCAACACCGGCCAGCAGGCCGGCCAGACGGTCGAGCACGTGCACGCGCACGTCCTGGGCGGCCGGCCGATGTCCTGGCCGCCCGGCTAGCGCACCACGAGGCGGCACAGGCCGACCTGCCAGTATCATGGCGAGCGGGCCGGTCGCGGGCCGGTCCCGGCAGGGAAGGGCCATTGACTGATAATCTGACCGATTCGCGCGGTGTTCGCCGACCAGGCGGCGGTGCCAGCCGCCCCGGTACCAGGGCTGGCGAGGGGAGCCGCGCCAGCGAGGGCAGGGGTGCTGGCAGGGCACCAGCTGGCCAGGGGGAACGGGCCAGTTCGGGCAACGGCAACGGCAAGGACGCCGGCGCCGGGGATGCCGGGACCGACAGCACGGCCCAGCTCAGGATCGTGATCCCCGACGAGCAGTCGATGGTCAGCCTGCTCGGCTCGGGCGATGAGCTGCTGCGGGTCATCGAGAACGCGGTGGACGCCGACTTCCACGTCCGGGGCAACGAGATCACCATCACGGGCCCGGAGCCTGAAATCGCGGTGGCCTCCCGGCTCTTCGATGAGCTGCTGCAGCTCGTCGGCGGCGGGGCACCGCTGACGGCGGACGCAGTCGAGCGCAGTGTCTCGATGCTCCGCCGCAAGAACGGGGCCAGGCCCGCCGAAGTGCTCAACCTCGATATCCTGTCGAGCCGCGGCCGGACCATCCGGCCCAAGACGCTCAATCAGAAGCGGTACGTAGACGCCATCGACCATCACACCGTGGTGTTCTCCATCGGCCCGGCTGGCACCGGCAAGACGTACCTGGCCATGGCCAAGGCGGTGAAGGCCCTGCAGGCCAAGGAGGTCAACCGGATCATCCTCACCCGCCCTGCCGTCGAGGCTGGGGAGCGGCTGGGGTTCTTGCCGGGCACGCTGTACGAGAAGATCGACCCATACCTGCGGCCGCTCTACGACGCGCTGCATGACATGGTCGACCCGGAGTCGATTCCGCGGCTGCTGGCGGCCGGCACGATCGAGATCGCCCCGCTGGCGTACATGCGCGGCCGGACGCTGAACGACTCGTTCATCATCCTCGACGAGGCACAGAACACCCTGCCCGAGCAGATGAAGATGTTCCTGACCAGGCTCGGCTTCGGCTCCAGGGTCGTGGTCACCGGAGACGTGACGCAGATCGACCTCCCGTCGGGGCAGATCAGCGGGCTGCGCCAGGTGCAGGAGATCCTTGACGGGGTCGATGACGTGTACTTCTGCAGGCTGACCAGTCACGACGTGGTAAGGCACAGGCTCGTCGCGGACATCGTCGACGCCTACGAGCGGTATGACGCTAGGCGGGCCGAAGCAGAGCCAGGACGGCTGCCGGCCGGCCGGCCGCGACGCGACGGGTACCGCGGCCGGTGACGGTCCGGTGAGCGCAGCACTGACGGGGGTCAGATGAGCATCGAGATCGCCAACGAGTCGGGCGTCGACGTGGACGAGGGCCTGCTGGCGGCCCTCGCCCGGCACGTCCTGGATGACATGCGCGTCCACCCGCTGGCCGAGCTGTCGGTGCTGCTCGTGGACGAGCCGGCCATGACCGAGCTGCACGTGCGCTGGATGGGTGAGGACGGGCCCACGGACGTGCTGGCGTTTCCCATGGACGAGCTGCGGCTGCCGCAGCCAGGTGGACCGCACGGCGATCACGGCGGGCCCGATCAGGACCCGGCTGACGTGCTGCTCGGCGACGTGGTGATCTGCCCGCAGGTCGCTGCCGCCCAGGCGGCCGACGCCGACCACGACGTCCAGGACGAGATCGACCTGCTGTGCACGCACGGGATCTTGCACCTGCTCGGCTACGACCACGCCGAGCCGGAGGAGCACGCGACGATGTTTGGCCTGCAGGACAGGCTGCTCGGCTCGTGGCGGGCTGCTGCTGGGTCGGGATCTTCTCGCGAGCACGGCACCGGCGCTGACCTGGACGGGCGCCAGGGGACCGGGTGACCCGTCATGGGCTGGCTGCTCGTCGCCGCGTTCGTGCTGATGCTGCTGGCAGGCTGGTGCAGTAGCGCGGAGACCGCGCTACTGCGGGTCTCGACGGCCGGAGCCCGCGGGCTTAGTCGATCGCCGGGAGAGACCGCGGAGCCGCTCCGTGACGTGCTCGCCGACGTACCCCGTTACCTGTCAATTGTCTTGCTGGCGAAGGTGGCCGCCGAGATCGGCGCGGCCGTGCTCGTTACCGCGGTCCTGGTCAGCTGGCTCGGCGTCGACTGGAAGGCCTTCCTCATCACCGCCGTCGCCATGACGGTAGCCAGCTACGTGCTCGCCGGGGTGATCCCGCGGAGCATCGGGCGCCATTACCCGGTGCGGGTCGCGAGCGCCGCGGCGGCCGTGCTCCGGCCGGTCGTGCGGCTGCTCGGCCCGCTGCCGCGGCTGCTCGCCGCGGCAGGAGCGGCCCTCGCGCCGAGCGAGTCCAGGCGGGATGCTCAGTCGGGCTCGGAGGAGGACCTGCGCGGGCTCGTCGATCTGCTCGAGGAGCGGCAGATCATCGAGCCGGAGGAGCGGGCCATGATCCACTCGGTGTTCGAACTCGGCGACACGATCGTCCGCGAGGTGATGGTGCCGCGGACGGACATGGTGTTCGTGGAGCGCGGCAAGACCCTGCGCCAGGGGCTGTCGCTGGGGCTGCGGAGCGGCTTTTCCCGCATTCCGGTGATCGGCGAGAACCTCGACGACGTCATCGGCATCGCCTACCTCAAGGACATCATGACCCGGATCCACGAGCATCCCGAAGGCGAGTCGGTCGAGTCGGTCGAGACGATCATGCGTCCGGCCACGTTCGCGCCCGATAGCAAGCCGGTCGACGATCTGCTGCGCGAGATGCAGGCCAGGCACGTGCACCTGGCCATCGTGATCGACGAGTACGGCGGGACGGCCGGGCTGGTCACTATCGAGGACATCCTGGAGGAGATCGTCGGTGAGATCGCCGACGAGTACGACAGGGAGCGCCCGCCGGTGGAGTGGCTGCCGGACGGCTCGGCGCGGGTGAGCGCCCGGCTCTCGGTGGAGGAGCTGGAGGAGCTGTTCGATGTCGGCATCGAAGCGGAGGACGTGGAGACGGTCGGCGGGCTGCTGGGGCACCTGCTCGGCAAGGTGCCGATCGCAGGCTCGGAGGCTACCGTGGCTGGCCTGCGGCTGACGGCCGAGAACCTGACGGGGCGGCGCAACCGGATCGGCACGGTGCGGGTCGAGCGCCTCGACGGCGCCCGCGAGCAAGGGGGTCGGAGCACCACAGCCGGGGTACCAGCCACCCCTTCCGAAGACCGCGCTGGTGCCGACGGCACCGATCGCGCGGGGAACGGGGTGGCGATCGGCAGGCGGACGTCCGACTAGCCGCTGGTCTAGGTGCGGCGTTCGGAGTCGGACCCCGACGTGAGCACCACCCAGGCTGGACCCGGGTCGGCCGGTTCAAGCACGACGGCACACTCGGGGCAGCGGTAGAGCACTTCGCCCGTGGCCACGCGCCCGACGGGAACCGTCGGGCGCGGGAACCTCTTACGGCACGACACGCACTCCCGGCCATCCCGCTGGGCCCGGGTGAGGCCCGTCGCATCGATCAGCGGGAACTCGCCCATGCTGCCAAGTTATCAGCGGTGAGCGGGGTGGAATACCCCGTCACACCCGAAATTTGCTGTTTGTGGTGGCTTTGCTGTCGCATAGCCCGAGCACGCCAGCTGTATCAGACTGACCCGGTCGCCGCTCTGGTACAGCGCCACGTTAGCCGCCAGCACAAGACTTGGACCGAGCCTGACGGCAGTGGGCCGAGCCTGGGTGATCACGGGTGCGGGCGGCCTGGTCTATCGACCTGGCCGTCCTCGCGGACGGGCCGGGCTGATGAGCAGTTGCATCCACCGGAAGCACTAACGACGACAGGACTAGGAATTTCAGTGTCAGCTGATGAGGTTCTGGTTATCGGCGCAGGCCCCTACGGGCTGTCCATTTCTGCCCACCTGCAGTCGCTCGGCATCGGCCACAGCATTGTCGGCCGGCCCATGGATACCTGGCGGGCGCACATGCCGAGGGGCATGAACCTCAAGTCCGAGCCCTACGGCTCCGATATGGCGTGCCCGCAGAGCGGGTACGACATCGAGGCATACTGCCGGTCACGCAATCTCGAGTGGGTCCCTCGCGTGGGACCGCTCCCGCTTGAGCGCTTCCTGGCTTACGCCGACTGGTTCACGACGCAGCTGGTGCCGGAAGTAGTCGACCGTACCGTTACCGACGTCTCCTCTGTAGCCGGCGGGTTCCGGGTGACGTTCGCGGATGCCGATGCGGTCAGGGTTCGTCAGGTGGTCGTGGCGACCGGGCTGCTGTCCTACGCGGTGACTCCGCCGGAGCTTGCGAGCCTGCCGTCGGCCCTCGTTTCGCACACGTCTGACCATCACGATCTCGACCGCTTCGCGGGGCAGCGCGTGGCGGTGATCGGCGCTGGTCAGTCGGCCCTCGAGACGGCGGCCCTGCTCCGCGAGGCGGGAGCCGAGCCACACCTCGTTCATCGGGGCTCGGAGCTCATCTGGCTGCCGCAAAACCCGCTGCACCTCAGCCCGCTGCAGCGCGTGTTCCGGCCCATCACGAAGACGTGCGAAGGATGGAAGTGCCTGGTCGTAGATTCGCCCGCGGCTTTTGGCCTGCTCCCGGAGCGGATCCGGGTGACGAAGGCACGAACCGTGCTCGGGCCCGCGGGCGCGTGGTGGCTCAAGGACCGTGTCGATGGGGTCGTCGACGTCCTGCTCAACCACCGCGTCCGCGGCGCAGAGCCACTGGGCAGCGGCGTCCGGCTCCTGCTCGATGGCCCCAGCAGGTCCAGCATGGACGTTGACCACGTCATAGCCGGGACGGGTTTCCGCATCGACGTGGCCCGGCTCGGTTTCCTCTCGGAGGATCTTCGAGCCAGGATCGCGACGGTCAATCGGTACCCGGTGGTCGGCCGGGATGGCATGTCCAGCGCACCCGGCCTGTACTTTGCCGGTGCCGCCACGGCCGTGAGCCTGGGGCCCTCGGTCCGATTTATCTCCGGGACTCACAACACCGCGCGCCGGCTCGCCCGGTCGGTGGCCCGTCAGCTGGGTAGGGCGGTCAGTCGGCCGGAGGTGGACAGTATCGAGCTGCCCTCCCCGTCGGCCTTGTCCGGCTCCTAGGCCCGGTCTGACGGCGGGTTGCCGGTAGCTTCAGGTGACCGGCGACCCGCCGGCCCGCGGTGTAACCGGTACTGGGGCTCGATCGGATCGCGCTCAGGCGGTCAGTGCTCGCCGCCCGCCATGGCGTCGACGAAGTACCTGCGCTTTCCGCTCGCGCTTCGTTCGATCACCGGGACGTACTCGAACTCGAGCGTCGCCATCGGCATGCGGCTCTGCAGGGTCTGCTCGATCTGCGCTCGGTTCGAGGCGGGGTCCGTGACGAGCCGCACCCGCAAGGCACCAGGGCGGTCCTGGATAACCTGCAGATCCTGAATGTGGTCCCACAGGATGCTCTTCTCGTCCCCGAAGATGTAGCCGAAGAGCGACCGTCGGCGTCCCTCGCTGTCGGTGAACGTTTCCTGCGCCCTGCCGACGATCGCGTCGACGCGCCGAAACTGGTTGGCCGGGCAGGTCGTGGTGGCCGCGGTCGCCAGGTCGCCGGTGTCATATCGGACGAACTGAGTGCCCATCCGGTTGAAGGAGGACGCGATGATCCGCTGGCAGTCTTCGGTTTCGGACGGCAGGAATTCGACGTACCCGTAGGTCGGATAGAAGTGAAAACCGTGGCACTCCCGGCAGTTATAAGCCAGGACCGCGTACTCGCTATGGCCGTACCAGTGCGCAATCTGGATGCCGAAATCTCGCTCGAACCGGGCCTGCTCAGCAATCGGGAATGCCTCTGATCCGGCGATGATTCCCCTGATGGGGAGCCGCCGGAATAGATCTTCGCCGAGCAGGTCGATAAAGGTGTACAGCGAACTAGCATGGACGTGCAGGAAGAATGGCGGGACTGTGCACACCCAGCCGCGCAAGGCGTCGAGATCGCCCTCCATCGTCGCGCTGGGCGAGATTATCCACAGATTCTCGAGCCGGTTGTACTGGACGAGTCCTTCGTGGACGTCACCGCGGTAGGCGACCCGAAGGTCATGCGGTGCATACCCGATCTGCGACCAGATATCGAAGAGGTACGCGCGCTCCTTCTGCCGGCGCGCAAGCGTGTCGGCAGTAAATCGAAGCGGCTGGCCCGACGTACCGCCGGTCCGTACCGTGTGGGTAAGGAGTGGCGCATCCCACCGGCTATAGTGCCGCAAGTGCTGACGGTAGTCTTCTTTGCGTGTTATCTCACTGCCGTATCTCCGGATGAGCCGTCCAACTCGTTCCTCTTGATACTCGCGGATCTGCTCCGATGACCAGCTTTTCGATTGTTCGATGAGTCGCCGGTGGTACCAGTAGCTCGGGCCGAGAAGCGCCTCTCTGAAGGCCGTCATCACATCTCCCGCAGTTCCCGGTTCCCGTTAGCGCGCCGGCAACTGGCAGCGTTCCGCCGGCCCAGATGCCATGACCGATCCCGAATGGGACGGTTGCGATCTAGAAGAGTGTCTGGCCGTCGCCCGTGATACGGATTCTGTCGGCTGTGCGGCGCCGGAGCGGCCGATGCCGGCGTGGCCCGCGGCCCGGTACGGCCTAGTGAAGCTGCTCCAGCACGACTGCCAGGAGTGGCGCCGTGCGATCTCGTGGCGACACCGCCGACGGCGGCAACGGCCACGGTATCGCCAGCTCGGGGTCGTCGAATGCGATCGTCACGTCCTCGGCGGGATTGTGCGGACGATCGATGCGATAGGCCACATCGGCTGGTTCAGTGAGGGCCTGAAAGCCGTGAGCGCAGCCGGCCGGCACATAGAGCGACACCTGCGCGTCATCCCCCAGCACGAAGCTCTCCCAATTCCGGAACGTCGGCGAATGCGGCCGCAGGTCCACGACGACGTCGAAGATCGATCCGTACGAGCAGCGCACGAGCTTAGCCTCGCCAGCGCCGCTGCGCAGATGCAGGCCGCGTATCACGCCGCGGGCCGATCTGGAGACGCTGTCTTGAACAAAGGCCGCGGGGTCGAGGCCGGCCGCTGCCACAACCTCTGCATCGAAGGTGCGCGAGAAGAAGCCACGCTCGTCCACGTGCGGGGTTGGCACGAATAGGAGCGCACCCGATATTGCGCTGACCTTGCGGACCTTCATGTGAACTCCGATCAGAATGCGCGGTCCAGCATAGGCCTGCCGAGCCGCAACCAGCGGCGGCGGCGACCGCGCACCGACGTTGACGTGGTCACCCCGCGCGGGAAGTCCCGGCGGGACGCGACCAAGGCTGGCGGCCCGAGGGCTCGCCAACTTGGCTGCCGCCGCCGTATCACGGTGACCCGGTCGGCGTTCGAATGACGAAACGGATTCTGTCTTGCAGCATCCCTCCGGCGAACCGCGCCGCAGTCCGCAGTCCGCAGTGCGCGGTGCGCGCCCGAGACCTACGGCAGGTGACATGGACTTCAGGCGTTTCCTGATGGCCGCGCGTCAGCACAAGCTCGTTGTCGTCGTTGTAGCCCTCGTCGGGCTCGGCTTGGCGATCGGGTATACCGTGCTGGTCCCGCCGATGCTCGCGAGCCGGGCGCTGGTTGAGTTGCAGCTACCGGGCGGTAGCGGGGTGGACCCCATCCAGACCCAGGTGCTACTCGGGGCGAGTGAGCCGGTACTGTCGGCAGCGGGTCAGGCCGTTGTCCCGGCGGCGTCGCTGACCGAGATGGAGCGGCGCGTAGCGGTCACCAGCCTGACGCCGAACGTGCTGGCCATCACCGGCCACGCGACGACGGCGACCAGAGCCGAGGCGCTCGCCAACGCGGTCGCGGCGAGCTATCTGGCGTACATCAAGGCCCATCACACGTCCAGCGGGGTAGTGGGCGGCCAGGTTGTCGAGGCCGCTACCACGGCGACCGGCTCGCTGAGTCGGACCCGCGCCGAGTACGCGGGGCTCGGTCTGCTGATCGGCTTGCTGATAGGCATCGTGACCGCGCTAGCGCTGAGCCGGACCGACAAGCGGCTGCGGCGCCGCGATGACATAGCCAGGGCCATCGGCGTGCCCGTGGTCGCGTCGATCTCGGTACGTCGTCCATCTGACGCCGTGGGGTGGGCTCGCCTCTTTGAGACCTATGAGCCCACCGCAGTCGACGCGTGGAGCCTGCGCAGAGCCTTTCGCCAGCTCGGGCTGCCGGATCACCAGGTCTCCGGCGACGCGGACACGTCCCTGACCGTGATCTCGCTATCGAGCGATCGCGGAGCGCTTTCGCTCGGCCCGCAGGTAGCCGCGTTTGCCGCATCACTCGGTGTCCAGACGACTCTCGTCGTGGGCCCGGAGCTGGATCAGGGCGTGAGCGCCACGCTCGCGGCGGCGTGCAGCAGAACCGGACCGGCGTCTGCAGAGCGTCCGTTCAGCACCCGCGTCGCCGTCGGCGCCGACCAGCGGCCGGATGCGGCGTTCACGGTCGTCGTGACCGTGGCGGATTACCGGGACCCACACGTCAGACTTGCGAGGCGAACGACAGCCACGGTCCTCGCTGTCTCGACCGGTGCGGTGACCGCTGAGCAGCTGGCCCGGGTCGCCGTCAGTGCAGCGAGCGATGGCCGCGACATCAGCGGCATCATCGTCGCGGACCCCGATCCGACCGACCCGACGACAGGTCGGCTGCCGGAACAGGAGCGGCCCGTCCAGCGCCGAATGCCGACTCGAGTCACCGGCTTCACGGAGCTCGGGTGAGCGCACCGGAGCTCGACCGCGCCTCCTCAGGAGGCCTCTGGGTGACCCGAGGCCTCCCTCAAGGCCCGCGTGGTCCGGTGAATGCCGCGGCTGGCCTCGTCAGCTTGTCTTTCCTGGGTACAGCGCTGAAACGACGGAGGCGGCTCTGGATCACCATGGCGGTCGTGGGCCTGGTATTCGGCGCCAGCATCTACGTGTTCGCTCCGCCCTCTCATCAGGCTTCAACCTCGCTGATCCTTACCTACCCGGCGACCGAGACCTCGGCCGACGCGATCCTGACCGACGTGGCGCTGGCCCAGACGCGCGCCGTCGCGGGGAAGGTCGTGCACGACCTCGGCCTCCGAGAGAGCACCACCGAACTGCTGTCCAGTTACACCGTGGTGGACGAGACTGACCAGATCATGACCATCACCGTGAGCGCGCGGTCGAGCAGTGCGGCGGTCCGGGAAGCAAATGCCCTTGCGGCGGCTTTCCTGCAGGTCCGGGCGGCTGGCATCCGGCGTCAGCAGCAACTCTTCGCCCAGTCTGTCAGCCAGCAAATCAGCACTTCGCAGGACGCGGTTAACGCCGATAACGCCGCACTAGCACGGCTGCAGGCCAAGCCTGCCTCTCCGCAGACGCAAAAGCAGATCACGGCGATGCAGGCCGAGCTGGCCCGTGACGAGAGCATGGTTAGCGGTCTCCAGGACACGGCGACCGTAACCCCGGCAGCGACAGATCAGCAGATCAGGGATAGCTACGTCTACGACACCGCGGCGCCGGTGCCGCAGTCTCGGCTTCGCGTGCCGCTTCAGTACACGGTGGCCGGGTTGCTCCTCGGGCTGGTGGTGGGCGTGGGGTTGGTGCTGGTGGAGGCGCTGGTGTCGGACCGGCTGCGGCGCCGGGATGATGTCGCGCGGGCGCTGGCGGCACCGGTGGAGCTGAGCGTGGGGAGAGTGCGGGCGGGGCGGTTCGCGGTGTGGGATCGCCTGGTCGCGCGGCGGGCCGGGCGGCGTGAGCGGGACATGGAGCGGAT
>JASHPF010000131.1 GCA_030038295.1 Streptosporangiaceae bacterium
GTGGCCGGCGACCTGGCCGGCCCCGTGCTCTCGGATCAGGTCGAGGCCCTGGAATCGGCCGCGGAGCAGTGCGCCGACCTGGACCTGAACCGGGTGGCCATCAGGGGCTGGTCGTTTGGCGGCTACCTGGCGGCGCTGGCGGTCCTGCGCAGGCCCGACGTGTTCCACGCCGCCATCGCCGGCGCGCCGCCGACCGACTGGCAGCTGTACGACACCTGCTACACCGAGCGCTACCTGGGCCATCCCGACTCCAGCCCGGAGAACTACACGCGCAGCTCGCTGCTCGCCGACGCGCCGAAGCTGACCAGGCCGCTGCTGCTGGTGCACGGCCTGGCCGACGACAACGTCGTCGTCGCGCACACGCTCCGGCTCTCGGCGGCGCTGCTGGCCGCCGGGCGGCCGCACAGCATGCTGCCGCTGTCCGGCGTCACGCACATGTCGGGCGCCCAGGAGGACGCCGCGGAAAACCTGCTGCTGGTGCAAGTCGACTTCCTGCGCACCGCGCTGGGTATCTCCGCCCCATGACGAAGCTGCTCATCGGCGGGTACTCCGGCGACAAGGGTGCCGGATCCGGCATCAGCGTGCTCGAGGGTGACCGGGTCGTGGCGACGGTCCCGGCCGACTCACCGTCCTGGCTCGCCCGGCATCCGCACCTGCCGGTCCTCTACGCGGTCGCGGAGACCGATGAGGGACACGTGCGGGCGTGGGCGCTGCGGGACGGCGTGCCCGCCGAGCCGCTCGGCGGCGGCGACACCGGCGGCGCGGAGCCCGCACACCTGACCGTGGACCCCTCCGGCCGGTTTCTGATCACCGCCAACTACACCGGCGGCAGCATCAGCGTGCACGCGCTCGGCCCGGATGGAAGCATCGGGGAGCGCACCGATCTGGTTCAGCATCAGGTGCACGGCGAGCACCCGCGGCAGGACGCCGCCCACCCGCACATGGTGCTGGCGACCGAGGACCAGCTCCTGGTTACCGACCTCGGCGCGGATGCTATCTACCTGTACCGGCTCACGCCCGACGGCAAGCTCGCCCAGAACGGGGTGCTCGTGGCACCGCGGGGCTCGGGGCCGCGGCACGTGCTGCCAGTCGGCGACCGCTACTACGCGACGGCCGAGCTGAGCGGGCAGGTGCTGGTCTACGACGCCGGCCAGCAGCTGGCGAGCGCGGCGGCCGCCAGCACCCGGCCCGGCCCGAACCAGCCGTCCGAGCTCGTCAGCGACGGCCGCTACCTCTATGTCGCCAACCGCGGTCCCAACACCGTGACGGTGTTCGATATCCAGCAGGCGGCGCTCCGCTACCTCACCGAGGTCGCTACCGGGGACTGGCCTCGGCACATCGCGCTGGCGGACGAGACGCTGTACGTGGCCAACGAACGCTCGCACCAGGTGATGCGGATGCGAATCGACCCGGCCACCGGCGTCCCGGCGCACGAGCAGACCATCGAGATCCCGAGTCCCACGTTCGTGCTGCTGTGACGGGGGACGCAACCGGCGGCGACCGGGCCAGAGCCCGCGACCTCGGCATCGCGCCCGGCACGCTGCCGCCCGGCCCGGTGAACGCCATCACCGACGTGCCGGGCGTCCGGGTTGGGCACGCCACGATGATCGAGGGCGCCACCATCAGGACCGGCGTCACGGCCGTCGTCCACGACGCTCTCGTCGGCGCGGGCCGGGACGGGCGGCGCGCCCTGCATGCGGGTCTCGCGGTCTTCAACGGCTTCGGCAAGATGGTCGGCAGCACGCAGGTCACCGAGCTCGGCACCGTCGAGACCCCGGTGCTGCTGACCGCGACGCTGTCGGTCTTCCGGGTCGCCGACGCGTTGCTGTCCTACCTGCACGGGCGGCCGGCCTTCGCGGGTGACGGCACGCTGAACCCGGTCGTCGCAGAGACCAACGATGGCTACCTATCGGACATCTGGGCCCGGCCCGTCGATGACGCCCGCGTGCGGGCCGCGCTGGACGGGGCGGCGGGCGGACCGGTGGCGGAGGGCTGCGTCGGGGCCGGCACCGGCACCAGGGCGCTCGGCTACAAGGCCGGCGTCGGCACGGCATCGCGGCTGCTCGGGTTGTCCGCCGCCAGCCGCCCGGCCGTCGTCGGCGCGCTGGTCCAGGCGAACTTCGGCGGCGTGCTGACCATCGGCGGCGTCCCGATTCCGCCGCCAGCCGACTGGCCCGCGCAGCCGCGGCCGACCGGCGGCAGCTGTGTGATCGTGCTCGCGACCGACGTGCCGCTGGGGTCGCGGGAGCTGCGACGGCTTGCGAACCGGGCGTTCGCCGGGATGGCGAGAGCCGGGTCGGACTTCTCCGGCCGGAGCGGCGACTACGCGCTGGCGATCAGCACCGCGGCCCGGCGAGCCACCGACTGGGGGGACGGCCCCGTTCCCCAGAAAGATCTTGATGTGATCTTCACGGCCGCGATCGAGGCAACCGAGGAAGCGATACTCAACTCGGTCCTCGCGGCGGTGACGATCACCGGGTACCGGGGCCACGTCAGCCGGGCTGTGCCCCTGGACCACGTCCGCGCGCTGCTGGCGCGGGCGGGCCGGGCGGGCACCGGAAACGGCTTTATGTAGCCAGTCTCACACGGCAGAGCCACCTGCCAGCGGCCCCGTAGTGGTATTCAGTGGAATAGGGTTTCCACGCGAGGCGAGCCCGCATCCAGGCTGGCTGTTCGCCCTGATCCGGGCGGCGCCTGCCGAGCGCGAGCCGGGCCGGGCCGGTCGGAGTGAATTCCAGGGCGGAGACGTCAACGAATGACGCAAATAACGGACGCGCCGGCTAAGACACGGGCGCAGATCAGCCAGAAGACGCTGCGCACCGATCCCTGGTGGCGGTCTCCGGCGCTCACCGCGGTGCTGCTGACCATCTGGGTCACCTATGCCAGCGTGCACGTGTTCATCGGCAAGTACTACTGGGTGCCGCAGTACCACTACCTCACCCCGTTCTACTCGCCGTGCGTCAGCGGCGAGTGCGTGCCGGGGTCGTCCAGCCTGGGCCACTGGATCGGCAGCCTGCCCCCGATCATCCCGTACGCGTTCGTGTCCCTGCCGTTCGTGCTCGGGTTCCGGCTGAGCTGCTACTACTACCGCCGGGCGTACTACCGGGCGTTCTGGCGGGCGCCCGCCGCGTGCGCGGTCCGCGAGCCGCACGCCAGCTACTCCGGCGAGACCAGGTTCCCGCTGATCATGCAGAACCTGCACCGGTACTTCTTCTACCTGGTGATCTTGATCTCGATCCTGAACACCTACGACGTCACGCAGGCGTTCCGCGGGCCAAACGGCGACTTCGGGCTCGGCCTCGGCTCGCTGATCATGCTGGGCAACGTGATCCTGCTGTGGGCGTACACACTGTCCTGCCACTCGTGCCGGCACATCACCGCGGGACGGCTGAACAACTTCTCCTCCCATCCGGTCCGATACTGGATATGGACGAAGATCTCCTGGCTGAATGCCCGGCACATGCAGCTGGCGTGGACCACGCTCGGCACGCTGATGCTGACTGACCTGTACATCTGGCTTGTGGCGGCCGGCGTGTTCAGCGATCCGCGGATCTTCAACTGAGGCAGTGAGGCAGGCGACAGCTCATGGCTGACATCGGGCACAGCGACGTGCTGCGGCTCCCCTACGACGTCGTGGTGATCGGCGCCGGCGGCTCCGGGCTGCGGGCGGCCATCGAGGCGCGGCTGGCGGGCAAGCGAACGGCGGTCATCTCCAAGTCGCTGTTCGGCAAGGCGCACACGGTCATGGCCGAGGGCGGCTGCGCTGCGGCGATGGGCAACATGAACCCGAACGACAACTGGATGGTGCACTTCAGGGACACCATGCGCGGGGGAAAGTTCCTGAATAATCCGCGGATGGCCGAGCTGCACGCCAAGGAGGCACCGGACCGGGTCTGGGAGCTCGAAGCGTGGGGCGCGCTGTTCGATCGCACCAAGGACGGCAAGATCAGCCAGCGGAACTTCGGCGGGCACGAGTACCCCCGGCTCGCCCACGTGGGTGACCGCACCGGCCTGGAGATGATCCGCACCCTGCAGCAGAAGGTCGTCGCGCTGCAGCAGGCGGACGCCGTCGCGCACGGCGACCCCGAGGCCGTGATCAAGGTCTACGCCGAGACCACGATCACCCGGCTGATCAAGGACGGCGAGGGCCGGATCGCGGGCGCGTTCGGCTACATCCGGGAGACCGGCCAGTTCGTGCTGTTCCAGGCCCCCACCGTCATCCTCGCCACCGGCGGCATCGGCAAGACCTTCAAGGTCA
>JASHPF010000132.1 GCA_030038295.1 Streptosporangiaceae bacterium
TGATCGCCTGGTCGCCCCCGCGAACCTGCACCCGTCCGAGGTCAGTCTGGAGGCCGACCTCGGTACCTGGCCCGACCGTCTCCCGGTGACCGTCCGATGCACGGAACACCCCGGCGGCCGGCGACACCAGCAGCCGCCACTCCGGCGCGTAGTGGTCGTCGTGACTGTCGGCGTGCTCGGCGAGCAGGGCGCGAGCGGCGTCGAGGTCGTCGGGCGTCTTGAGCGCGACCAGCTGGACGCCGCGCAGCGCCCGCTTAGCGAGCCCGGTCAGCGTCCCGGCGGGCGGCAGCTCGATGAGCGCGGTAACTCCGAGCGAGTCCATGGTCTGCATGCACAGGTCCCACCGCACCGGGGCGCTGACCTGGTTGATGATCCGGTCGAGCCAGTCGGGGCCGGACTTGACCACGGCGCCGTCGCGGTTGGACAGCAGCGGCCGGACCGGATCCCTGGCGGGGACCGCCGCAGCCGCGGCGGCCAGCACGTCGACCGCTGGCGCCATGTGGTGGGTGTGGAACGCGCCGGCCACCGATAGCGGCCGCAGCCGGGCTCCGGCCGGGGGATCGGCGGCGAACGCCGCGAGCTGGCTCAGCGTGCCGGCCGCGACGATCTGGCCGGATCCGTTCACGTTCGCCGGCGTCAGGCCGTGCGTCTCGATGGCCGCGAGCACCGCGTCCTCGTCGCCGCCGAGGACGGCTGTCATCCCGGTCTGCTTGGCCGCCGCCGCGGCCGCCATGCCCCGCGCCCTGACCCTGACCAGGCGCATGGCGTCCGCACTGGTGATCGAGCCCGCCAGCACGCCCGCGGCCAGCTCGCCGACGCTGTGGCCGACCACGCCAACCGACTGGCGGCTGACCGGATGCGCGCCGGTGACCACCTGGTCGGCCGCGACCGCGATGGCGGCAGCGACGAGCAGCGGCTGGGCCACGGCGGTGTCCCTGATTTCGTCGGCATCGGCGACCGTGCCGCACCGGACGAGGTCGCAGCCCGCCAGCTCGGACCAGGCCGCTAGCCGGTCGGCGAAGCCGGGCAGTTCAAGCCATGCCGACAGGAAACCCGGCGTCTGGGCACCCTGACCGGGAGCAGCGAGGAAAAGCACTGTCATAGCCTGCACTGTAGAAGTCCGCCATACCTATGCCGAAGCAGACGAACTTTCGCCGCTTAGGCATGTAGGAAAGCTACAAGTCACGTTTCCTTGTGCGCCAGCCGGCCGAGGATGACGGCGGTCCACAGCGTGAACCCGCCCCTACCGTCAGCTGCGGTAATGCCCGTCAGCTCGGTCACCCGTCGCAGCCGGTAGCGGACCGTGTTCGGATGTACGAACAGCAGCCGGGCGGTGGCCTCCAGCGAGTTGCCCTGCTCCAGGTACGTCATGACGGTGTCGAGCAGCGCGGTGCCGCCGCGCAGCAGCGGCTCGTAGACCTCCGTGACGAGCGCGGTGCGGGCCAGGTCGTCGCCGTCGAGGGCGCGCTCGGGCAGCAGGTCGCTGGCCAGCACCGGCCGCGGCGCCTCGGGCCAGCCGTCCGCGGCGCGCAGCCCGGCGAGCGCCGCACCGGCCGAGCCGACGGCGGACTGCAGGTCAGCCGCCGGCGGTCCGACCACGACCGGGCCTGGCCCGAAGTGACCGGCGAAGTGCCCCGCCGCGGCCAGCGGGTCGGAGCTGCCGCCGACGACGAGGACCAGCCGGCTGCCGTGCACGCCCGCGAGCAGGTCCAGCCGAGCCCGGCGGGCCACCATGCGGAACTCGTCGATGAGACCCTCTGCCTCGGTGCCGCCCGAGCCGCCGTCCCCGGTCGTCCCCACGATCACCGTCACCGGGCTGAACGACCAGTTCAACGCCGACGCCCAGGATTGGAGCCCCTCGTCGACCTCGCCGCGCACCAGCGACTCGACCACGAGTGCCTCGAGCCTCGCGTCCCACGCGCCGCGCGCCTCGGCCGTCCGCGCGTACACCTGCGCGGTGCCGAACGCGATCTCCCTGGTATAGCGCAGCACGGCCTCCCGCAGCTCGGCCTCGCCGCCGGGCGCGGCCAGCTCGTCGACCTGGGACTCGACGACGTCGACGATGACGCGGACCATCTCGACGGCCTGCTGCAGCGTGACCGCCCTGGCGAGCTCGCGTGGCGCGGTGCCGAACACCTCTCCGGCGACGGCTGGCCTCGTCCGCTCCGGATGCTTGACCCAGTCGACGAACGCGGCGATGGCGGCCTGGGCGAGCAGTCCGAGCCACGACCGGTGCTCCGCGGACATCGCCCGGAACCAGCGCAGCCGCCGGTCCATCGCGAGCATGGCCGCGGTGCCGAGCGCACCCATGGACGCCTCGAGCCGGGCGATCGTCTCGGCTCGAACCCGGCCGCCCGGCTCGGCGGGCGCGCGCTGAGATCGTGCAGCCATGCCCTCAGCGTGCCATGTCCGGTCCGGTGCCCATGACCGCGTCGGCACCAGGCGTGGTTGGTTCGCCGCCGAGCAGGGCTTCCATGGGAGCGGGAATGCACTGGCTATAGGCAGGCCAATCCCGCTCCCATGGCCTCAGTTCCAGCTAGCCGGTGATGGGACCCGAGCCTGCCGGCAGTTCCAGCCGGGCGCCGAGGGCGCGGGCCAGCGCGACGGCCTCGTGCACGCGTGCCGTCCGCAGTCCCTCCCGCTCGATGGCGGCGACCCGGTTGACGGTGAGGCCCGATCGAGTGGCCACTTCGTGGAGCGTCAGGTCCGAGTCGGCGCGCAGCCGGCTCAGCGGCGTCACGGCGGCCAGCACGCTCGCTCGGCGAGCAATGCTGCCGTCATCGGCCGGGAAGAACCTTGCGAGAAACCCCTCTTGATCGGCCGCCAGGACTTCCTCGATGTCGGCCGGCCAGCCGTCACCGCGGATCTCAGTCAGCAGGTCGCCCGCAAGGGCGACCGCCTGGGCGCCGTGTTCGCTGACTGCCTGCGGTCCTTCCAGCACGGCCAGCAGGGTCACCGTATCGGCGGGCTCGACGGCCAGCAGGACCCTGATGTCCGACCCGAGTGAGTCGGCGCGCAGTTCGAGCAGGCCAGGTACCGGCTCAGGGCGGCGCTGCGGGGGTGGCGGCGGCTTCGGCGGCTCGGTTGCGGGCGGCTGCTCGGCGTCAGCCTGGTTGGACAGGTTGCTGATCACTTGACTCGTCACTGATCTCGGATAGCGCAGCGCCCGGAGTCGTTCCTCGGCGACCCTGACCTCGTCCCGCAAGCGCGGCAGGTCGGCGTCCGGCTCTCCGCCAGCTTCCTCGATGACCTCGGCGACCCGCAGGCTCGCCTCGGCTGCCGCGTACCGGGCCTTTGCCGTTTCCCTGGCGGTCCGGAATGCGTCCACTTCCACCTGCAGGCGCTGGCAGAGCTGCGCCAAGGCATCCTCCTGCAGCTGCGCGGCCGCCTGCCGTTCGGCCAGGGCAGCCACGACAGCCGCATCTGCGCCGGCAGCCTGCTGCTGGCTGAGCGCCAGCGCAGCCGCGCGGCGTGCGTTAGCCATGTCGGCGACTTGTCGGCGGATGTGCTGGAGCTGGTCCAGCTGCTGCTGATACGCATAGTCGACGGTCGCCTGCGGGTCGTCGTCGACCGGCCCGGCCGAGCGCAATGGCCGGCCAACGATCCCGAGGTCGGAGGGGTCGGTGGACGCCAGCACGGCGAGCAGCGCGGCTCCGACCTCGGCCGCTGCCAGCGGCTCCGACTCGCCGAACGCGGCGAGCCAGTCGCCGAGCTCAGCGGTCATCCGGAGCCGGCGACCCATCTCGGGCTACAAGGCTTCGCTGACGTCCAGGTCGAGCCCGTACCGGGCGATGGCCTGGCTCACGACCTCGGGCTTGACCTCGCCCATGCGGGCGAGCTGGGCGAGCACTCCGACCGTGATGGACTCCGCGTCGACGTGGAAGAACCGGCGGGCCGCCGGACGGGTGTCCGAGAACCCCCAGCCGTCGGTGCCGAGCGAGGTGAACGGCGCCGGCACCCAGCGGGCAATCTGATCGGGGACGGCTCTGATCCAGTCGCTCACCGCCACCACCGGACCCAGGTGGCCCTCGAGCACCCGGCTGACGTAGGGGACCCGGTGTTCGGCTTCCGGCCTGAGCATGTTCCACTCGTCGGTCTGCAGCGCTTCGCGGCGCAGCTCGGTCCAGCTGGTCGCCGACCACACTCCTGCCTGGACGCCCCAGTCGCTGGCGAGCAGCCGCTGGGCGTCGAGCGCCCACCGCAGCCCCACCCCGGACGCGAGAATCTGCGCCTGCGGGTGCTCTCCGGTGGCGGTGAAGGTCGGTGCGGCGTCGGGAAGCTGCGGCGGAGCCGCGTACCGGTACAGGCCTGATACGATCGCGCGCTCCAGCGCCTCCGGGCCACCCTCGAAGTCGGCCGGTTCGGCGGGCTGCACGTACGGCTCGTTGTAGACGGTGAGGTAGTAGAAGATGTCCTCGCCGTTCTCGTGGTCCGGCGTCGAGCCGTACATCCGGCGGAGCGCATCCTTGACGATGTACGCCAGCTCGTATGCCCAGGCCGCGTCGTAGCTCACGCATGCTGGGTTCGTGGAGGCGAGCAGGAGCGAGTGGCCGTCGTTGTGCTGCAGGCCCTCGCCGGTCAGCGTCGTGCGGCCGGCCGTGGCGCCGAGCAGGAAGCCCCGGCCCATCTGGTCGCCCATCGCCCACATCTGGTCGCCGGTCCGCTGGAACCCGAACATCGAGTAGAAGATGTACACGGGGATCATGTGCGTGCCATGCGTGGCGTACGCGGTGCCGGCCGCGATCGTCGAGGCCATCGCGCCTGCCTCGCTGATGCCCTCGTGCAGGATCTGGCCGCGCTCGGATTCCTTGTAGGACAGCAGCAGGTTGCGGTCGACCGCGTCGTAGGTCTGCCCGTGCGGGTCGTAGATCTTCGCCGTCGGGAACAGCGAGTCCATGCCGAACGTGCGGGCCTCGTCCGGAATGATCGGGACGAACCTGGCGCCGATCTCGGAGTCCTTCATGAGGTCCTTGAGCAGCCGCACGAACGCCATGGTGGTGGCGACGGGCTGCTTGCCCGACCCGTGGCGCAGCTCGTCGTAAACCGACCCGGGCGGCAGCGCGAGCGGCCTGGCCCGGACGACCCGCTTGGGCAGGTAGCCGCCGAGCGCGGCGCGCCGCTCCTTCATGTACTGGATCTCTTCCGACTGCTCGCCGGGGTGGTAGTACGGCGGCAGCTCCGCCTCTAGCGCCCGGTCAGGGATCTCCAGGTAGAGCCGGTCGCGGAACTCCTTGAGCTCGGCCACCGTGAGCTTCTTCATCTGGTGGGTGGCGTTGCGAGCCTCGAAGTCGGGGCCGAGAGTCCAGCCCTTGATGGTGTGCGCGAGGATCACGGTCGGCTGGCCGACGTGCTCGGTGGCGGCCTTGAACGCGGCGTAGACCTTGCGGTAGTCGTGCCCGCCGCGGGACAGGTTCCGGATCTCGTCATCGGACATGTGCTCGACCATCGCCCGCAGCCGTGGGTCGCCGCCGAAGAAGTTCTCCCTGGTGTAGGCGCCGGTCTCGACCGCGTACGTCTGGAACTGGCCGTCCGGCGTCGTGTTCATCTTGTTGACCAGCACGCCGTCGGTGTCCTTGGCCAGCAGCGGGTCCCAGTCCCGGCCCCAGATCACCTTGATCACGTTCCACCCGGCGCCGCGGAACGTCGCCTCGAGCTCCTGGATGATCTTGCCGTTGCCGCGGACCGGCCCGTCCAGCCGCTGCAGGTTGGCGTTGATCACGAAGGTGAGGTTGTCCAGCTCCTCGCGCGCAGCGAGGCTGATCGCGCCCCGTGCCTCGGGCTCGTCCATCTCGCCGTCGCCGAGGAAGCACCAGACGCGCGACCGGCTGGTGTCCTTGATCTCGCGGGCCAGCAGGTACCGGTTGAACCGCGCCTGGTGGACGGCATCGATCGCGGACAGCCCCATCGATACGGTGGGGAACTCCCAGAAGTCGGGCATCAGCCGCGGGTGCGGATAGGACGGCAGGCCGCCGCCCGGATGGGACAGTTCCTGCCGGAACCCGTTGAGCTGCTGCTCGCTCAGTCGGCCCTCGAGGAATGCCCGGGCGTAGATGCCGGGCGCGGCGTGGCCCTGAAAGAACACCTGGTCACCGGACTCGCCGTGGTCCTTGCCGCGGAAGAAGTGGTTGAAGCCGACCTCATACAGGCTGGCGGCGGACGCGTACGTCGCGATGTGGCCGCCGACGCCGAGGCCGGGCCGGTTCGCGCGGCTCACCATCACGGCCGCGTTCCACCGGATGTAGGCGCGGATGCGGCGCTCCACGTACTCATCGCCTGGGAACCACGGCTCCCGCTCGGGCGGAATGGTGTTGATGTAGTCGGTGCTGCGCAGGCCGGGCACCCCGACCTGCTGGGAGCGTGCCCGCTCCAGCAGCCGCAGCATGACGTACCGCGCCCTGGTGCGGCCGTGGGTCCGGACGATGTCGTCGAAGGACTCGAGCCACTCCCTGGTCTCGTCCGGATCGATGTCCGGGAGCTGGGTCGGCAGTCCGTCGCTGATGATGGAGAAGCGCTGGCGTCCGGAGGCCACGGGTGTTTCCTCGCAATCGGCGGCCGCCGGGGCGGCCACGTCGAAGTACGGCTGTCCTCGTCCAATCCTCGTACGACCGGCCGGTCGCTGCATCTCTACCCTGCGGTAACCGGGCTACCCGCCGGTAACCAGCGAGCCGCAGCGGCCGGGGAGCCGCGCCGAGGTGGCTTGTGCCTACTATTTTCCCATATCGGGCGGGGCACCTTGGCCGAGGCACGTCGGCCCAGGGGCCGCGGGGCTCGCCCTGGGCGAGCATCGCGGGCAGCTCGGATCGCCTCAGCGGAGCGCGCCAGCGCAGCCTAATTGTGACTTGCGTACCGCGCCGACCCAGTGTGAACTGTGCGATCAGGAGCAGCGACGACGCACACGGCTGTGTAGACGACCCAGGGCTGGGCATGTGGTCAGTTCGAGGGTTCTCCGGCGGCAGCCGCGGCGGAAAGGACCAGGAGGACTTCAGTGAGCGCGACCGCGGGCCAGGCGCAGGACCAGCGCGACCTGGCTGAGCGGCTTGGCGTCAAGCCAGGCCACGTGGTGCAGGAGATCGGTTACGACGACGACGTGGATGAGGCGCTGCGCGACTCGGTCGTGGCGCTGGAGGGCGCCGAGCTCGTCGACGAGGACTACGAAGATGTCGTGGACGGGGTTCTGCTCTGGTGGCGCGAAGGCGACGGCGACCTCGTCGACGCGCTGGTCGACGCCCTGACCCCGCTCGCAGACGGCGGTTACATCCTGCTGCTCACCCCCAAGACCGGGCGCGCAGGGCACGTGGAGCCCAGCGAGATCGGGGAGGCGGCCCCGACCGCCGGGCTCTCCCAGACCTCAACCGTCAGCGCCGGGCGCAACTGGTCGGCCAGCCGGCTGGTGGCGCCGAAGGCCCGCCGCTGACCAAGGCAGCGCCGGCCGGCAGGCCGTGGCTGGGGGGTGTCCGCGGCAAGGCGGGATCCGGGTCCGGTCGGGCCCTGTCACGATGGCAAACTGAGTTGGTCCTTTTCCCAATCCCGCACACGTGGCGGAGCCCGCGCTTGAGAGGAACGATCCCATGGCGGTGGACGTCGGCGATCTGGCCCCCGACTTCGAGCTCAAAGACCAGCACGGGACGCCGGTGAAGCTGTCGAGCTTCCGCGGCGTGAAGAACGTCGTGCTGGTGTTCTACCCGCTGGCATTCAGCGGCGTCTGCACCGGTGAGATGTGCGCCCTCCGCGACCAGTTCCCCGAGATCACGAGGGACGACGTGGAGCTGCTCGCCGTCTCGGTCGACTCGTTCTTCGTGCTGAAGACGTGGGCGGAACGCGATCATTTCAATTTCACCATGCTCGCCGACTTCTGGCCGCACGGTGAAGTTGCCAGGGCCTACGGTGTGTTCGATGACAAGATGGGCGTCGCCACGCGCGGCACGTTCATCATCGACAAGGACGGCGTCGTGCGGTGGAAGGCCGTCAACCCCATCCCGCAGGCGCGTGAGATCGCCGACTACCAGAAGGCGCTGGCCGAGCTCAGCTAGCTCTCCGCTCGCGGGGGGCCGCGCGGCAGAGTTCGCCGGCAGAATCGGAATAGGCTGGATGCCCTGCTATCGGTGCGGTATACGGCAGGTGGACCCGGACCGGGGCGAGAGTCCCTGGCGCCGGGGCGTGCGAGCAGACCGGCAGGTGCTGATCTGCCCGGACTGTCAGATCGCGACGGACTGGACGACCGAGCTTGACCGCTGCCGGGTCTGCGGCAGCGTCCACCTGGTCCGGCGGCTCGGCGAGGTGGAGTGCCGGGACTGCGGTGCGGTCGGGCAGGTCGCGCCCGCCAGCCTGGACGATTCCGCGTGGTCGGAGGGTGCCGCGTTCGACCTCGCCGCCGAGGTCGAACGGGCGCTGGCGAAGGTGCTCGGGCCGAGTAGGCAGCGGCCGCCCTACGCCATGTCGTAATGGTGGGCAGCCGTGACCGACACCGCGGTCGTCGGGCGGCTCACTGAATACCACGAACGGTGGGTCGCGCCGGGATGTCGGCGCGGCGTCATGAGCGTGATCGCGCACTGCGCCAGGTCGGCCGAACCCGGTAACCTCGTAGCGGCTCTGGGGGATACCGGAGCGAGCGGGCGCATAGCTCAGTGGTAGAGCACTCGCCTTACAAGCGAGGGGCCGGTGGTTCGAACCCACCTGCGCCCACGGATTTTCATGTCCGAGTCCAGGCTCTGATGGGCCAGAGTGGGTGAGGCGCCATGTCAGCTAACGGCGGAGGCACGCCAGAAGCGCTGTGTGCGCAGTGGATGCCCCGCAAGAAGACCACGTGTGCGCGCTCGCCGGAACATAGTGGGCCGTGCATGACAGCGGAGAACATGGCGCGCCGTAGGGCTTACCGGCGGAATCACCCGCACCCAGAGTCACCGGAGTCCCGCAAGAGGTCCAACCGGAAGTACCGGATCTCTAGCTACGGGCTTACGCAGGAGCAGTTCGACCGCTTACTGGACGCCCAGCAGCACACCTGCGGCATGTGCCACGAGCCGTTCGACGAGGGGCAGCTCATCCACGTGGACCATGATCACGCGTGCTGCCAGGAAAAGAGCCGATCGTGCGGAGAATGCATTCGTGGACTCCTGTGCCATACGTGCAATATCGCGCTGGGCTATATCGAACGGCGATATGTGATGGCTCGCGCCTACCTCGACAGCCCTCCCGTCCGGCTCCTCGACGCTGCCTAGCGTTGGTCCCGGAAGGGGCCGGACGTCAGCGCGGAGCAACCAGGGCCGTGAGGATAGTGAGCGCTCAACTTACGAGTCATGGCTCAACAAGCGGGCAGGTCATCGCAAGTCGGCATTGCGCTCACCAGCGTCCTCCTTACAAGCGAGGATCACAGGTTCGAACCCAGTTGCGCCCACTGGCCAAACGCCTTCTCGCCGGATCGCCCAGAGCCCGTATCTCGCTGTCAGCTGGAGCAATCGGGCGGTGGTAGCGCCGTCGCTTCCGGGTATCTGCCCAGGTCAGGACTGCGCCTTGGCGACCGCGCGGTCTAGTTCGTCCAAGCTGCCGAGCTTGGCGCGCTCGGCTATCACGAACAGGTCGCCCCGCACGGCGATAACGTAGTCGCCGCCGGTGAATGCCCAGCTCTTGACGGGCAGCCAGCTGGTCTGGTCGAAGCCACTCTGGTTCACCACGTTGATGGCGTAGGCCATCGAGCCGAGGGTTGCCGTGATGGCCCCGCAGAACCACTCTGCCATCTGGGCGGCCGTCGGGTTCTCGAAGTAGAAGCCCGTCGTCTTGGACTCGGCGACCTGGCCGTCCGGACCGATCCGGCCCGCCATCAACACGCCATCGAGCGCGACCAGCTCATCGAACTTGCTCACCCTGCCTCCTTCCCTTGCATCACCGACTGGGGTGCCGGCTTGAGCTATTACGGTGCGGCGCCGATCGGGACGGTCATCGCGGCACTCTGCGCTTCGGTCTCAGGGGAGACCAGGCCTTGCGGCGTCCGGAACCAGAGGAAGTAGCTCGGCACTGCGGCGGCCACGAGGTAGATCAGCAGGACGGCGAGCGCCAGGCTCGTGCCGTGACCGTGGAAGTAGATGGTCTGGTGCAGCAGGATGTAGGCGTTGCGCGGCGGGAGGTAGGGCCCGATGTCACGCCAGAATGCGGGCAGGTAGGGGACTCCGTTGGCACCGCCCGACGATGGGTTGCCGAACATGACGATCACGATGACGGTCAGTAGCGTCCCCGCGCCGCCGAGCAGGTTCTGCAGGAGGGTGCAGACGACTGCGACGGTGGCGATGATGAGTGAGCAGATGGGCCAGACGATCCAGAAACTGCTGGCTGGGTAGCCCTGGAGCCAGATGCCGGCGATGAGGTCGATGACCAGCCCGGCGACCATCGCGAAGCCGATCAGTGTGAGGTCTCTCCATCGTTCCGCTGCGGCCCCGGTGGCCGTCTTGGCTATGGCGGCGCCGACGTAGCCGCCGATCAGCAGCGGCAGCATCATGAGCGACTCGACGAGCCCGAACGGGTCTCTCCTCGGCAGCGGGACCGGCTCATATGACCGGACTTTCAGCGGCACTCCGGCGGCCTTGGCTGCTCGGCCGAACTGCACCGCTAGGTCCAGGGGTGCCAGATCACTGGCGGACGGAACGACAATCAGGGTGCTCGGCGCCCCCGCTGCTGGCGACGAGATGAGGGCGCCGTAGAGCCTGGCCTGGCCGATAGCGTTCTTGACCGCGGTTTCGTTCGGGTAGCGGGTCACCTTGAGCGAGATCCGGTGCTCGGCGCCGGCCAGGATCCGGGAGGATCCAGTCACGCCAAACGGCAGGTCTGTGGCCACGGGCTGATGCCCGGCGTCCAGGTAGGTGAAAGCGAACAGGCACTGCATCGCGGCGCAGATCCCCAGCGCGATCAGGATCGCGCGCCCGTGCCGCCGCGCAGCCTGCTGATGAGCCGGCGCCCGGTCATCGGGCCTGCTCGCGCCGGCGCGACGTCGGCCCGCTGCCCTGGCCGGGCGGATCCAGCCCAGGCAGCTGATCACCACCAGGCCGGCCGCAGCCCACACCAGCAGGACGGTCAGCGGCGTGGCGATGTTCTGCCCGCCGAAGTAGATGACCTGGCGGATCAGGGTAACGGCGTTCTGCGGGGGGAACAGCACCCCGATGTTGCGCCAGTAGGTGGGCAGCAGATACGTACCGGCGCCGC
Source organism: Streptosporangiaceae bacterium (assembly GCA_030038295.1). GTDB lineage: Bacteria > Actinomycetota > Actinomycetes > Streptosporangiales > Streptosporangiaceae > JAJYUU01. The sequence continues at coordinate 11,188 of JASHPF010000132.1, forward strand.
CGGCCCCGGCGCCACCCATCGCGATGAAGGCAATGACCACGAGCATCGTGCCGACCGACCCGACCAGGCCCTGGATGGCGGCGGCCGCGAGCACCACCGCAGCGGTGACGAGCGCGAAGCAGGGCAGCAGCGGCCAGAAGTGGCTGCTGGCGTACGCGCCGATCCCCAGCCCGGCGATCAGATCTGTCAGGACCGCGCCGACGACCGCATAACCGATCAGGATAGACGCGCGCCAGCGCGCTGCCGCTGTCCCCTCGGCGGCCTTGAAGACCAGCACGGCGGCCAGATAGCCGCCGATGAGCAGCGGCACCAGCAAGAGTCCTGTCACCGCGCCGGTGCGGTCGCTGGCCGGCAGCGGCCGGACGGTCCGGACAGCAACCGGCCGGTGGAGCTTGTGCGCGGCGGCCAGGAACGCAGGCTCCAGCTCGACCGGGGCAAAGAAGCTCTTAGCCGGAACCACGATCAGCGTGTCGCTTGTCCGCCCGGTGACGAAGGCACCGTAGATCTGGCCCCGGTCGATCGCACCGAGCGCCGCGGTTTCGCTGTGATAAGAGATCGGAGCCAGCGACAACCTGGACTGCACGCCTTGGACCACCAGTGATGGCCCGACGACACCGAAAGGCATCTGCCGCGGCGTCAGCAGTTGCCCGGCGCTAACCAGGCACAACGCCAGAACGCCTTGCAAGACCAGCACGCCAGACAGGGCAACGAGGATCTTCCTCAGCCGGCCTGGCTTCCGTGGAGCTTCTGCCGGAGGAGCTTCCATGCTCGCAACTAGCGTCGCCACCCTCGCAAAACCCTCCAGACGGCGCAGACCGGAACCCGCGGAAAGTTACGAGACGCACGCGGGATACGCGCGCCGACCGTCCTGCCGCCGCCTAGGGGGGTTCCCCACCAGTACGTCGCCATCACCATCCGAAAAAGGTGATCCTGCCTGTCCGCGGCGCCGGGCGTATCGTCCCGAACCAGGCGTACTGGTTGTCGGCCTTGGCCCGTAGACGAGCAGCTGTGCGACCCTAGATCCACAGGAGGCGGCGATGAGCCTGATGAGCTACTCGATCAGGATCGGCGTGCCGACCGCGGTCGACCCGGCGGGCGAGACCGGGCCCGGCTACTGGTGGGTGACCGGGTCGGCGCGGCCGAGCCTGCTGCCGGAGTCGCAGCGCCTGCCGATCAGGCGCGGGCACCGCCAAAGACGTTGGCTGCAGATCTGGCGTCGGGGACGAAGCAGCGTGGCGAGCCCGCCACAGCCAGGCCTTACGCGGCAGGCGGACGCAGCGGCTAGCGGCGTCGTTCGTCGGGTCTGCGGAAGGCCGCCACGAGGCGCGCGATGAGGGTAGCCAGAAATATCTGGCCTGTCAGGGCCTCGAGGATCGCGAAGGCTCGGCCCGACGCGCCTGCGGCGGTGAAGTCGCCGTATCCGAGCGTGGTCAGCGTCGTGAAGCTGAAGTACTGAAAGGTCTCCGCGTTCGCCGGCTCGCCGTTAACAAAGAAGTGCCCACCGCCGAGGTGATCCATCGCCGCGAAGATCGCGGCGAACATCAGTCCGAGAAGGAGGTAGGCACTCACGGCCCCGTAGATGCTCTGCAGCGTCACGGTCGGCGAGATGAGCACTCGGTACACGATTACCATGGCCGCCAAGAGCAGGACTAGGGCGATCCAGATGTTCGCAATACCTCTGCCTGCGGTATTGACCTGCGAGACTCCGAGCATGATCGCAGTTCCCGTCAGGAGGATGGCGACCGCCACCGTTACCTCTCGCCTGGGGAGGGTGGAACTGCGCGCGCCGAGAACCGTCACCGCGCCGACCAGCACGACTTGCACCGTCGTGATCCAGCGAGCAGTGCTAAATGCCGAGATCAGGTACGTCGCGACAAGAACGAGCAAGAGCAAGCCGAAGTGGTTCGTGTCGGATCTGTCCGGCACGTCATCGCTGTGCTCATTTCCCCGGCGAGCGTTGATGCGTCCCCCAGACTGCGTGCCTCAACGCGATACCCCATAACACAGACCGCCGAACAACCGGCGGCCAGGCATCAAGGCCGTCGGTGCGGGTCATGAACCAGGCGTCAGGGTTCTGGTGGGTGGTTCGAGCCGAAAACCGCACGCCGAGCCAGCCGCCCGAGACCATGGAGCACCTGTGAGCCGATGGGCGCGCCGGTCAGTCGCGGGCGGTAGTGCAGGAATGCATAGCCAAGGCGCTTGGCCAGCAGACCATCGGTCAGGAGCTGGTCGCCGATGACGATGCCTGGGCGCGGGAAGCTGCGATAGGGCTTGATCTGCGCCGGTTTGCGGGCGGACGCAAGGTAGACGACACGGATCCCTGGACTGCGAGGCTGAGCGGATGGTCGCCTGGCTGAGTTCGTCGCAAAGCAGACGACCGTGACGCTCGGAACCGCGGCTACCGCGTCGAGCACGCGGACGATGCCGCGGTCCAGGGCGTCCTGAGAGCCGTCCCAGTAGGCCACGAGCGGCTCTATATCGATAATCAGGGTTCTCGGCGACCCCTGCCTGAGCCGCTCAAGCAGTTCCTGCTCGTCGCTGAACTCTCCGTAGCCGCGGCTGAGCGTGCTCACTTGAGGTTTGGTGCCGTGTCACTGGGGGTCGGCACGTGGGTCGCGGGCGGCAGCTGGTCGCGGGAACGGGATGGCAACGCGAGCCGACGCAGCCGGGCCCAGTCCATGGGGGCGGCCGGCGGCCGGACGCCGGGTCGATTCCGCGGCACGCGCACGCGGAGTGCCCCTGGCCTGATGGAGCAATGAACCGGAGTCGGCATGATGACAGCCTCGCCGTCGATCCCAGCTGGGATCACCGGGCTATCCGCGTCGATCGTGACGGCGGGCGCGGTCAGGCTCATCAGCCCGGTCGGACGGGAGCGGCGAAGGAGCGCGATCGCCTGCCGCGCACTCCCCACCTTGATGGCGATAACGCCGAGCTCCCCGCGATCCAGCCGAGCTCGCCGGTTCAGGCCTGCGACGTCGTTCGTTCCGTATGGATTGTTGGCCACGAGCACGGCTTGGGGAGCACGGATCACCACACCACCGGCCCGAGCTGTCAAGGTAGCCCCGCGCTGCCCGCGGATCAGGTCCGGAAGCAGATCCAATGTCGAACCCACTTTGTCATTGCGGTAGGCCGGCGTCTGCACCACCTCGGCGTAGGCGCCAAACGACGCGTTGTTGACGAACGTGCGGCCGTCCACCGAGCCAAGGTCGACACGCACCTCCACCCCATCATCGAGGGCGGACAGACATGCTGCCGGATTGTCCCGGTCCAGGCCCAGGTCGAGCGCGAAGTGGTTGCGGGTCCCTGCGGTGACCACAACGAAGGGGATGCCGTGCTCGGCGGCGACATCCGCCACCAGTGCCTGCGTTCCGTCGCCGCCAGCGACGCCGAGCAAGTCGGCGCCGTCGGCGACGGCCTGGCGCGCAACCTCGGCAACGTCGACGGTGCCAGGTCCATCCATGAGAAACACCGTGGCGCCGAGTTCCTCGGCCGCCCGCTTGAGGCTGAATTTGGCGACTTTTCCGCCGCCGGATCGCGGATTCATGATGAAGAACGGACGGGCAGGGGGCGGTGCGGCCGGGTATTCAGGCATCCGCCACTCAGCCGGATCGGGGGCTAGCGCAGCCCGCGCGCTGACACCCGCGAGCAGCCAGGCCGCCCCTGACGCCACCGCTACCCACAGCAGCCGGGCGAAGGCAAACGCCACGATCACCGCGAGCGGTGACGCCACCAGTAGTCCGAAAGCCATCCATCGGCGGACGCCGCGATCGGCCAGGAACCAGAACGCGGCCGCCACGCTGATCACCGCGCTCGCCAGGCCCACCGCCAGCATGGCCAGGCTCGCAAGCCCGCCGAACGTCGCCAGGATCGTGACCGCGCCGGCCGCCAGCAGGAAGCTCAGCCGCGCGAGCCAGGCTCGGGCGCGGGTCCTGATGCGACCGGGATGCGGCTCCGAGTCGGCCGCTGCCTGTGCCATCGCCGTCTTCCGTCACTGCGGGTATGGAGAAGCTCCATATTTGCCCACGGAAGGGGGCTGCGCTTCACCCGGCTGGGGTGAGCCGCCAGTGCCGTGAGCCACTGGCGGGGACCTCCGACGGTCCTGCCGAAATGGTGACCATGACCCTGCTCGCGGGCACGCTGGGTGGGACGCAGTTCCCGGCTGCTGTTGCCGCACGGGTCCGCCCGACCTGTTCCTAGCCGGACTAACTCCGCCCAGCTCATGACACTGCCCGGCCGACTACCGCCTCCCGGGCGCCTGAGGAGACCTTGATGCAACCTACCGACCCGCCGACCCCGCCCCCTAGCCGGAACCGTGCCGGGCAGGTCAGCGACCTGTTCCCGGTGGGCGACTGGCTCCGGCACGGCTCGCTGCGCAGCTTTCCAGTCATGCTGTTCTTGCTGCTGATCTGCGTTCCGTCGATCGCACTCGTCGTGTTGAGCACCAGCACGGGCCGGAGCGCCTTCACGGCCACCGCCTGGATTTTCGCCGCCTATTTTGCTGTCGCGTGGCTCCTGCTCCTCGGCGTCATCGTCCAGCCGGACCACATCACCTGGCCGATGCTGCTCGTGGTGGTCGTGATCGCTCTGCTGACCGAGGTTCCGCTCGCCATAGCGCTCGAGACCGCGCTAGGCAGCAGTGACACCACCCTCGGGCTGAGCATCGTGACCGTCGGCGTCCCTGAGGAACTCGCCAAGGCGCTGCCCGTGGTGGTGGTAGCGCTGATCTACCGCCGTCGCCATGGTCTGCTACCCAGGGACTACCTGTTTCTCGGCGCCGTCAGCGGGCTGGCGTTCGGCGCGAGTGAGGTTGTCCGCTACTTCACGGTCAATGGGGTGGTGGCGTTCTACCAGACGGTGCAGTCCGGAATTCCCTCGATCGAGCACCTGATCAAGACGGGGCACTCCCCGTCAGCATCGGTGTTCGACGTGCTGATCGGCCCCGTCGCCTTCTTCACCATCGAGTTCGTCTGGCGGTTCCTGACTGACCCCATCACCCATGCGTGCTGGGCTGGCCTGACCGGGTACTTCATCGGGCTGGCCGCGACCACCCGCCACCGCTGGTATGAGGTCGGCTGGATCGGCCTCGCCATGGCCGCGATCCTGCACGGGCTCAACGACTGGGGCCGAGTCAACGACCACCCGGCCTGGATCCTGGTGATCATCGCCAGTGGCGTCTTGTTCCTCGGCTACGCCAGAGTTGGCGCCCGGGCTGACCGTCAGTTCGCCGCAGCCATGCCGCCAGGCTTTGACCGGGCCGCAGCGGAAACCGACGTTCCCGCACGGACAGACCGGGAGCCGGCGCGCCACGCCGGCGCCAGGACGACAAGGCCGTGGTGGCAGCACTGACAACGGCTGGCCAGTGCCAGGGGCTGCCCGACCCGGGCGCAGGACCGGGGTGAGACAGTAGAGAGGTCAGTTCCAGGTGCTCCCACGACCTCGCGGACCTGAGGGAGGCCACCATGACAAACGACCCGCAGCGACCTATCCAGCCCGATCCGGAACAGGCCAGGCAGGCCGAACACGGAGGTACGCCTAGCCAGCGGGGTCAGGCTCGGGGAACGGCAACCATGACCCGCACTCAGGCGGGCCAGGCGCCGCCTCGCGGCGCGCACCGGGCGCGACAGCGGAGCGTGCTGCCGATCATCCTGGGGCTGCTCGGTGTCCTGGCCCTCGGAGGCCTGATCGCTGGCCTGGTCGTCTCGCATACGCCGAGCACATCGACCGCGCCGGTCACGCCGCGTCTCCTGTCGACCTTCGCGGCAAAAGGCAGCGCCACCTCGCCGTCGTTCGTGGCGCCGTCCGGCTCGGTGACCACCAGCTACGGCTACCGCTGTCCCGCCGGCACAACCGGCCATGTCGTGGCGCAACTGGAAACCACGACCGGAACGGACATCCACACCATCGTCAACTCGACGGCCCTGAGCGGCAGCGGGACAAAGACGGTGCACCTGGCGAACGTGGGCAGCTCATACCACGTCGCAGTCACGGCACCGGCGGGGTGCGGTTACGAGTTCAACACGGCCACTACTTCGTAGCGCCCGGCTTAGCGGCTACGGGCCTGGTTCACCTCACGGGCGACCGCCCAGGCGTGCGCCACCGGGCCCACGTGCTCAAGCTTGTCCGGGTTGCTGACCGAGCGGATCGTCCTAATTTGCCCGCCGAGGATGTCGAGCGTCACGCCGGTCGCCTCGGCCGCGGCCAGCAGGTGGTCGGTTCCCTCGGTGCGCAGGCGGTTGGTGGCGGCGAAGCAGCGGTCGGGTTTCCGCAGGTTTGGCCTGCCGGCGTGGGCTTCAGAAAGGCCCGTCATCTCGTTGACGATCGCGTCCGGCCGTGCGGCGGCCACCGCCGCTCCGACCGAGACCGCGTCCAGCCCGTCGACGACGACCCCTTCCGCACCTAGCTGCTGCAGCAAGCCCAGCTTGGCGGCGCTCGTCGTGGTCCCCGTCACCTGGTGGCCACCGGCCACCAGCTGCGGCACCAGCTTCCGCCCGATGACCCCGGTCCCGCCCGCCACGAACACCCGCATGACCATCACCTTCCTGATTTCCAGGAATTGACTCTCAGCCGGAGACGAGACAGCCCCGGCCGTCTGTGACATGGAGATCGACTGGCCGATGGCCCGTGACCGCAGCCCCAGTCGCCCGCACCGCAGTCGTGGCGCGATTCCTGGTGTGCTCGTAGTCGAGGTCTCAGGAGTGCACAGACCTCGCCGAAAGATCGGCCACGGGGCGCATGATGACAGCGGAGGTTGACATGGCCAGGCTGATCTACGCAGCGATCGGATCGCTGGATGGATACGTCGAAGACAAGCAGGGCAATTTCGACTGGGCGGCGCCCGATGACGAGGTACACGCCCTCGTCAATGACCTTCTGCGGCCGATCGGCACCTACCTGTACGGGCGCCGGATGTACGAGACGATGGTGTTCTGGGAGACCGTGCGTGCCAGCGGCGATGAGTCGGCTGTGACGCGTGACTTCGCGGAGATCTGGCGAGCGGCCGACAAGGTCGTGTACTCCCGGTCGCTGCGCGCGCCATCGAGCGAGCGGACCCGCCTCGAGGGCGATTTCGACCCCGCTGCGGTCCGCCGACTCACGGAGTCGTCGGCCCGCGATGTCGCGGTCGGCGGTGCCGAGCTCGCTGGCCAGGCAATGGCCGCGGGTCTGGTCGATGAGTGTCACCTGTTCCTCTGTCCGATCATTGTGGGCGGCGGAAAGCGCGCGTTGCCGGACGGGATTCGCATTCGGCTCCAGCTCTGCGCCGAGCGCCGCTTCCGAAGCGGCGTCGTTCACCTCCGCTACCGCATCGGGAGCTGACCGACGCCGCACGGACGCTGAACGTGAAGGTGTCCATCCGCGCCGGTGCCGATCGTCGTCGCCATGAGGAGCCAGCCGGGGCGCTGGCCGGAGCGGAAGGAACGACCATGACGGATGCTGACTACCAGCCTGTTGCCGTGTCGCGCCGCATCTGTGCTCCTGCGCACGACATATTCCAGATCCTGGCCAATCCGGCACGGCACGTGCAGCTCGACGGCTCTGGGAGCCTGCGAGGGGCCGCCTCCGCTGCGATGATCTCCGGCGTGGGGGACATCTTCGTGATGAAGATGTACTACTCCCATCTGGGCGACTACGAGATGAACAATCACGTCGTGGAGTATGAGCAGGACCGGCGGATCGGGTGGGAGCCCGAGGCGGGGCGCGGCCATCCGGCAGCCGCCGCGGATGGCGCGGAGCCGTCCCGATGGGGCCATAGGTGGAGCTATCAGCTGACGCCGGATGGCCCGGAGGCGACGGTCGTGACCGAGATCTACAACTGCGCACAAGCCCCGGAAGAGGCGCGCGCCATGATGGACGACGGCAAGGTCTGGACCGAGGCCATGATCAGGACGCTGGAACGGCTCGACGCGCTGTGCGGACAGGCAGCCGACCGGGTGAGTCCGTCCTAGACCTCGCCATCCTCCGCCGGCCAGACGGGAGCCGATGTCCCCGACCAAGCCGGAGCCGTAGTCGGCGACGAAGTACGGGCGCGCACGCCGAGGCGGGAAAGCGAGGGCCACATGATCGGGCTCGTGCTCGTCGGAGTGGTCGCCGGCTTTCTGGCCGGCATCTCCCCGTGCATTCTCCCGGTGCTCCCGGTCGTGCTGGTCGTAGGGGCGACCGGATCGAACGCAGCCGCGCAGCGCGCGGGGAACGAAGCCCCGCGCAGAGCCGGTGTCGGCCGCTCGGTCGCCGTCGTCGCGGGCCTGGTGCTGAGCTTCAGCATCCTGATCCTGGCAGGCTCGGAGATCATCTCGGCGCTGCACCTGCCGCAGGACTCGCTCAGGGACGCTGGCATCGCTCTGCTGATCCTGGTCGGCCTTGGTTACCTGAGCCCGCCCCTCGGCGCCCTGCTCGAGCGGCCGTTCGCCCGGCTGAGAACCCGGCAGCCGAGCGGCCGCGGTGGCGGGTTAGCGCTGGGCCTCGCGCTCGGGTTGCTCTACGTCCCCTGTGCCGGGCCGATCCTGGCCGCCATCACCGTGGTCGGCGCGACGCACCGAGTCGGGCTCACGGCCGTCTTGGTGACGGCGGCATTCGCGGTCGGCTCCGCGATACCGCTGCTGGCCGTCGCCCTGGCAGGCGGGCAGCTATCGGGGCGCATCACCGCGCTGCGCCGCCGCGCGCCGCAGCTCCGGCTGGTCGGCGGTGCGGTGCTGATCGCGATGGCGGTCGCGATTGCGTTCAACGCATTCCAGGGCCTGGAGCGCGACGTGCCGAGCTACTCGACCGCGCTGCAGGGCTCCGCCACGGTACGCAGTCAGCTCAATGCGCTCACCGGTGTGCAGGCCACCTCGCTGACCAAGTGCGACCCGAATGCCACCGGGCTGGTGGACTGCGGGCCGGCCCCGAACTTCAAGGGCATCACGGCCTGGCTGAACACCCCCGGCGGCAAGCCGCTCACGATCTCCGAGCTGCGCGGCAAGGTCGTGCTCGTCGACTTCTGGACCTATTCCTGCATCAACTGCCAGCGCACGCTGCCGCATGTCGAGGCTTGGTACCGCGACTACGCCAAGGACGGGTTCGTGGTGGTCGGCGTGCACACCCCCGAGTTCGCGTTCGAGCACATTGTCTCGAACGTCCGAACCGAAGCGGCGGCCTTCGGCGTGCGTTATCCGGTTGCTATCGACGACGGCTACGACACCTGGAATGCCTACGACAACGAGTACTGGCCGGCTGACTACCTGATCGATGCGCAGGGACTTGTGGGCCATGTGCACTTCGGCGAGGGCGACTACTCGACGACCGAGCAACTGATCCGAGAACTGCTCACCGATGCTCATCCAGGTCTACGGCTGCCGCCGGCGACCGATGTCCCTGACCTCACCCCGACCGGTGAGATGAACCCGGAGACCTATGTCGGCTACGAGCGGCTGCAGTACCTCGTCCCGAGCGTCATCGTCGCGGAGAACGCGCCCGCGGTTTACCAGTTCCCCAGCACCCTTCCGCTGGGCGGCCTGGGACTGTCAGGGACGTGGACCGAGCACGCGCAGGAAGCTACCGCGGGGACCGGCGCCGAGATGGAGCTCAGCTTCCTGGCCAAGGACGTCTACCTTGTCCTCGGCGGCAGCGGGACCATCCAGGAGAGCCTTAACGGCCGGCCCTACAAGACGATCAAGGTCGGCGGGGTGCCGGGTCTGTACACGTTGTACCAGGCCAGCGCGACGAGCACCGGAACGCTGCTGCTGACTGTCTCGCCGGGCGTGCAGGCGTACGACTTCACGTTCGGCTAGCCGGCCGGTGCCTCGTTCCCCTCGCGCTGCTAGCCCTCGCCTGGCGCCATGCGGGCGACGATCGGTGCGTGTCAGCGGTCGTTCGTAACGATTTCGGAACGTCGGCTGCCTACGCTTGTCCCGACGCGCGCGAAGTAGGTGGGGGCGGAGTGGGCATTCCGACGTCCTTGCGGGCACGCATGGCACCTGTGGGGGCCGTCGTGCTCGGAGTGCTCACGCTCAGTTCCGGGGTGGCCCGAAACGTCCGTTATCGGTGGTGGCGGTGGAAGACTTTCCATCGATTTGACGCGCTCATACCGGGCATATAGCCCGCCGGACCGCACGAAGTCGATGGAAGGTCCAGCGGGACGGGCCGAGCAGCGATCGATCAGCTTTGAAGAAGCCCTCCGGATGGCGGTTCCCTAACATGAGGGTCGTCCCGTCAAAGTGGGGAGTGACCAAGCGTTGACCGACACGAAGAAGCCCGCCCGGA
>JASHPF010000133.1 GCA_030038295.1 Streptosporangiaceae bacterium
CCCCGAGCCAGGGCTTGTTTGCACCCGTCGGAGCTTGGGAATTCGGCAAATGGCTGCCGCCGACCGCCGACCTGCGGCTCACCAGGGAACGTTGGGGGCAGTGGTCTACGCGCCAGGTGTCCTGACGCGAGCTACCTGGTCTCGGGGGAGGCAACGTGACAACGCTGGCTGAGCGCATGGGTGATAGAGCGCAGGACGCAGGGCGCGGCGGCGAGAGCCGGACGATGACCATCGGGGATTTCCTTGTCCGTCGGCTGCAGGAGGCGGGCATCGGTCATGTATTCGGTGTTCCCGGTGACTTCAACCTGGAGCTGCTGCGGCAGATGGAGGACGGCGGCCTGAAATGGGTCGGCACGTGCAACGAGATGAACGCGTCGTATGCGGCCGACGGTTACGCCCGGCTGAACGGAATCGGCGCGCTGGCCGTGACTAACGCGGTCGGCGCTCTGGGCGCGATCAACGGGATCGCGGGCTCGTACGCCGAGCACGTGCCGGTGATCCTGATCGCCGGGTCGATACCGCTGCGGTCGATCGAGCGCGGCCTGGGGATGCACCACACGACGGCCGACGGGACCTGGGACCGGTTCCTTGGCGCCCTGGCACAGGTGACCGCGGCGGAGGCCAGGCTGACCCCGGCCAACGCGGCCACCGAGATCGACCGGCTGATCCTCACCGCCTGGCGGGAGAAGCTGCCGGTGTACATGGAGCTACCGTCGGACATCGCCTACCTGGAGATCGAGGTTCCGGCGGCGCGGCTGGCGCTCGCCGAGCCGCGCAGCGATCCCGAGCGGCTGAAGTCGTGCGCTGCCGCGATCGCCGACCAGCTGTCGCAGGCCAAGTCACCGGCGATCCTGGTGGACCGGGACGTCGACCAGTACGGCGCCGCGACGGAGGTCATGGGGCTGGCGGAGAAGCTGCAGGCACCGGTCGCGGTGACCGGCCCGGCCAAGGGAGTGATCGACGAGACGTTCGCCTACTACGCGGGCATCTACAACGGCAAGGCCAGCGCCCCGGCCACCATCCAGGCCGTCGAGGAGGCCGACTGCCTGCTGTCCCTCGGCTACCGGCCGATCGACGGCACCTCAGGCGACTACACCGCCAAGCTGCCCGCCAGCACAATCCGCGCTCGCGGGCACTCGGTGGACGTGGGCCAGGATAACTACCAGGCGGTGACGCTCAGGGAGGTCTTGCGGGCCGTCACCGACGCGGTCCCGCAAGTCACCGGCCGCGCGATGCCGCACCTGGCAGCGGCGATCCCCGCCGGCGCTCATGCTGACGGCTCGGCTAAGCTCACGCAGGCCGCGTACTGGGAAACCCTGCAGGGCTACCTGCGGCCAGGAGACGTGCTGCTCACCGACAACGGGACGTCGTACGCCATCTTCGGCTTCAAGCTGCCGCCCAAGTGCACCGTCGTCGCGTCGGTCATCTGGGGCTCGATCGGCTACAGCGTCGGGGCCCTGCTGGGTACCCTGACCGCGGCCCCGCAGCGCCGCCACCTGCTGTTCATCGGCGATGGCTCGTTCCAGGAGACCGCCCAGGAGCTGTCCACGATGCTGCGGCACGACTGCAAGCCGGTGATCTTCCTGATCAACAACGGCGGCTACACCATCGAGCGTGGGTACATGGGCAAGACCGCGGACTACAACGACATCGCGACCTGGGCCTACACCGAGCTGCCGAGGGTGTTCCGCCCGGACACCACGGCAAAGTCGTTCCTGGTCAAGACCGTTGCCGACCTGGAAAAAGCGCTGGCCGCACCAAACGACAGCCTGGTCTTCGTCGAGTCGGTCATGGATCCTTACGACGCTCCTGCCTCGGTCATCCACAGCAGCAACAACGGCGCCGAGCTCGACTACGGACCCCGCGGCCCGCAGCACCGCGGCAACGAGCAGCTCCGGCCGGCCGTCTAGGGCTGCGCACGAACACGGCGACGAGGCTGCCGCCGGACCGCGGTCGTCGGGCGGCGCCTAGGCGACCAGGGTGAACACGACGTATCCGTAGCTCAGGCTCGTGGCCTTGGGGTTACTGCGGAGCCAACGCCTCGCAACCGCAGCGGGAAACTCGATATACAGCACGGCCGCCAGCTCCGACCGGCGGTCGAACCGCAGTTCCGACCGCACCTCGAGCCGGGCCGCACCGCGCTCCCGCCACCACGCGTCGACCTCATCAGCCGTTCGCAGCGGGGACCGAACGGCCGTCGCGGCGAGCAGCCGGGCCCACTCGCCGGAGCGGTAGTCGTTGTCCACCACGGCCAGGCTGCCGCCCGGCCGCAGGACCCGCAGCACTTCGGCGAGGCCGGCCTCGACGCCGGGTGGGAAGAAGTAAGCAAACCGCGCGTGCACGACGTCGACGCTGTTATCCGGCAGCGGGAGGCGCTCTGCCGATCCGGCCAGTACGTCAGTGGCCGGCAGTGCCCCGGCCGCGTGCGTCGCCACGGTCCGCAGGGCCGGATCCGGCTCCACGCCGATAACGCGGGCTGCCTCGCCGGCATAACGGCGCAGCCAGTACCCGGTGCCGCAGCCGAGGTCCACGAGGACCCGCCCGGCCCACGGCGCGGCGGCGCGCATCGCGGCCAGCACGTGCCCGGCCCGGTCCATGGCCTGGTTCTCCAGCTCGTAGCTGTCCGGGTGGCCGCCGATGTTCGGCGCGAACCGCCAGTCCGCGAACTCCGCGCGCGCGCCCGGCCTGGCCGCCGCGGCGCGGCCG